>SXNM01000087.1 GCA_005777155.1 Pseudomonadota bacterium | reverse complement strand
TCCACCCCGCGACAGAGGAGCAAGACCTTGCCAGGGTTGGGCCAAGGCGTCAAGGGGTCGGGCGAAGAGGGCTCGAGGCCGCAGCCAAAGTGACCGCGGGCGCCGCGCCGCAGCTTGATTCTTGCTTGTCTTACAGAGGCTTGTCGCCACGGAGGGGCCGCATTCGCGGAGGCTCCCGGGCTTGAGCATTGACTTAGTCGTCGAGGTCGTCGATCGCCTCGAGCAGCGACGTCGCTTCTACCAGGGGCCCGCTGTGGCCCTGCTGTCGCGCCAAGCGCTGCGCCGCCTCGGCGTCGACGCGGGCGAGGCTCGCATCGCCGAGCGCGAGGGCGCACTCGGCGGCGTGCAGGTGGGCCATCATGAGGTCCGGTTGCAGCGCTGCGGCGCGCCGGTAATGCGTCAGCGCCTCGGCCCAGGCGCCGGCGTCCTGGAGGGCACGCCCGAGCGAAAAGTGCGGCGGTGCCCGATCGGGGAAGCGCACCGCCAGCGCGCGGGCCTTCTCAATGCGGGCATGCAGCGCGGGGTCGCTGGCGGGCGCGGCGGCGGGCGTCGCTGTGGGATTGAGGGCCGCGGGCGACATGCTTCCTCCGGACGACGTCGAGGCTGAGGCACCGCCCAGCGATCAGACGATGCGCGATGCCGCCGTCGGCGTCCAGGCGCGCCGGCGTTTGGCGGTAGAAGAGGCCAGATTTCTTGCCCGAACCAGGCCCCGGTCGATACTCGCGGTGGGTCGCGCTTGGCCCCACTGCAGGAGAATTCGCTGTGTCGCGCACCGCCCCGAAGCTACCGCCTTCTGTCCGACAGACCGAGCCTGACATCGCGTTGCTGCTGGTGGTCGGCGCGCTGACGCTGATCGCGCTGCTGGTCTGGATCTGGCGCTCGGCCGAGATCGAGGTCGGCCCGGCCCGCCCGTTGCGCGTGGCGATGTTGCAGGCCCCTGGTCTCGCCCCTGCCCCGCCCGCGACGTCGGCGAGCGCCGGTGACGATGCGCCGCTCGGCCCCCCGGCGACGCGCACCGACCAGCTCGAGGTGCCGAAGCTGCCGGCAGGCGTTATCGGCGAGGCCTGGCGCGAGCTCAACGGCGAGGCGGTGCTCGTCCGCGCCGATGGCAGCCACCTGACGTTGACCCTGACGCCGGCGCTGCAGCGGCCTCTTGAAAAGCGACTTCGCACCAGCCGCGTGCCCTACGCCGGCGTGATCGTGCTCGACGCCGCCACGTTCGCGGTCCGGGCTTGGGCCGAGAAGCGCGAGCCAAACGACGCCCTCGGCGCTGACAAGGGGCTTCTGCGCAGCACCCTTCCGGCCGGCGCCACGCTCGGCATTGCCACTGTCGCGGCGGCGCTAGAGGCGGGCCTGCCACCGACCGCGCAGGTGCAACTCGGCGACGACCCGGGCACGCTCGGCGCGCCCAGGCCGTCATGCCGGCTCGACCAAGTGCTGCGGCGTGGGACGCAGACGCGGGGCTGCCTCGGTGAGTTTGGCGTCCAGCATCTGACCGCCGGTGGTCTCCTCTCGGTGGCGGAAGACCTCGGCTTCGGCGCCAGCCTGCCTTTCGATGTCGACGTCGAGGCCAGCGGCTTTACGATCGGAGCCCACGAGCGCGGCCTGCGGCGGGCTGCGGCGGGACTGGGTGAGGCAACCCTGTCTCCGCTCCACGCCGCGGTGCTGGCGGCGACTTTGGGCCACAACGGCGAGCCACTGCGGCCGGTGCTGGTGGCAGGGGACTCGCTGCAGCGGGGCCTTGGGCGCAAACCGATGCGGCTTGGCGTCGGGGTGCCGCCGGCGGTCGCGCGTCAGATCACGGCCATGATGACCCGCGACGGCGCCGAGCTGACGGTCGGCTGCGCTGGCGAGGCCTGGCCTGACGCCCTCGGCGGCGTGCGGGTGGCGTCATTTGAGACGCACATCGACGACTACGGCGATCCGACGGTGGACGGCGATGGCCGGCTGGTGAGCTGGTTCTTGGCTGTGGCGCCGGCCGATCAGCCGACGGTGGCTGTGGCGGCGGTAGCGGTAAACCGCGAGCGGTGGCACCTCAAGGCGTGCACTTTGGGTCGTGAGGCCCTGATCAACGCCCTCTCGCAGCGTCTGGTCCCCGACTCGTCGAGTGCGCCTGGTGCCGCGACGCCTGGAGCGGAGGCCGCGCCACCGACGTCCGTCGCAGCGCTGACAGCGCCAGCCGCGCCAGCCTCCGCGAGCGCGCCGACCGCCCTGGCCACCCCGGGCGCGCAGACCGTCCCCACCGTGCCCGCTGCGGCCGCCGCGATCGCGCCGAGCGCGCCGATCGCCGTCACGTCGCCTCCGCTCGCGCGCCCTGCAACGGTGGCGCGCGTCTCACCCTCGCCGGGGGCGCTGGCCACTGCCGCGTCGCCGCCCGCGAGCCCAGCTCTTCTGCCAAGCGCGCTCAGGGCGATGCCGCTGCCCAGAGCTGTGACGGCAACGGCAGGGTCGCCCGTGGCAAAGTCGGGGTCGGCCACAGGAAGCAGCGACGCGGGTCTTGACGCGGCCGCGCCGGCTCGCTAGAAGGCGCGTCCGTGGACGGGGACCGTGCGTCCCCACGGCCACCGACGCCGACCGGGGCATCTGCCCTTGGGCAAGCAGTTCGGGTTCATGGTCGCCCCACGCCAGACAGTCGTCACGCTCGCCAAGGCCTACCTGACCGGGGACCGAGGCGAGCACGGACCCCGACCGGGTCCGCCGACGGGTGCGCGCGGCGTCTACGACGTCGCAGCGCGGCCGCCGGCGGTCCATCGGTTGCAATGGCGCCCTCGCGGCGAGTCGGCTTGGCCGACGGGCCACCCACGGCGAAAGCCGCAGGCTGGCTCAGGGTTCGTCTCGGGGATCGTCTAATGGCAGGACTGGAGACTCTG
>SXNM01000086.1 GCA_005777155.1 Pseudomonadota bacterium | reverse complement strand
TGCGGTAGCGGCCCGCCAAGCGGCCATCGGCGTCAAAGACGACGGCTGTGTTGTGGTACAGGCCGGCGGCGCGGCGCTCGAACAGCGAGGCGATGATCACCACCGACAGCTCGGCGGCGAGGGCGGCCAGGGCGTCGCTGGTCGGGCCGGGGATGGGCTCGGCGAGGTCGAAGGCGGCCACGTCCTCGGTCTGGCAGAAGTAGCGGGAGCGGTGCAGCTCTTGCAGCACGATGAGGCCTGCGCCCTCGGCCGCGGCGAGGCGGACGCGGTCCATCGTAGCGCGCAGGTTGGCCTTCGGATCGTCGCCGCAGGCCTGCTGGACCAAGGCGACCGCCAGTGTCGTCGTCATCGCTCCCCTCCGCGGCGCAGGCTGCCGCGCGGCAGCTGCATGGTGACGCAGTGCAGGCTGCCGTGCTGCCAGCTCAGCCAGCGGCAGTCGATGCCGAGGATCGCCCGGCCCGGGTGCGCCATCGCCACGACCTGCAGCGCGGCGGCGTCCGCCGGGTCGTCGTAGGTCGGGACCAGCACCGCGTCATTCAGAATCAAGTAGTTGGCGTAGGTCGCTGGGAGCCGCTCGCCGACGTCGTCATGCTGCGCTTGCGGCCAGGGCAAGGCGAGCAGCGTGTAGGGCGTGCCTGTCGCCGTCCGCAGCGCCCTCAGCTCGTCGCGCATGGCGCTGAGGTCGGCGTGGTGCGGGTCGTCGGCGTCGTCGCAGCCCTGGTAGACCAGCGTCTCGCCGCGGCCGTCGGCGCCGGGCGCCAAGCGGACCAGGGTGTCGATGTGACTGTCGGTGTCGTCGCCCTCGAGGTGGCCGTGGCTGAGCCAGAGCACGCGATGAGCGCCGAATTGCTGGGCGAAGGCGCGCTCGGCGTCGGCTAGGCGGATGCCGCCGTCGTTGCGGTTGGCGTTCAGGACGCAGGAGCGGGTGGTGAGCAGCGTGCCGCGGCCGTCGCTCTCGATGGCCCCGCCCTCCAGCTCGAGCTCGAGGCGCCGGGCGTCGCGGGCGAAGGCGCCGAGCGCGGACAGGGCGCCGGTGATGGCGTCGTCGCGCTCGGCAGGGAATTTGCCGCCCCAGCCGCGGAAGCGGAACGAGAGCGGCAGGGGCGCCGCGCCGCCGTCCGTCACGCAGATCGGCCCGTGGTCGCGGGCCCAGGTGTCGTCGCTCGGCACGCAGAAGAGCCGGGCGTGGGCGTCGGCGGCGGCTCCGGCGTCGACGCCGGCGGCGCGCAGCAGGGCCTCGACCCGCGCCTGCAGCGCCCCATCGTGACAGGCGACGACGAGGCGCTCACTGCGCGCGATGGCGACGGCGATCTCGACGAAGACCGGCTCTACCTCGGCGAGGATCGGCGCCCAGTCGCTGTCGGCGTGCGGCCAGGTCAGGAGCACGCCGTCTTGTGGCTCCCACTCGGCCGGCAGGCGGCGGGCCCCGGGGCTGCCCTCGATGTTCGGTGCGTCCATGACCTCGCTCCCTCGGTGACTGCGGGCGCCCGGACCGTAGCTGCTGGGGCGGGCCGGTGCAACGGTCGCGGCTGGCTTTCGGTGGCTGGGGATGGGCGAGACTCTTGCGTCTAAGTCGTGTGAAGCCGGAGCTTGACACCGCGAATAGGCGGCGCCGCATCGCCGTCGCGCGGTCGATGGAAGGTCCGGCGGGGCGCTGCGGTCTGTACTGCCCCCACCTAAAAAGACACCCGCGTCGCCGGAAATCGCCATCGACGCCTTCACGCGCCAGCACGGTGACGCCGCCGCCGGCCTGACGCTGACGCACCTCAAGCGCCTGGTCCACGTGGCCGACGCCGCGCAGCAGCAGCACCTCGCTCTCCGCGCCGTCGCTGAGGCCTGGACCGTTGCCACGCTCGAGGCCGAGATTGAGCGCGTGGAACCTGCGCGACCCAGTGACGCGCCGCGGCTCGGACGTCCGCCGCTGCCACCGCAACTCAAGCGCTTTGCCAAGGTCGAACGCGCCGTGGCGACGTTGCGCGCCGCCGCACCAGACGACGCCGAACTCGACGGCGAGGCCGCGCAGGCGCTGCTCGACCGGGCCGAGGCGGCGCAGCAGCGCTGGCGGGGTGGATTGAGCCGCTGCGGGCGCGGGTGGGTGGCTAGCCAGGCGTCCGGAGTTCCCGCGCGGGAACTCACTCCCAACGACGCTGCCAGCCTGATCCCCCGCCGGCCCGCGCCGCGCGGACCCGTCGCGGCGATGGCTTGGCGCGCTTCGGTGGGTGACATCTGCGCTCGGCGGCGCAGCCGGCGCCGGCGTGCAGCGTTTCGCTCTGGCGCTCGCTGCTGGCACGACGGGGTGGGGCAGCCGCCTCCGGTCCAGGCGCCAGGCCCCCCTCGCTCGCGCGTCGCCAATCGGCACGATAGGTTGCAAATCCGCGCCGTCGGAGTCAGCATCGACGATGGTGAGGCGCCTTGCGGGTGCACGGAGGTCGATTGGGTCGCGCGAATTCACGACATGCCTTGCTGGCCGCCGTCGGGGAGGAGCTTGAGCAGTTCGGCGTTGGGTCCATCTCGCTGCGCGGCATCGCCCGCCGCGCTGGATACTCGCACGCCGCGCCCGCCGCAGTGTTCGGCGATCGCGCTGGGATGCTGACCGCCTTCGCCAGCTGCGGCTATGCCGAGCTCGCGGCGTCGATGCGCCACGCTGTGGCCGCGACCACCGACCCCGAGTCGGCGCTGACCGCCGTCGGCACCGCCTACGTCGGCTTCGCCTTGGCGCGGCCGGCGACCTTTGAGCTGATGTTTCGCGGCGATCTGCTCCAGCAAAGCGACGCAGCGCTGGAGGCGTCGCGGGCCGCGGCGTGGGGCGTCCTCGCCGGCGTGGTCGACGACGCCGTCGCCCGTGGCAAGGTGGCGCCTGGGATCGCCGACACGACGCGCATCGGCGCCTGGTCGATCGCGCATGGCCTGGCGGTGCTAGCCCTCGGGCGACACGCCAGCCGACGCTCCACCGAGGCCGATCTGCAGGCGCTGACCGCCGCCGTGACGAGCCAGTTCGCCCACTGCTTTTTCGCCGGCCCCGCCGCGCTCGCCACCCACTGAGCCGCGACGGCCAGCGCCCGGCCGCGCCAGGGAGGGTATCATCGCAGCGCCGCCGGCCAGAGACGCGCCGCCCGTCACCGCGAACGCGCGCTCGTACGCCTTTGCGAGCCTGCTCGGGCTGCCGCTGCTGATTCGGATCCTGGAGCCCAATGGCCGCGACCAGCAGATCTTCGCCGTGCTTGGCCGCGAGGTCTGGCAGGGCCTACTCCCTTACCGCGACCTGTTCGAGCACAAGCCGCCCGGCGTCCTCTTCGCCTTTGCGGCCGCGCACCTGCTCGATGGCGGCGCCGGCTGGGCCCTCGGCGTCCTCGACGTGCTCGCTGCCCTGCTGACCGCTTGGCTGCTCGGTCAGGCTGTGACTTTGGGCCGGCCGGGGCCCTCCTGGCAGGGGCCGCTGGTTGCCGGGCTCTACCTGCTCGCTGGCCGCTCGGAGGTGTTCGGCGGCTGGTGGACGCGCTTGCAACCTGAGGTGCTGCAGGACCTCGCCGTCGCCGCGGCCCTCTTCGCCGGCGTTCGCCAACGCTGGGCCGCCGCCGGGGCCGCGTTGACCGCCGCTTTGACGCTCAAGTTCACGTACATCGGCCTCTGGCCACTCTGGGCGCTGTGGGCGCTGTGGGCGGCCGGGCCAGCGGGGGTGCTGCGTTTACACCTCGGCATCGCCGCGCCCGCCCTCGCCCTCGGCCTGCTGGCGGCGGCGACCGGGGCGCTGGCGCCGATGTTCGACGCTGTCGTGCGTTTCAACCTGCTGCATGCCGGCGTCTCCCGGCTCGGTGCGGCTGACCTCCTGGAGCAGACCCTGTTGGCGGCGCGGCACCTTGGGCTCTCGCTGCCGCTGGTGGTGGTCGGTGGCGCCATCGGTGGCGCCATCGAGCTCGCGGCGCTGCGCCGAACCGTGCCCCCGGGCGCCGCTGTGATGCCGCGTTGGCTGCTCCCTCTGCTGCTGGCGGCGGCGCTGCTGCAGACGTTCATCCAGGGCAAGCTCTGGAAGCACCACATGATCCCGGTCATGCTGCCGCTGGCCGCCATGGCTGGCCCACTGGTCGCGGCGGCGATGGCCCGCGCTGCGCCCTCGCGGCGGCGGCGTTGGCTGCTCGGGCTGGCGCTGGTCTCGCTCTGCCTGCCTTCCCTCGCGATGTCAGGGGCGGCGTGGTGGCGGCGGCTGGCGCCCGGCGGCCACGTCGCCATGCTGGCGCGCTATGTCGACACGCCAAGCCACTTCTCGGCGCTCCAGGTGACGGCGATCGGCCTGCGGCTGGGCCAGCTCGCGTCGCCACAGGATCGGCTGCTGGTGATTGGATTCGAGCCCGGCCTTTACCTCGAGTCCGGTCTGCGTCCCGGCAGCCGCTGGCTCTACGACTATCCGCTGGTCGCGGTCCTGCCGGAGCCTGCGCGCTCGGCCGCCATCGCGGAGCTGGTCGGCAGGCTCGACGCCATCGACTGGATCGTCGTCTACCGCGACGACATGCACGTGCTGGAGTCGCTCGATTCGACCACACAGCTCGCCAACGCCGGCCCGTTGCTGGCGGCGATTGAGGCGCGCTTCGAGGTGGCGGAGCAGCTCTTCAACGCGACGTTGTGGCGGCGGCGTCCGGCCCGGGCTGCCGCGCCGGCGCCTGCTCGGTCGGTGGACGCACAGTACCCGCCGCCAGGAAGCGCAGCACCATCGCTTGGACCCTCGGATCGTTCATGATCCAGGTGTGACTGGCGTCCACGGCGCAAAAATCGACCATGCCCGGCAGGTGGGTCTCGTCGACCGCGACCGTGCCGTCGTTGGCGCGGTCTTCGCCAAACACGCCGAGCGACGCCGAGAGCCAGCTGATCGGGTTGCCGAGGCTCGGCGCGCGCGTGCCGGCGATGACGGCAACCTCGGCCTGCAGGGCGTGGCCGTGGGCCTGCAGCCGCTGGACGTCTGACCCCGCCGGGCCATAGAGCCAGGCGAATGGGCCGAAGTCGCCGAGGGCGCGGGCGAGGTCGCTGCCGGCGTTGGGCGGCGCCAACATCACGACCCGGCGAAAGCGGACCCGCGCCGCCATCTGCCGGACCAACACGCCGCCGAGGGAGTGGGTCACGGCGTCGAAGGCGATGTCCCCGTGATCGTGGAGCAACTGGTCGGCGATCTGCTCCGCCGAGGCTTCGACGCTGTGTCGGCGCGATGGGTAGGTCCTGGCCCAGGTCTGGTGGCCGTGGCGACGCAAGGTCCGGCCGAGCCCCGCCATCGACAGGTGGGTGCGGGCGAGGCCGTGCAGCAGGACCACCGGCGGGCGACCGTCGTCGGCAGGGTTCACTCGATCTCCTTGGCCAGCAGCTCCGCGAAGGCGCCGAGGAATTCGTTCTCGTGCGCCGAGTCGACGCCAGCGGCGTCCATTGCCGCCACCGCCACCTCGCTGTCGCGGCCATCCCAGTCGCCATCGCCGGTCGGCAGGTCGCCGAGCTGCTCCAGGCGCGCTTGCAGGAAGAGCGGCTCGAGGTCTGGCGGCAGGTTCTTGACCACCGCCGCCACCACCGCCGCCTCCAAGCGCCGGCACTCGCGGTGCAGCGCCTCGATCTCCTTGCGAAAGCGCAGGAGGCTCCACACCGAGGCCAAGAGCTCACGGGCGTCCGCGTAGCGCTCCATCAGCCGCAGCCCCGCCCAGCCCGAGGCCGGCAGCAGCGGCAGCCAGAGCAACGCCGTCGGGCCCAAGCGATGCACCAACAGCCCTGCCACCGCCGCCCACGTCAGCAGCAAGAGCGCGACGCCGATGAACAGCGACGAGGTGGCGATGACGTCGCGGCGAGGCGTCAGGCGGCCGGCCAGCAGCCCGGTCGCGATGGCGGCGGGGCCGTGGAGCAGCAGACCGGGCAAGGCCAGCGGCAGCCACAGCAACGCCGGGCCGGTGCGCCGCCAAAAGCGGGCGACGATGGTCGCGCCGTCAAAGCGCCGCTGCAGGTCGCGCTCGTTGAGGTCGAGGGCGTCGAGCCGCTCGCGGAAGCGGGCGACCGCCGCGAAGAGGCGCTTGACCTCGGGCTGCTCTGCCACTCGCGCATAGCCGGCGGCGAAGCGGCGCTGCAGCTCGACCCGGGCCTCCAGCGAGAGCCCCGGCGGCTGGTAGAGGCGGCGCACCGTCTCGAGGACGCGCAGCGTCGCCCAGTCGTCGGACTGAATCGTCAGCGCCCGAATGCTGAGGTCGATCTGGGCCGTCAGGGTCCGCGCCGCCGCCCGCGGGTCGGCGGTGGCGCTCGCGAGCAGGGCGGCGTCGAGGCGCAGGGGCGGCCCAAAGCGCACCAGGACGCTGCTGCGAAAGCGCCGCGCTCGCAGGTAGTTGAGGCCCACCGGCACGATCTGCACCGGCGCCTCGGCCTGCAAGGCGCCGAGCGCGATGCGCGCCGCCCCAGTCTTGAGCGGCAGCAGCTGCGCCTCGTCGTGGCTACAGCCCTCCGGGAAGATGCCGATGGCCCCGCCGCCGCTGAGGTGCGCTGCCATCGCCGCGAAGGCGTCTTGGTTGTCGACCGGCTGCGCCGCGGTGGCCGCTGCCTCGCTTGCTGCGGCGGCCGCCTCAGCGCCGTCGGCGTCGACACGCCGGCGGATCGGCTCCGCCCCGACGCCGCGCAAGATCGGCCGCAGCAGCGCGCTGCGAAAGAGCGCGTCTTTGGCGGCGAAGGCGACCGGACGCTCGACGGTGGCGAGCAGCAGCGCCGGGTCTAGCAGCGAATTTGGGTGGTTGCCGACCAGAATCACCGGCCCGGTCGCCGGCAAGTGCTCGTCGCCCGTGACGCGCACGCGACGAAAGAACACCGCCAGCAGGCTGCGGACGAGCAGCCGCAGCGTGCCATAGAGCGGCGGCGCGGCCCTGGTGGCGGCTGGGGGCGGCGGTACGCTCGACCCTGCGGCTGCGCTCTGCACGGCTGCCCTCCTCGCTGCGGAGGATCGACGCCGGCCCCGCCGAGGTCAACCGCCTAGCCGCATGCGTCGTGGCGGAAGCAGTCGAGCAGGTGGTCGTTGACGACCCCGGTGGCCTGCAGGTGGGCGTAGATGACCGTGGGGCCGAGGAAGCGAAAACCGCGCCGGCGCAAATCCTTGGCCATCGCCTCCGCCAGCGGCGTCGTGGCGGGGACGTCGGCCAGGGTCCGCCGCTCGCCTTGGACGACGCGCCCGTCGCTGAAGCGCCACTGGTAGGCGGCGAAGCTGCCAAACTCCGCCTGGATGGCGATGAATGACGCCGCGTTGCCAATCGCGGCGTCGATCTTTGCGCGGTTGCGGACGATGCCGGCTTCTGCCAACAGCCGGGCCCGGTCGGCGTCGTCAAAGCCGGCGACCGCCTGCGGGTCGAAGTCCATGAACGCGCGACGGTAGTTCTCGCGCTTGCGGAGAATCGTCCACCACGACAGGCCCGCCTGCGCCGATTCCAGCACCAAGAACTCGAAGAGGACTCGATCGTCGTGAACCGGCACGCCCCACTCCTCATCGTGGTAGCGGACATAGGCCGGTTCGCTGCCACACCAGGGGCAACGGGTCACGCTGGTCGTCATGGGGAGCTCCGGTGCAGGTTCAGGCGTACCGAGGTGGCAAGGCGCGCCGCGGCGCTGAGCTTGCCAGCCCTGGAGCCAAGGTCCTGCGCTCCCCACGCCAGCGCGGCTTATGGTAGACAGCCGCCATCGCCGCCTTGGGCGGATGGGCGAGGGCGCAGCTCGGCGGCGCCATGGTCGCGCCCACCGCGCCGATGGCCCACCGGAGCTCTGATGACCGCCGCCGCCCGTGCCTTTCCCTGCGCCTGCCTCGACTTTGTCGCCCTCGCCTCTGTCGCCCTCGCCCTCGCCTGCGAGAGTGAGGAGGCCACCTGCACTGCCCAGCCGACGTTCACGCTGAGCGCGCCTGCCATCGCCCCGACCTACGCCGGCAGCGCCATCGAGGTCCAGGTCCGCCGCAGCGGCACGGCCTGCGCCTACGAAGGTGGCGGCGCTGACGTAGAGCTCGTGGCCGTCGGTGGCGGCAGCGTCGCGCCGGCGTCCCTGACGGTGCCAGAGGCCGGCGCCAAGGTGGTCTGGACCCTCGGGCCAGCGCCGATCCGCCAGACGCTCTCGGCGAAGGGCGCGCCGGATTCGCAGCTGGCGCTCACGGCCGAGGTGGCGGCGCCCGTCGTACCGCAACCCTTCGCCGACGTGCACGCCTTCTTGCTCGCCGAGGGCATCACCAGCACGACCGAGGACCTCGCGATCGCCGCCGACGGCACCATCGCGCTCGGAGTCGACGGCGCCGTCATCGAGGTGCGCCAGAGCGCCGACGGCAAGATCTCGATCAGCAAGCGAAAGCTCTCGGGCGACCCGTTGCCGCGCGCCCACGGCCTCGCCTACGACCGCCAGGGCACGCTGTGGACCGCCGACCCCGTCGGCGGCGCCCTGCACGCCATCGCCGCCGACGGAAAGGTCAAGACGCACCTCACGGTGGTCGAAGGCGCCGCCCTCGATGGCCCCAACGACGTCGCCGTCGACGTCGCGGACCGCGTCCTGCTCTCGGACCCCTGCCGGGGCGAGCTCTACTACTACGATCCCAAGGCGGGAAAGGTGACGGACATCGAGCCCTTCGACCTGCTGACCGAGGGCGGGCCCAATGGCTTCGCCTTTCAGGGCGACACCCTCTACGTCGTCACCGAGAACACGACGCTCTTGTGCCCAAAGGCCAAGAAGAAGCCGCCCGTGACCGCCAACCTCGCGTCGCTGTTCCGCTTGTCGGCCAAGGACGGTGTCTTTGGCCCGCGTACGCTGGTCGAGGGCGGGCTCGGCGTCTTCGGCGACGGCATGGCGTTTGACGCCCTCGGCAACCTCTACGTCATCATCGACACCATCGCCAACGTCGCCATCGACGAGTCGCGGGTCATGGTGCTGCGCGCCGGCGAGTCGAAGCTCGTGCCCTTCGTCGCGTTCAAGAAGTCGGCGCTCTTGGCCAACGTCGCGTTCGGCCGCGGGCCGCTGGGCGAGACGACGATGTACGCAGCCTTGCTCGCGATTCCGCCCTTCACGGCCCCCGAGCTACGTGGTCTGGTGCGCGTCGAGGTCGGGGTCAAGGGGTTGCCGTTGCTGCCCTGAGGGCCCCGGCACCGGCCACCGGCCCGCGCTGCGAGGTCGCCGACTCGGCGTCGGAATCGACTCGCCGTCTTGGGGGCCGCCGGGGAATGGCTGGCGGTTCTTGTTGCGGTCGTCGCGGTCCTTGCGGTCGTCGCCTTCAGGGCGCCTCAGCTTCGAGCAGCCGGCCAAGCGCTAGCAGCAGGGCGTCGTCTCCGTGGCGGCCACCGAGCTGCACGCCGAGCGGCAGGCCTTCCGAGTCGCGGCCCCACGGCAGGGTGAGCGCCGGCCGGCCGGTCAGGTTCCACGGCGCGGTGAAGGCGCCGATCGGCGCCGCCGCCGAGAACAACGCCGCCGGTGGCAGGTGCGCGAAGCTGCCGACCTCGGGCGGGCCGCGGCCGACGGTGGGCGAGAGCACGAGGTCGACCGACGCCATCGCGGCCTCGGCGGTCGTGCAGAGCCGGTCGAAGGCGCGCTGGACGTCGGCCTCGCGCAGGCGGCCGCCCTCGTCACGAAACCAACGCGTCACCGCCTGCAGCTTGCTAGGCAGCAGCACGGGTGTGCGGGCGAAAATCTTTTGGTAGATCGGCAGGAACTCGCCCAGCGCGACCTCCACCGGCGCCAGAGACGTCACGGTGCAGCCGAGGGCCTGCAGCCGCTCAGCGACCGATCGCGTCGCCGCCGCTTGCTCGGCGCCGACGCCGCCGCCCAGGGCGTCGCTGAGCAGCAGGCCGACCCGCAAGCCGCGCGGTGGCGGACGACGGGCGAGCTGCAGCCAGCTGGCCGCAGCGCGCGACTTGGGCTCGCGCAGGGCGTCGGCGAGCGCCGCGGCGTCGTCGATGGTGCGCGCGATCGGGCCGATGGCCGTCAGACCTTGGCGATCGATGCCGGCGTGCGGGGTCGGGATGGCGCCGCGGCTCGGCTTGAGCCCGACTAGGCCGCACAGCGCCGCCGGGATGCGCACCGAGCCAGCGCCATCGCTGCCCGGGGCGATCGGCAGCAGGCCCGCCGCCACCGCCGCCGCCGCGCCGCCACTCGAGCCACCGGCGCTGCGACGCAGATCCCAGGGGTTGCGCGTCGGCGGGTGGATGTCGGGCTCGACGATAGGCAACAGGGCCAGCTCGGAGGTCGAGGTCTTGCCGAGCACGACGAAGCCGGCGCGGCGCAGGGCGCGCACGGTGAGGTCATCGAAGGGGCTGTAGAGGTAGCGGTACGCCCGCGAACCGAGGCGGTTGTAGAGCCCGCGGGCGAAGTGCAGGTCCTTGACGCCAACCGGCACGCCGTGAAATGGCGGCAAATCACCACCCGCCGCGCGCGCTCGGTCGCGGGCCGCGGCCTCCCTGCGGGCGGCTTCAGCGCAGAGGTCGACGAAGGCGCCGACCCGGCCATCGTGGCGGGCGATGCGGTCGAGGTAGAGCTCGGTGAGCGCGGCGCTGGTGGTCTCGCCGTTGCGGATGGCCTCCGCCTGCGTAAGCGCCGAACGCGCCAGCCAAGCAGCCCGCGTCGGGTCGGACTCGCTGAAGCCCGCGGGTAGCTCGCGCATCGTCAGCTCCTCTCGCCTCGCAAAGTGAAGGCTAGGCGCCGCCGCACCTTGCCAGCGTCGCGTGGTGACGCAAGGCCCCTGCTGGCTGGGCGAGGGCCGGCGCCTCCGCGGCGTCGTGGCGGCGGCGCCGACATCCCGTGCCCCGCAGCGCGCTGCCGTGCGGTCCGGTTTTGGCCTGCCGAGGCGGAACCCCCAGGGCCCGCGCCTCCAAGGACTTGAACGCCTGTTCAGGTCATGCCAAGCTGCGCCTCGATGAAGATCGCCACCACCTCTACTGAACCCAATGACTTTCCTAGCGAACGGGAGATCGGTGGCCGTGGCTTCACCTTCGCTCGCGCTGGCGGCGACACCGCCGGCGAACCCAGTGACGACATTGAAGCCGAAGACGACGCCGCGGCGACGAGCGCAGAGGACGCGCCGCCGGTGCCGACGGCGATCCGCGGCCGTGGCGTCAGCAGCAACCGCAGCGGCCGCTATGAGCCGCGCCAGATCGAGCGCTTCGTCGACGGCTGGGAGCCCAGCGAGCCCACGACCGCGCCGCTCGCCAGCGGCTTTGGCGCCGCCGGTCGCACGCGCCTGCTGCCGCTCGCCGCGCGCAAGGCGATGTCGCGCAACGACTCTCCAGACATCCCCTTCGAC
>SXNM01000013.1 GCA_005777155.1 Pseudomonadota bacterium | reverse complement strand
GCTACTTCGGCGCCTACTACACCAAGGTGCCTTTCCCGTCCGGCGACATGCTCAAGAGCAAAGAATACTTTGAGAAGTCGATTGCCGGTTCGCCGCAATACCTCGCCACCAAGGTCTTGATGGCTGAGCAGTACTGCACCCGCGTCAAGGACAAGGCGCTCTTCAAGTCCTTGCTCGACAACGTGCTGGCCTTCGATCTCGCCACTGCGCCTGAGCTCATCCCCGAGAACACGATCGAGCAGCGCAAGGCCCGCCTTCTCCTCGAAGACATGGACACGTTCTTCGGCGAGTAGCCGCCGCAGCGTAGCCGCTGGGCGCAGCGCCCGCTTGTCCCTCCGCAGCCCGCGCCGCCCGCAACGCCCGCCCGTATTGCCCTCTCACGTCGCGTGACGGCCCTCGGAGCGCGCCCGCCGTGGGGCCGGCCGCAAACAAATTTGGCGTACACGCGCCCCGAAAACTGATAGGATCGGGCGCAGCAAGAGGGGCCGGGTGCCGTGGGGGTGTCATGCGCGACGCGATTTGTCGGGTAGAGGGCACGACCTCTGGCGGCTCAGCGCTTCCCTCCATGCGCTGGGGCGGGGCGACCAGGGCTGGGTGGTGGCTCCTCTGCGCCGCAAGTTGCGCCCTGGTAGCGGCGTGCGGCACCGGCGACGTCGCGGTCGATGGGCCGGGCGATGTCCAGCGGGACGGCCAGCACGACGGCGGCGTCGAAGCCGACATCCGCACCGACACCGGCCACGACGGCGCGCCTGACGACGACAGCGATCCCAAGACCGACGGTGTGGGCACGCCGTGCGTCGAAGACGACGACTGCCCAGGCGCCGGGCAATTGGGCGCCGGCTGCGCGAGCCCACGCTGCGACGGCGGCGTCTGCAACGTCGCCTCCCAGCCCAAGGGCGCACCCTGCAGCCTCGACGGCCTCGTCCCGGTCGAGTGCCAAGTCGCGATCTGCGACGGGCTGGGCAAGTGCGTGTTTGCCGAGGCGCCCAACGGACAGACCTGCGGCGACGCCAGCACCCCATGTGGCGCGGCGTGCAAGGACGGCGCTTGCCAGCCAGGCGGGGCGGCGGACGACGCCAACCCCTGCACCCAGGACCTCTGCGCCGCCGATGGCAGCGTCCAGCACCTGCCAATCACCGACGCCAGCGTCGCCTGCGACGACGGCGATCCTTGCACACAGGCCGCCGGCTGCGCGCAGGGAGAGTGCAAGCGCACCCCCGCGACCTGCGATGACGGCGTCCCCTGCACCATCGACTACTGCGCCGCCGGCAAGGGCTGTGACCACCTGCCCGCCTCCGGGCTTTGCGACGACGACAACCCTTGCACGGTCACGACCTGCGGCGCCAAGGGCTGCGAGGTCACGGCCACCCCTGGCGCGCCCTGCGACGACGGAAACGCCTGTAGTACAGGCGAGGCATGCCAGGGCGACGGCACCTGCGGCGGCGGCGCCGGCAGCTGCGCCTGCAAGGTCAATAGCGACTGCGGGGGTGGCAACCTCTGCGGCCAGCAGGTCTGCGTCCAAGGCCAGTGCCTCGCCACGCCTGGCGTCGATCCCTGCGCCGGCAAACAGTCGAAGGAGTGCGCGGCCTTTCTCTGCGATCCCGCGACCGGCGGCTGCGTCATGAAGCCGCTCAAGCAGGGCAAGGCCTGTGACGACGGCGACGTCTGCTCGACCGCGAGCTCCTGCACCCAGGGCGACTGCGTGGCCACCGTCAAGCTGGTCTGCGACGACGGCAACCCGTGCACCCTTGACACGTGCGACAGCAAGCAGGGCTGCGCCGCCGCACCTTCGTCGGCGCCCTGCGACGACGGCAACCCCTGCACCGCCAAGGACGTCTGTCTCATCGGGGCCTGCTTCGGCGTGCAGAAGGCATGCTCCGACGGCAACGCTTGCACCAGCGACGCCTGCGACGCCGCCACCGGGGCCTGCGTCTACAAGGCCATCCCTGGCTGCGGCAGCGGCTGCAGCGCCGACAGCCAGTGCGCCGACAACGACGCCTGTACGCAAGACACCTGCGAGCTCGCCCCCGGGGCCACATCCGGCGCCTGCAAGAACGCGCCCATCCCGGGTTGTGGCGGCGGCTGCACCTCCGACGCCCAGTGCGCCGACAACGACCCCTGCACCAAAGACAGCTGCGCCGCCACCTCGTTCGCCCCGCAGAAACAGTGCCAGCACGTCAAGGATCCGAATTGCCAGCCGCCGCAGTGCACCTCGAGCGGCGACTGCCCGCAGCCGGGCGCGGTCTGTGTGCAGGCGGTGTGCAGCGCCGGCGTCTGCCTCGTCCAGGCGGTCCCCGGCTGCACCATCGGATGCAAGAGCGACGCCGCATGTGAGGACGGCGACAAGTGCACCGTGAACACGTGCAAGATCGACGGCGTCATCGGCACTTGCGTCGCGAGCAAGGACCCGGCCTGCCAAGGCGCCTGCCAGAAGGACGCCAACTGCGACGACAAGAACGCATGCACCAAGGACACCTGCATCGTCGGCCCAGACGGCACGACGAGCTGCCAACACAAGGCGATCCCAGGCTGCGGTAGCGTCGGCTGCGCCTCCGGCAAGGACTGCGACGACAAGAACGGATGTACGCAGGACGTCTGCACCTTGGGCGCCGACGGCGTCGGGGTCTGCAGCAACGCCAAGCTGCCCTGCAACGACAACAACCCGTGCACGATGGACGCCTGCGCCAACGGCAAGTGCGCTTTCTCTGCGTTGGTCTGCAACGACAGCACCGCCTGCACCTTTGACGCCTGCGACGTGCTCAGCGGCAAGTGCCTGTTCCAGAAAATCCCGAACTGCGGCGCTGGCTGCAAGTCAGCGGCCGACTGCGAAGACAACAACGCCTGCGTCTCGAGCTACTGCAGCGGCGGCGCCTGCATCGCCTATCCCAAGGCCTGCAACGACGCCAACGCCTGCACCTACGACCAGTGCAACCCGGCGAGCGGACAATGCGTCTACGCCCCCATCGCCGGCTGCAGCAACGCCTGTAAGCAGACCGCCGACTGCAATGACGCCAACCCATGCACCTACGACGTCTGCAACGCTGCCACCGGCAAGTGCCAAAATAGCGCCATCGGCAACTGCGATCCCAGCGCGCCCAAGTGCAAGGCTCAGGCCGACTGCAACGACAACAAGGCATGCACGACCGACTCTTGCTCGAGCGTGACCGGCCTCTGCAGCTTCTATCCCATCAGCGGCTGCAAGATCGACCAGCCCTGCATGAGCGCCTCGGAGTGCAACGACAACAACAAGTGCAGCACCGACCAGTGCATCGGCGGCAAGTGCAAGATCACGCCGATCTCGTGCGAGGACTTCAACCCCTGCACCAACGACGCCTGCGTCGCCAGCACAGGCGCCTGCTATCACTCGCAGAAGCCAGGATGCGTGTTGGAGAAGTGCGAGAGCGACGGCCAGTGCGACGACAGCAACAAGTGCACCAAGGACCTGTGCCTCTTCGGCGCCTGCCAGCATATCCTCGATCCCGGCTGCAAGTAGCGCGACAAGGGCGGTCGGGCGGCGACGGCCTCGCCAGGGACTCGACCGGTGACGGGGACCGCCTCTCTTGCCGCCTTGTCGTTGGGGGCTCGACGCTCCCCTGTCGGCGCCTTTGTCGCTTCTGCGGCCCTTCCGCACCTGAGCCGCGTCCAGCGCGGCACCTACGGCGGCCCATGGAGCGCGTCTCTAGGGCACCCGACGGCCTTGGTGCGCGGGCACCGCATCGATGCAGTCGATCTCGACCCAGCGGCCGTCGTCGAGGCAGACCGCGCACAAGCTGCGCCCCCAGACGCAGCCGCCATCGATCGCCCAATGGTCGGCCTTCCGCATCAGCCCGAGGGCGGCCCAGTGGCCGGTGATGATGACGTCGCCGTCGGCCAGCGAGCCCAGCCGCGCCCGGCGCAGGTCGAACCACGGCTGGCAGCCCGCCGGCAGATCCGCGAGGTCACCCGAGAACCGATGCAGCGACAAGGTGGCGTCCAGGGCCCGGATCCGCGTCATGACCGCCGCGACGCCGGCAGCCCGCGCCGCGCCGTCGAGCGCTGGGTCATCGCGGGCGCTCTCTCGCAAGCGACGATGGAAGGTTAGGTCATCGCTGCGGATCAGCTCCTCAGCTGCCGCCGCCAGCGCGAAGGCCTCGGCGACGGTCCAAGTCGGCCACAGCCCTGCATGGACGAGCAGAAAGCGACCCTCGCGGCGCAAGAGCGGCTGCTCACGCAGCCAGGCCAAGAGGTCCGTCCGATCTGGAGCGGCCAGGATGTCGTCGATCGTGTCCCGTCCGCCTGCCGGTTGGGCGCCGATGGCGCGGCCCAGCAGGTGCAGATCGTGATTGCCGAGCACCGCGTGGAGCAGCGACGGCTGGTCGCGGCAGAGTCGCAGCACGGCGAGCGAGTTCGGACCGCGGTTGACGAGGTCGCCGACCAAGATGACGCGGTCGCGCCCCGGCCTGGCGTCGATGGCGTCGAGCAACCGCAGCAGCGTCGCGCTGCAGCCCTGCACGTCGCCGATGGCCCACGTCGCCACGTTCGCCTCCCACTTCGCCGCGCTGGTGCGGCCAGGGATGCCGTGACGCGCGGACCCGATCTTGCACCTCGTCGGCGGCTGTGTCATGGCCTGGAGCGGCTGGCGGCGTCCTGGGCCCGACGCGCCGCTGGCCGGGCAGGGCGGCCTCTTGCAGGAGGCTGCCAGCGGCGGCCACCGAGGAGCGCTGAGATGGCAGGGAATGACCCTCGGCAGCGTCCGCCAGCGAAGCCTTCGCCGCGTTCCAGCGCTGCGCCGCCGCGAGAGCGCGGGTCGGCCCATGAGAGCGGCCGCCGCCGCGCTGGCGCCGGGTCCAAGCGCGCCGAGCTCGACACCATCTGCGGCGTCGCAGCGGTCGAAGCCGCGCTCGCTGCCCGCCCCGCGGCCCTGCGCCGGCTGCTCCTGCGATCCGACCTCTCGCCGCGTTTCGCGCTGGTGATGCGCGGCATGGCCGAAGCCCGCCTGCCCTATGCCTTGGTCAGCGACGACGAGCTCGAGCGCGCCGCCGCCAGCGATCGCCATCAGGGGGTCGTCGCCCACTTCGTCGCCGCGCCGCCGCTTGGCGATGACGAGGCGCGCCAGCGCCTGCGCAGTTCGGCGCGCCCGCTCGGGCTCTACCTCGACGGCGTCGGCAACCCGCACAACGTCGGGGCGATCGCCCGCAGCGCCGCGCACTTCGGCGTCGACATCCTCCTGCAGCGCGCCGGGCCCGGCAGCGCCCGCCCCTCTGCCGCGGCCCGTCGCGTCGCGGAGGGCGGACTGGAGGCGGTGCCGCTGGCGATGATCGCAGATCCGCAACGCTTTCTGATGGAGCTGCGCGCCTCCGGCTGCATGCTCCTGGCGACCAGCGCCAGCGACGGGGTGCCGCCTTGGCGCGTCGACCTGCGGCGGCCGCTGATCTGGCTGCTCGGCGCAGAAGAGCGCGGACTGGACCCTGTGCTGGTGGCGGCCGCCGATCATCGCGTCGCGGTGCCTGGCAGCGGCGCCGTAGAGAGCCTGAACGTGAGCGCCACCGCCGCCATCTTGCTGGCAGAGACCGCGCGTCAGCGCGAGGGGGCTGGCGGCCCGACGACCACGCGGCCCGCCAAGCGGTAGGCGCCAATCTCGCGGCCGACGACGTTGCGCAGGGTCGCGAAGGGCCAGTCAGCCGGTTGCGCGGGCATCGCGCCGGGCGCGAAGGCGTCCAGCGCGGCCAGGACCGCGGTCGGCAGCGCCTCGGTGACGCCGCTGGCGACCTTGACGGCGATGCCGAGGCGCCGACGGGGCAGGGCGAGGCAGAACACGCCCTGGGCGCCGATCTTGACGGCGATGGGCTCGTTTGCCTGCTGTGTCAGCAAGAGGTCGAGGCGGCCGAGGCCGGAGACCAGCAGCGGCTCGCGCGCCATCGCCCAGCCGATCGCCGCGGCCAGGTCGGTCTCGCGCGGCGCGGCGCCGCGACGCTCGGGACTCGAGGCCGACGGCGCCGACTCCTCGCCGTCTGCCATTGCCGCCGCCAACCGCTGGAAAGCGCGCGCGATCGCTGGCAAGGACAAGACGAAGGTCGGCACGCCACAGCCGTCGACCGCGAGCCCAGGGGCCTCGCCGGCGGCCCCTTCGGCGTGGGCGGCGATGGCGCACTGCAGCGGGTGCGCCGCGTCCAGGTAATCGCGGACCTCACCCTGGCCGCTGGCCGCCAGGGCGCGCGCCGCCGCCACCATCACCGTGTGCTTGCCGGAGCAATTGTTGTGGCGGGCGTCGTGGCTGCGGCCGCCGCGGACCAAAGCCTCGGCCTCGGCGTCGTCGATGGGGCGGGTCTTGCCGCAGCGCAAGTCCGGCTCGCGGACGCCGAGCTGCGCCATCAGGGCGTCCACCACCGCCAAGTGTCGGGCTGACGCCGAGTGCGAGGCGGCGCCAATGGCGAGGAAGGCCGGGTTGGCGAGCAGGGCGTCGCGCGCGATCGATGGCAGCAGGCGGAGGCTGACCTCGAGCTGAAGGGACTTCGCGGCAGAGCGCATCGGGGTGCGCAGCGGCGCTCCGATGTGCCCGAGTGGTCCGTTGGCGTCGACCGCGGCGGCTGAGAACGGGTGCACCGCCTCGACGAAATCGCCGCGCCAAGCGACGACCGCAGGCTGCGCATCGTCGGCGGGCTGCTCGGCCGAGGAACTCCACGTCATTGCCACTGCCGCCTCCTGTCGCCGCCACGCGCGGGCGGCGCCGCGGCGCAGGGTAAGGCGCTCGCCGAAGGAGCGAAAGCCGCCCGGTACGGTCGGCGTCGCAGCGCCTGGCGGCCTCGCTGGCCTTGTCGCTTCGCGATCGGTGCGGTACGCAGTCATATGGCTGCAGCATTCTTCGACCTCGACCGCACGCTCATCGCCCTGAACAGCGGGCTCCTCTACGCGCGCTGGGAGCGGCAGCACGGCCGCATCTCGCGGCGACAGCTGGCGCAGACCGTGCTCTGGGGCGGCCTCTACCATTTCGCGCTGGTCAACCTCGAGGAGGCCTTCTTGCGGGCCTTGTCGCACTACAAGGGCGTGCCGGACACCGAGGTCCGGGCGCGGACGCAGGCATTTTTCGATAGCGCTGTCGCTCACTTGCTGCTTCCCGGCGCGGCCGCCGCCATCGCCGAGCACCGCGCGAGGGGCGAGCCGACCGTGCTGCTGACCAACAGCTCTAGCTACCTCGCCGAGGCCGCCTGCGCCGCCTTTGGCCTCGACCACTGGTTGGCCAACCGCTTCACGCTCGACGCCGAAGGCAAACTCGACGGCAACTTCGAGGCGCCGCTCTGCTACGGCCACGGCAAGGTGCTGCGCGCCACAGCTTTCGCTGCCGAGCGTGGCATTGAGCTCGAGCGATCGACCTTCTACACCGACTCGCTCACCGACCTGCCGATGCTCGAGCGTGTCGGTCAGCCGAGGGTCGTGCAGCCCGATCCGCGGCTCCGCAGGGTGGCGCGGCAGCGAGGATGGCCGATCTTGGACTGGAAGCAGCATCCAGCCGTGCAGCAATGAGACGCGCCCGTGATGGCTGGCCGCGCCGCTAGCCGTCAGGGCGCAATAATGCCGAGCGTCCAGTGCATGCGAGGATCTCAGCCATGACCCAGACCATCACCGCATCCCCGCCCTCGCGCGCTCAGCCGATGCCGAGCACAGCAGAGTACGCTGCGCCGCATGCGAAGGCGTCCGCCGGCGGCAGCCAAGCCGAGCCCTCGTGGCGCCGCTCTCCTAGGACGCGCCGCACGTCTCGCCCTGGCCACCGCCGCCTGCATTCTCAGACCTTCGCGCTGCTCCTGGCCACGCTAGGCTGCAGCCGCGTCAGCCCCGCCGCGCCGGGGCCAAACGACGACGGTGGTGGCGCTCGGTCGACCGCGGCGGCCGCCAGGGCCAAACCGCCAGAGGAGCTTCCGCCGTTGGCGCCGGCGCCAGCGCTGGCCAGCGCCGAAGTGCTTGCCGCCCGCCGCCGCGCCTTGCGGGCCGCCATCGTCAGGCTCGAGCCGAGCGTCGTCGCCCCGGTCGCCGCTGGCACCTTTGGCCGCGTCGCGTTCGACGATGGGCGCTGGGCCGACGCCGCGCGGGGACTCGGCCAGGCCCGCGCCCTCGGCCTGCCAGACGGCGACGATCGCCGCGCCTATTGGATGGAGTTGGTCGCCCGCAGCCGGGCAGGTGATGCTGCGCGTGCGGCCGCCGACCTTGAGGCCGAGGCGCGGGCCGCCTTGAACCCCGTCGACGGCGATGAAGAGGCCGCCGCGCTCTGCCCGTCGCTCGCGCTTTGGGCCAGCGACGCCTGGATCGCCGCCGGTGACCCCGGTCGCGCGGCGCGGTTGCTGAGCGATGTCGACGCCGCCGGTGGCTCCAAGCACGTCGGCAAGGCGATGTGGCTGCTGCGCATCGCAAGAGCGCGCTCCGCCGCGGCAGACGCCGACGCCGTGACGGTCGCTGGGGCCTACCGAGCCGCCATCGCGGCAGATTCGAGCCCAGACCCCAGCGTGCTCGTCGAGGCCGCCAAGGCGACAGCGGCAGCTGGCGGCGACAGTGAGGCGGCCGCGCTGTGGCGCCGAGTGCGGGTCCTGCACCCTGGGACCAAGGCCGAGGAGCAAGCCAAGGCCGCCTTGGCGACCTGCCCGCCAAGCGAGGGTGCGCTGTCCCCGTCTGACACCGTCGCGCGCCTGGAGCGGCTCCGCGCCAGCTATCAGCACGAGGCCGCGATCGCCGAGGCCGCCGCTTTGCGCCCACGGCTGGAGCGCGGCAGCGATCTCTGGTGCCAAGCCACCGAAGCGCAGGCGCGGGCGACGGAGATCTTCTGGCTGCGGCGCAAAGAGGCCGCCGGTCTCTATGGCGAGGCGATCGAAGCCTGCGTCGCTTGGTCCGGCCGCAGCGGGCTGCTCTGGCGCGCCGGCCAGCGCTACCACGGCAGCGGTATGGGTCCGAAAGCGATCGCCACCTTCGCCGCGCTCGAGGCCATCGACCCCAAGGCGACGATCGTCGACGACGCGATGCGTGCCCGCGCCCGCGCGATGGCTGAGGCGGGCCGCCGCGCCGAGGCCGACGTCGTGTTGCGGGCGGTGGTGGCCGCGGGCGGCGACATGGCCGAATATGCGGCCTTTGACCTCTTGCGCGCTAGGGCCGAGGGCGGTCACTGGAAAGGGCTTCTCGCCATCGCCGACGCCATCTCGATCGTCCACATCGACGCCGAACACGCCTACAATCGCGGCCGCCTGCGCTACTTCTGCGCCCTCGCCGTCGAGCGCAGCGGCGACAAGGCGGGCGCCATCGAACGCTACGCCGACACCTACGACCACGCCGGCGTCGCTTACTACGGCTGGCTCGCTCTCGGCCGCTTGGCCGGTCTCGACAAGCGCCGCGCCGCCGCCGTCCAAGAGGCGATGATGCGCCGACCAGCGCTGGCCGCGGCCGTGCCATCGCCAGCCCTGCAAGAGGATCGACAGCTGCTGCGCGCCCTCTGGCTGGAGCGCATGGGGATGCACACCTCAGCCCGCGACGCGCTCGAACAGGTCAGCTTTCGCGGCGCCGCCGACCTCCCTGCCGGCAGCCAGGCCGCCGCCCGCGCCGCCGCCGACTCGGCCATCAAGGCCCAAGTCCTCCACCTTTTTGGCGAGACCGCCCGCGCCATGGCCGCCGCCGAGGCGAGTGAGCGGGGCCCAGAAGGCGACCACCGCCTTTGGCCGCCGTCGCCAGCGACCCTCGCCCTCGCCTCCCTCGCCCAACCGATTCCGGCGGACCTACGGTCTGCGCTGGAGGCCGCGACGTCGGGCGGTCCGATCGACCTCGCCTTCGCGCTCGCCATCATGCGCACAGAGTCGCGCTTCAACCCGCGCGCCGAGAGCCCCGTCCACGCCCGCGGCCTGCTGCAGCTCATGTGGCCGACCGCAAAGGCGATGAACGAGCACCTGAAGCTGCGACCCAACCTGCAGCCCACTGATCTCTACCTGCCAGAGGTCAATATTCCGCTGGGCGTCGGCTACCAAAGGCGCCTGCACGGCCAACTCGGCGGCCACCTGGCGCTCGTCGCCTCGGCCTACAACGCGGGCCCCGGCAACACCGGCAAGTGGCTGGCGGAGCGGGGCAATTGGTCGCTTGACCTCTTCGTCGAGGCGATCCCGTTCAAGGAGAACCGGCGCTACGTCAAGAACGTCCTCACGAGCTGGATGCGCTACCGTCTCCTGCTCGGCGAGAAAATCCCGCCGCCCCGCTTTCATCTCGACGGCACGCGGCTGCAGCCGGTCGACGATGGCGTGGCCGATCCCGCCGCGGCGTCGGCGAGCGGCGCTGCTTCGCCCAGCCCGCCGCCGGCGACACCGGCGGCTCGGTCGCCCACCGCCCGCGCACCCAAGGCGAGCGCCCGATCCGTCCGGCAGAAGATCCAGCCCAAGGGCAGCGCTTCGACCGGCACAGCTCGGACATCAAATAGGAAAGCGTCCACCCTTCGCCAGCGTTGAGGACCGTCATGGAGCCCCGGCATGTAAAACGTTTGTCAAAGGTCGCCGCCCGCCCACTTCGAGCGTAGACCCGGCGCGGCGGCGGCGTATCTTGTGACCGTGCCGGCCAAGCTTCCGGCTGCGGAGCGCATCATGTGGAAGAAGCTGATCCCGACGGCCCTCATCCAGATGTTGCCGACGCCCGAGTCGCGCGCCGTCGGCATGACGTCGGGCGGGATGCTGGCGCTGATGGCGGGGCAGAAGATGCTCGGCATTGGCATGTTCGCTCGCGGTGTCGCAGAATTGGAGCGGCAGTGGCGCGACCGTCACCCCGAGTTTGACGGCACGCTCCAGCACCGCTGGCACCTCGCCGCCCGCAACTACGAGCGCACGCACGCCGATCCGACCAACCGACTGCTCCACTTGCTCGGCACACCGATGATCCTCGGTGGCGCTGTCGGGCTGCTGCTCAGTCGGCCGATGCGCCCGCTCTGGCTCGTCTCGGTCAGCGGCTTCACCCTGGGTTGGTCGCTCAACTTGGTCGGCCACGCCATGTTCGAGAAGAACACGCCTGCCTTCGCTGACGACCCACTCTCGTTCCTCGTCGGCCCCGTCTGGGACGCCCAGCAGCTCGGCCTGATGCGGCACGCCCGTAAGGCGTCGCGTCCGGGCAGGCGGCCGGCCAACACGGTCACCGTCCACGTCGGCGAGCCCGCCCAGGCCTGAGCGATCTGGATGCAGGTCCTCTCTGGCCCCCGGCGCAGTTCGTCACGACATCGCCAGACTCGCCATGACCCCGACGCCGACCCGCGCCCCTGACGCCATCGCGCTGCTGGCTCAGGCCCGGGCCCTGCGCGGCGTGAGGCTGGGCGATCTCGCCGCAGAGCTTGACGTCCCCGAGCCTACCCGCCTTGGCGCCGCCAAGGGTTGGGCTGGTGAGCTGCTGGAGCGGTCGCTGGGCGCCAGCGCCGGCAACGACGCCGAGCCCGATTTCCCGGCGCTCGGTGTCGAGCTAAAGACCATCCCGCTGGGCCCAAACGGGCGTCCGGTCGAGTCGACCTGGGTCACGCGCGTGCCGCTCGACCCCGTCGGCGCCGGGCTCGCCTGGTCGGACAGCGCGGTCGGGCGCAAGCTAGCATGCGTGCTATGGATTCCGATTGAGATCGACCGGGCGGGGCCGGCTCATGGGCGCATCGGGACGCCTTGCTTGTGGCGCCCCGACGCCGCAGAGTTGGCGACATTGCAAAGTGACTACGAGGACCTGATGTCGATGATCTTGCTCGGCCATGTCGACGCCATCGACGCCCGACGCGGTGATGCCCTGCAGATCCGCCCCAAGGGCCGCGACGCCAGCAGCACCGCGCCGGCGATCGGCCACGACGGGCGCGCCGCCCGCACCGGCAGCCGCGGCTTCTACCTGCGGCCGAGCTTTACCCAGCTTGTGCTTCGGCGTTGCCTCGCCGCACCAGGCCTCAGCGCGCCGCAGGGCTGAAGCGTTCGGCAGGGAGTCTGCGGACGCAGCTCTAGCGGGGCAGGATCCCGTAGACGGAGCGCGTCAAGGCTGGACACCGAGCGCACCAGCCAGCGCGAACGACCTTCAAGTCCAGCCCCGCAGGCCACCCTCGCAGACCGCCGCCGGCCGCTCCGCCCGAATGGTCGCGACCGGTGATGGCTGGCGGAGCCCCTCGCCCGTTGTCTGAGGAGGCTTGGCGTGCCATGGCCGGACAGTGGGTCATTTCCCGACCGTCCCCGACCAGCGCAGCGCCAAAAGCGGAGCCCACGCCGCCAAATTGTTGGCGTCTCCAGGCGTGCGCCAAGCCGTGCCGGGCCCCCTTTTCACCTCACCACGCCGGCTGCTACCATCCGGCCATGATCATCGAACACGTGACGCGCGACCGCCACCCCAAGGACCTCCACCATCCCGTGCGCTATGCCGACTTGGAGGGGCTCTTCGTCGATCCGGGTGGCAAGGAGCGGCTCTACCTCTCGCTGCATTTCGGCGGCGCCGTGCTGGAGTCGGTGCCGGAGCACCGCCAGTCCAAACGCCCCGGCCGGCAGAAGGCGGGCCTCCCCGGGTCCGCCGCCTACGTCCAGCTCTTGCGCGTTCACCACCACCCGGATCCGACCCGCGTGAAGCCGCCGGCAGACACCCCGTGGGCAGAGGATGACAAGCCGCGGGTGATGTTTGCCGATGTGCTCCCGCTTGAGCGCAAGCTGACCGAGTGGTTCCCGAGCCTCCGCGCGCAGCTCTGCGACGTACTCGCGCCGCGCCTCGGCCACCTGCAAGCCCTTGGGCCCAATGCCCGCTGGCTCGTCCATGTCGCGCTGCTGCCGGAGTCGGCGGAGCTCGAGGTCGGCACCACGACCTGGACCGAGCTGCTGCGCAACGAAGAGGCGATCGAGCGCCTGCCGCTGGCCTAGCCGGCGATGCCCAGGCCAAGGAGCGACAGCGTCAGCGGCTGGGGTCGGGTCGCCGATCCCGGCCGCGTCGTCTGGGCGGAGCGCTTGGAGGCGGCCACCGACGGGGTGGCGCTGCTGCGCGGTCTCGGCCGTTCCTACGGCGACTCCGCCTCGCCGCCCAGCGACCGGCCCGTCGTGTTGGCGACGCCGCTGGCCGACCGCATCCTGGCTTTTGACCCAGCGTCGGGCCTGCTGACCGCCGAGGCCGGGCTCTCGCTCTACGCGCTGAACCGCCTGCTGCATCCGCGCGGCTACTTCGTTCCCGTCACGCCGGGGACCCAGTTCGTCACGCTCGGCGGCATGGTCGCGGCCGACGTCCACGGCAAGATGCACCACTCGGCTGGCACGATCGGTCGCCACGTCCGCGCCCTGCGGATGCGCATCGCCGACGGCGAGACGGGGCTGCAGACCCTGACTTGTAGCCCCACGGTCCACGCCGACCTGTTCTGGGCCACGGTCGGTGGCATGGGCCTCACGGGCGCGATCCTGGACGTCACGCTCCAGTTGGAGCGCATCCCCTCGCCATGGATCGAGCAGGAGGTGACCAAGCACGGCAACCTCGACGAGCTCCTCTCTGCGCTGCAGACGGCCAGCGCGACATGGCCCTCCACGGTGGCCTGGATCGACTGCCTGCGGACCGGCGCCGCCATGGGCAGAGGCGTCTTGTTCGCTGGCCGCTGGGCGCCTGCCGACATCGCGCCTGCCCACTCTCCACGCTGGGCCCGCCGCGGCGTCGCCTTCCCACTCGAATCGCCAATCGACCTCCTGACGCCGTGGACCGTGCGCATCTTCAACGAGGCGGTCTACCGCAAGCAGCTGCGGGCGCGTGTCCGCGGCCTGACCAGCCCAGAGCAGTACTTCTATCCGCTCGACATCGTGAAGGACTGGAACCTCGCCTACGGCCGCCGCGGCCTGACGCAGCACCAGGCCGTGCTGCCGCGTGAGGCGGGCAGCGCCGCCGTCCGGGCCTTCCTGCAGGAGCTGACGCGCACAGAGGCGGCGTCGTTCCTCTGCGTGCTCAAGGACTGCGGTGACGAGGGGGGCGGCCTGCTCAGCTTCCCTCGGCCAGGCACCTCTATCGCCATCGACCTGCCGGTGCGTCGCGACACGCCGGCGGTGATCGCCCGCCTCAACGCCGCCGCCCATGCCTTTGGCGGGCGCATCTATCTCGCCAAGGATCGCTTCACCACCGCAGCCGACTTCGCCGCGATGGAGCCGCGCCTGCCGGCCTTCCTCGAAGCCCGCCGTCGCTGGGACCCGCACCTCCGGTTTCGCAGCGCCCAAAGCGTCCGCCTCTTCGGCGACCCCTGCGAGGCCGCTCGCCCAGGAGCCCGATGACCACCCCCAAGCCGCAGCTCATCGCCATCCTCGGCGCCACCAAGGGCATGGGCAGGGCGCTGGCGCGCGCCGCCGCTGGCCGTGGCGCCAAGCTGTGCCTGCTCGGGCGCGATGGCGACGAACTGGCCCGCAGCGCCGCCGACCTTCAGGTTCGCGCCGCTGCGGCAGGCCACGCCGGCCCACCGCCCAGCACCATCCTGTGCGACCTCGAAGACCCGTTGAGCCACGCACCGGCGCTGCTGGCAGCCGAGGCGGCGCTAGGGGGCCTCGACGTCGTGGTGGTCACGGCTGGCGCATTCGCCACCGCGGCGGCATTTGACGCTGACTTGGGGCTGGCTGGGCACGTGCTGCATCTGGACTTTACCTGCACGATCTTGTTCTGCGAGGCCGCCCGGCTTCGGCTGTTGGAACGCGGCGGCGGGCAGCTCGTGGTCTTCGGCTCCGTCGCCGGCGACCGCGGGCGCAAGCCGGTCGGCATCTACGGCGCCGCCAAGGCGGGCCTGCACCACTACCTGGAGTCCCTGGACCACCGCTTCGCCGCCGCCGGACTGCGCGTCCTGACGGTCAAGCCGGGCTTTGTGCGGACCGGGATGACGGCTGGCCTGCCGGAGCCTCCCTTCGCCGGCGAGCCAGACGCCGTGGCGGCCAGGGTCCTCCGGGCAATGGACCGTGGCGCCTCAGTGGTCTATGCGCCGCCGATATGGGCGCTGGTGATGCTGGTGATTCGCTGGCTGCCGCGGGCCGTCATGCGGCGGGTCGGCTTCTAGCGAGGCGACCTCAGCTGCGCGAGCGGCGTCGCCGGCGTCGCCTACGCTGCGGCCATGAGCGGTCGCAGCTTGCGCTCCAGCTTTCGCATCACGCCCGCCTCGACCTGCCGAATACGCTCGCGCGACACCCCCTGCGCGTCGGACAGCTCCTGCAGCGTTGCCGGCTCGTCGGCCAGGATCCGCCGGTCCAGGATCACGGACTCCTTGTCGCTCAAGGTGGCCCGCACCGCCGCGATCTTAAGCTGGGCGACGGCGCTCACCTCGCGACGGCCGATTGTCTCGTCCGCGCCCTCTGCCTCGCGGTCGGCCAGCATGTCGCCGAGGGTCAGCCGGCCCTCTGTCGCCACCGGACCGCAGAGGTCAAGGGTCCGGCGGGCCGCGCTGGCGTCGCGATGCCAGCCGACCACGGCCCGCGTCTCGCCAGCATCACCTGCGGGCTCCACGGCGCTGGCGTCCGGTCCGCAGGCATTGGGCTCCGCCGTGTCGCGGTGTCGGCCGAAGAGCAGCTTGCGCTGCTGCGAGCTCGGCAGCACGCGCACCATCGCCCAATTGCCGGAGATGTAGGCCTGGATGGTCGCCTTGATCCACCACACGGCGTAGGTCAAGAGGCGGTTGCCATGATCGGGGTTGAAGCGGTCGACGGCCGTGATGAGACCGATATTGCCCTCCTGGATGAGGTCGATGATGTCCACCTGGTAGGAGGCGTAGCGGTAGGCGATCTTCGCCACAAAGCGCAGGTTGCTGTTGATCAGCGTCTCGCGCGCCTGTGAATCTTGGGTCGCGTGGTAGTGCTCGGCGAGCGCCGCCTCCTGTGCCCGATCGAGCATCGGGAAGCGGCTGACCTCGCGCATGTAGCGCTCCAAGATCACAACCCTCGAGTCGCGGCTGTCAGCGCCGCTGGAGTACTTGGAGCGCGTGGTCGTCCTGAGCATCGTCTGAGTCCTCGAGACGCGACCAGCGCTGACTGACCGCGTCCCCATCTGGCTGCTGGGGCGGGATCTGCGATCCTGAGCCGAGAAAGTGTCATAGTTCCAACTATCCACAACCAGCGCCGCCCCCACTCAGCGCCTACGGCGCCGAATCGGCAGCGGCTCTCGCTGCGGGGCGGCGCGGAGAATTTCGACCCGCCGCGTCACCTAGAGCAAAGCGCGTGCCAGCGACCTGACGGCTGCCATATCGGCTGGACATGAAGCGATAAATCAGAGAAGGCGGTGTCGCGACTCTGCAGGGCAGAGGCGGCGTCGCGCCGTGTGGAGCATCACCCGCTGTGGATTTTTCCGCAGACTTGGGGAATTATCCGCAGGTGCGAAAATTCACCCATCTCCGCGCGCGCTCCGCCCACGGCGACATCCAGAACCTAGGCCGCTCAGCTGGCTTTGCGACGCGGATCGGCGTCCAGGGGAGCACCGGCGGGCGCTCTCGGTGGCGTTGGGCGTGGACGCGCCGCCTCGGCCTCGCGCTCGCCGGCCTACGCCGCCGGGCCGCGAACGGGCAGCACCAGCCTGACGACCGTCCCGACGCCGACCGTCGACTGCACCTCGACCATGCCGCCGTGGACCTCGGTGACGCGCTGAACCACCGCCAGACCGAGGCCTGTCCCGCGGTGTCGGGTAGTGAAGAACGGCTCCAGGACCCGGGTCAGCAGGTCGGCAGGGATGCCGGGGCCGTCGTCCGCCACCTCGATCGCGACCGCTGGGCCGCCTGCGATCAGCGTCGCGACGGCGCGGCAACCGATCCGCACGCTGCCGCGGTGGCCGAGGGCCTGCGCCGCGTTGATCACGAGGTTGAGGAGCGCTCCCTCCAACATCGTGGCGTCGGCGCGCACGAGCAACGCATCGACCTGAGCGCTCAAGTCGACGCCCTGCAGCAGGGGATCAGCGGCCGAGCGCGCCATCACCGACGCCACCAGCAAGCTGAGATCGACGTCGCGCACCTGGGGTGGCCGCGGCCGCGCATACTGCAGCAGGTCCTCCATCGTCGCGTTGAGCGCGGTGATGCGCTCCAACACATCGCCGAGCACGGCGCGCTCCGGGCTGCCCTCTGGGATGCGCTTCCGCACGATCTGAATCGCGCCGCTGATGCCAGCCAGGGGGTTCTTGACCTCGTGCGCCACGACCGACGCCATCTCGCCAAGGCGTGCCAGCGCCGTCTGCTCGCGGAGGCGGCGCTCTGCGGCGACGCGCGCCGTAATGTCGTTGCGGATTGCCATGTAGCGGTACGGCCTGCCGCGATCATCGACCAGGGGGATGATCGTGGTGTCCACCCAATACAACGCCCCGTCTTTCCGTCGATTGCAGAGCTCGCCGCGCCAGACCTTGCCGGCGCCGATCGTACGCCACATGTCGATGAAGTACGCCTTCGGGTGATGTCCGGAGTTGATGAGGCGGTGGTCTTGGCCGATCAGCTCGGCCTCCTCGTAGCCGGAGATGGCACAGAAGCGGCTGTTCACCATGGTGATCTTGCCGCTTACGTCCGTCGCTGCGACGATCGACGCCTCATCCAGCGCATAGCGCAGGTCGATCAGCTCTTGCTGGGGCCCGCGTTCTGCGCCAGGTGCGGTGTTCGCCACGGCGACCGCCTCAATGGCTGGAGGTGGGATCGGAGTTGCGGGCGTCGGCGTGGCCTTGGATCCTGTCATGGTCGGCGTCTGCCAGAAACCCACAAACATCGCAACGAGTCGACTTCGCAACAGGTTGGCACCGCGACTGGTCGGCGTCGTCAGGCGGTACGACGTCGCGCCACGGTCCCAAAAACTTCCGTGCGTGCAGAGCCAAAGGGCCTAACCTAGTATCGATGACGGGCCGCTGGGCCAGGGAGCGAGGTGGAGACCATGCGCGCGACGCCACTTTTTCAGGTCAGCGACGAGGACGCCGGCAACGCGGCCGGCGGCGGCCCCACACTCCGGCGCCCGCGCGTGCTGATCGTGGACGACGAGTTCCTCATCCGATGGTCACTCCGCGAGCAGCTGGTCGCAGAGCACATGGAGGTCGAAGAGGCAGCCACCGCCGCTGAGGCCCGCGCCCACTTCAGGGCCGGCGCCTACCAGGCCGTCTTGCTTGATCTTCGTCTGCCAGACTCGGATGGCCTCGACCTGCTCCGCGAGCTGCTCGGCATTCAGCCGACGCCGGTCATCGTCATCACCGCCCACGGCACAGACGAGACAGCCATGGAGGCCAAACGCCTGGGCGCGTACGGGTTCATGCGCAAGCCCTTCGACGTCGAGGCGATGGTCGAGCTGCTCGCCGCCGCGGTCCTCCACGGCGCCCAGCCCAACGGCGACGACCGCTAACCCGAGGGAGCGCCCGTCGTGCACATCGACTCGAGCGAAGCCGCGGCGCCGCCACAGCCTGTCGTCGCCGACACCGTGCTGGTGGTCGACGACGAGCCGCTAATCCGCTGGTCGGTGCGGGCGCGGCTCGAAGAAGACGGCCTGCGCGTCCTAGAGGCTGGCGACGGCAAGGCGGCCGTACTCGCGATGGCCGAGGCGCCCGATTGCATCCTCCTCGATATGCGGCTGCCTGACGCTCATGGCCTTGACCTCCTCGAGACCGCGCGCCGCGAGCTGCCCGACACCCCCGTGCTGATGATGACCGGCGAGCGCGCCGTCGAGCTCGCGGTAGAGGCGATGCGGCGCGGCGCGGCGCACTACCTGAGCAAGCCGCTCAACCTCGACGAGCTGGCGATTCAGGTCGCCAAGCACCTGCAGTCTCTGCGGCTGCAGCGTGAGGTGAACCAGCTGCGCCGCAGCGCCAGCGCTCCCTATGAATTCGTCCAGATCCTCGGATGTTCGCCGGCAATGGAGCAGGTCCGGCGGCTGCTGGAGCGGATCGCGTCGACGCCGTCCGGCACGGTCCTCATTACCGGTGAGTCGGGGACCGGCAAGGACCTGTCTGCCAAAGCGATCCACTACCAATCGGGGCGGGCCAGACGCCCATTCATGAACATCACGTGCTCGGCGATTC
>SXNM01000085.1 GCA_005777155.1 Pseudomonadota bacterium | reverse complement strand
TGTCGGCGCCAGCGTCGAACAAGGCGGCGGTCGCCTCGGCGGTGGCGACGTTGCCGCCGCAGATCGGCAGCTGCGGGTAGCGCGCCCGCAGGCGCTGAATGACCTCGATGACGTTGCGGCTGTGGCCGTGGGCCGTGTCGACGACGAGCAGGTCAACGCCGGCGGCGACGAGGGCGGCGGCGCGCTCATCGCTGTCGGGGCCCGGACCAATGGCGGCGGCACAGCGCAGCTGACCACGAGCGTCCACGGAGGCAAAGCGCGACCCGGCCGCGCCGAGATCGCCGGCAGCCTCGGCGACGCTCGCGGCCTTGACCGCGGCGACCTGATCGGCCTGGGCGGAGATCGGCAGGTTCTTGTGCAGCACGGCGAGGCCGCCAATTCGGGCCAGCGCGATCGCCAGTGGCGCCTCGCTGACGCTGTCCATCGCCGCCGAGAGCAGCGGGATCGCCAGCTCGAGGCCGCCGGCGAGACGCGTCCGCAGGCGCACGTCGCGCGGAACCACCTCCGAGTACCTCGGCTGCAGCAACACATCGTCGTAGCTGAGCGCCAGCGGCGCCTCGGCGATCGGCCTCATCGGGGTTCCTTCGCGCCACGTTCGGCGCGGCGCAGCAGGGCGCGGACCCGCGCCAAGAGCTCGGGCATGTCGAAGGGCTTGGCGAGGTGGTCGTCGGCGCCGGCGTCCAGCGCCCGCACCTTGGCGGCGGTGTCGGCCAAGGCCGTCAACATGAGCACCGGCGTCGACTCGCCGCGGGCGCGGAGCTCGGCGGCCAGTGAGACGCCGTCGCGGCCTGGCAGGTTGACATCGAGGACGTACAGCTCAGGGGCGGGACCGGCGCTGACCGCAGCCATGGCCGCTTCGGCGCTGCAATAGCGCGCGACGTCGTGGCCCTCACCCTGCAGCATGAGCGCCACCATGGTGCCGATCAGGTCGTCGTCTTCGCAGAGGAGGATGCGCGCCATGGCCGGCTGGGTACGCGATCGCCCCAGCGGGTGCAAGGGGCCATCGTCGGGCGTCGAGGTCGCCGGTGCAACGCCGCGCCCAGATCTGCGCCCCCTGCGCCAAATGGACAGCGCCTCTAGGGGCAGCCGAAGTGAAAGTGCAGCGTCTTGCCGCCGAGGGCGTCGCAGGTCGACGGGCAGAGCACGGCCGCCTGAGGCGCCGCCGCGTTGTCGGAGTGCCAGCCGACGCTGTCCTTCGGGCAGGCGGCCGGCGAATCGACGTGGGGGATCTCCTTGGCGACACCGTCCCCTTCGCTCCAAGACAGCGTCAGCTGGCCCGGCGGCACCGGAGCGCCGTCGGCGCCGGGCGGTAGCGGATAGGTGCACTGGACCTTGACGGTCTTGACGACGTTGGCGCCGATGGCCGCAAAGACCTGCGTCCAGTCTGGCGTGCAGATCTTCGCAAGCTCGCCGCCGGTCTTTTTGGCGAGATCCATGTAGACGCCGCCCCAGCCGGCGCCACCGAGACAGGGCAGAAAGGGCAGCTCGTCGGACCACGAGACCACGCCATGCAGCACAAATCCGCCCGGGAAGCCGGGATTGCCAAGGCCCGCCAGCTTGCCCTCGAACCACTTAGCGTCCTTGTCGCTCTTGTCGTCGCTGACGACCACGATGTGCCGCGCCGCGCCAACGCGCAGAAAGTCTTGATACAACGGATAGCTTGAGATGATGCGCTCGAGCGCGTCGGTGGAGTCGACCTTTACCTTGATGTGGCGAAACTGGCTGCTATCGCTGCAGCTGGGCCCGCCGAGCGGGGGCGGCACGCAGAGCCCGAAGCCGTCGGCGAGCAGCACGACGTGGGCGTCGATGGCCTTGGCCGCGATGATCTTGGCGAAGTTGTTCAGGTTGGCCTGCACCGCCTTCGCCTCCTCCTTCATGGAGCCCGAGGTGTCGATAGCGACCAGGACGTCGACCTGCCCGCCGATCGCGGTCGCCTTCACCGAGGCCTTTGACTCGCTGCGGACGCAGGGCTTGCCGATGAGCGAGAGCGGGACGGAGATCTCGGCTGGGCTGGCGTTGCTCTTGACGATGAGGCTGGCGACGGTGCCGCTGGTGCTGCCGAGCTCAACGTCGAGCGTCAGCGTCACGTCGAGGGTCCGGCTCTCACCGGGCTTCAGGGCGAAGGGTCCAGGGTCGCTGACCTTGACCGCCTTGACCTTGGACAGCGGCGACAGGGTAGTCGAGGCGACCTCCAGGGTGCTGGCGCCGTGAGCCGTGATCGTGACCTGCTTCGTCGCGGCGTCGCCCTTGGCCAGAGCGCCGAAGGCGAGCGTCGGCGGCGTCACCAGGATCTTCGGCCCTGGCGTCTCGGCCCGCAGGGTCGTCGAGGCCGCCTTTGCGCCGTCGTAACCCACGCGCAGCGTCGCCTCGGCGCTGCCATCTTGGGTCGGCGCGCAGCGTATCTTGACCGCCAGGGTGCCGTTGGCGGCGAGGGTCAGCGGCAGCGTTGGCGGCGCCGGCAGCGAAAATGGGTGCCCGCTCGGCCCCTCCAAGGTCACGCTCTCGAGGACGACGGGCTTGGCGCCGTGGTTGGCCAGCGTCGCTGAGGCGAACCCCTCGGCACCGATCGCGACGCCCCCAAAGTCGACAGGATCGGGGAGCGCCTTGAGCGCGCCGACGCCCAGGTGGACGCTGAGCGGCAGAGCGACCGTCCGTTGCGCCTCGACCGTCGCGTTGGTCACAAGCAGCAGCTGCGCCACCTTCTTGCCCGTCTTGCTGGGGGCGTAGCGCACGTGCAGCGCCGCCTCCCCGCCGGGTTGGAGCGTCAGCGGCCCAAAGGCGATGAGGCCAAACTCGCCGGCTTCTTGGATAAAGCTCGCCTTGCTGATGATGAGCGCGCCGCGGGCGCCGATGTGGCGAACCTTGACCTCCTGCACCTGGCTCTCACCCGGCTCGAGATCGGGGAACGCCAGCGACGCCGGCTCCAGTTGGGCGCGGACGTCATCCTCGAGGCAGAACGCCGTGGCGCACAGGTCGCCTGGGCCACCCGTGCCATGGCCGGTGGCGCTGGCGCCCTCGGCGCCTGTCGGCTCCTCAGAGCACGCCAGGGCGAACATCGACAGCAGCGGTGAGATGTACCGCGACGGCGACGTCGGAGTGCGGCGCAAGCGCGGCGCGAGGACCTTCGTGGACACGCGGCCTCCTGGGTCGAATCGGCGGTCGCGAGCATCGACCGGTAGCGACGAATGAACCCTACGCGCCAGAAGTCGGCGCGTCCAGCGTAGGCGCAAGATGGCAGCCTGCGAACACAGAGGAAATCATGACGGATCGCCCGACGTTCGGACGCTGGCGGGCAGATGTCGCGGCCGAAGTCAGAGGCGCAGCGAGAACCGAGCGCCGCGCCCCGGCCCCTCGCTGTGCGCCTCGACCGTGCCGCCCATCGCCTCGGCCAGCCCGCGGGCGATCCAGAGCCCGAGGCCGGTGCCGCGGCGGCCGAGGCCGTCTGCTTCACGCGCAAAGGGCTCGAAAAGGCGCGCGGCGCGCCGCGGCTCGAAGCCGATTCCGTCGTCCTCGACCTCGAGGGCGACGCCCTGCCCTGCCGCGCCGCTGGCCGTCGAGGCGGCGTGCAGGCGCACGACGACCGCCTTGCCGCCGTACTTGGCGGCGTTGTCGAGCAGGTTGTCGAGGATGGAGTGCAGCGCCGCCATGTCGCCCTGCACGATCCACGGCGGCGCGGCCTCGTCGAGCTCCAACCGCCACGTCGGCGCGCCAGGGAGCTCACGGCGGTGCGCCAGGGCCGCCCGCACCAATGCCGAGAGATCGACGGCCTCGCGCGCCAAGCGGGCGCCGGTCCGCAGCCGTTGGGCCAGCAGGAGGTTCTGGATGATCGCCTCTTCGCGATCGACCTCGCGCAGCGCCCGTCCAGCCAGCTCTTGCAGCCGCTCTGCGGGCATGCGGCCAGCCTCGATGGTCTGAAGAACAGCCTTGATGCCGGCGAGGGGCGTCTTCATGTCGTGGGTGACGCGCGACAAAAAGCCCTCGATCTCGTCGTGAAAGCGCCGCTCAGCGCGAAACAGCTGATACAGCATCGCCACAACGACCAGCAGCAGGGTGCAGAGCAGCACCCCCTCGCCGATCAGCATGACGCGCTTGCGCTCGTAGTGGTCGCGCAGCCGGGCGAGGGCCTTCGGGCCGGCGACGAGCGCCAGCTCACCGTTGACCGAGGCGCCGAGCTGGAGGGCAGACGGCGCCCCACGCTGAAGCAGAAAGCGCTCGTCGGCAGCGAAGGACCCGAGGGGCGGCCGCGCCCCGGAGAGCGCGATGTGGGCGGCGTGGACCGCTGCGGCGTCGGCGAGGCTCTGCCGCAGCAGCTGATGCTCGCGCTGCAGGGAGCGATCGAGCAGGACCATCCACCACACGCCGAGCGCGATGAGCAAGAGCACAGCGGTGGCGAATAGGCCGCGACCGAGCCCCCGGGCGCGGGTGCCTGGCGCCGAGAACACAGCCCCAACGGCAGTCGGGCGCCCGCTTCCCATCCCTTAGGTCAGCAACCCGCGCATGGCCGCTGCGAGCCCGGCGACGTCGGCCTCTTCGTGTGCGGCAGAGAGGAAGAGCACCTCGTACGCCGAAGGTGGCAGATAGTAGCCGGCGTCCAGCAGCGGGCGGTGCATGGCGTTGAAGCGGCGAACGTGGCCGTCCTCGGCCGCGCTGGGAATCGACTCGGCGTCGCAGGGCGGCGGCGCGGCGTCGAGCCAGGGCCAGACGATCGAGCCGACCCGGACGACCTGCATCTGCCCGGCGCCTTCGGCCTGCAGGGCGGCGGCGAGGCTGGCGCCGAGCGCCTCCAGCTTGGCGTAGACCGCCTTATCGTCGAGCTTGCGCAGCGTCGCCAGGCCCGCGGCCATGGAGACCGGGTT
>SXNM01000084.1 GCA_005777155.1 Pseudomonadota bacterium | reverse complement strand
GTTGACGGCGTTGACGGCGCTGACGGCGCTGATGGCGTTGACGGCGTTGATGGCGTTGACGGCGCTGACGGCGCTGACGGCGCTCATGGCGTTGACGGCGTTGACGGTGTTGATGGCGCTGACGGCGCTGATGGCGCTCCGTGGGGCCTTAGTGAAGGCGCGTCTGCCAATCCTCGGCGTTGGGGATGCTTGCGGCGCTTCGCCGAGGCGGTCCGTCGGGACGACCTGCTGGCCTGTGGACTTGAAGCTCAGCGTCAGCAGCTTTTCGCTGCGTCGTTGGTACACGGCGGGGTGGACGAAGGCCTGCCATGCGTCGCGATCGCGGGTTGAAAGGCTGTGCAGGCGGAGGCCGACGCCCGGGCCGAGCGGGTTGTGGTCGGTCTCTGTGACCATGCGGCGGACTTCCGCCGTGGCGGTGACGGGCGGACCGAGCGGTAGGGTGAGTTCGATCTGGACCAGCGTGCCCACGGGGTGCGGGGAGCTCAGCTGGACGAAGAGGCCGCCTGCCGAGGCGTCGAGCGCGACCGCCTCGTGCCAGCCTTCTTGAAGTCGCAGGCGCACGCGAAGGAGGCTTGCGACGCGGGGCTGGCTGCGCTGGGGCGGTGTGTGCACGGCTGGGCACCCGTTCCGATCATCGTTCTGGGCCCCCCAATGAGGGACCTGGAGGCTGCCATCGACGCTAACTTGTGGTCATGTTGTCGGAGCCCTGACACCTTCGGGTTCGACGGGGCAGCCCAGCGGCCACCAGATCGTCGCGCTCGCGAATTCGATTTGAATTTTGATGATCCCTCCCTCCCTCCGGGCCCCCTTCCCCCCAACGGAGGCAAGACCCGTCCATCCCCTTCCCGCCAGCGAAAACGCTGGCGAACCGAATGGCTCCTGCCTCGGCCGCGCGGGTCGAGGTTGCCACCAGCACCAGGTCTCTGCGGTCTCGGAGGTGCTCGGGCCCGATGCCCCTCCAACGACCAAGCCCTCGGCAAGGGCCTGATCAGAACGAAAGCACAATCCATGCCAACAACCTGAGGCTTTCGGCGCCACCCATCAACCACTGAATACAACGCATGATCTCCGCTAGCGCTGGCCCCGCGCACCGTCAAGTCGCCCCATGCCAAGACGGTCTCAACACGGTGTCGAGACCGTCTCACTCGCCCTACCAAGCCCCAAAAACAGCTCTCGCCGAGCCATCAACGCCCTCCAGTCCATCCAACGCCGCGCTCATCAGCCTATACCCCACCCCAAACCCACCCCAGCGCGCCGCGCCGCTTCCCCAGCCCAGCGCCCTGCGCTAGCGTCCCACCCGATGTCATCGTCGCCCGCCACTCCGCCGATTTCGCCCGCCGGACCCTCGGTTGATGTGGCGCCCGCCGGACCCTCGGTTGATGTGGCGCCCGCCGCCGCGCCCGCCGCCGCGCCCGCCGCCGCGCCCCCCGCAGCACCGCCAACCGCGCAATCCACGAACCCGGCGACTCCCGACCCAGCACCAACCACCAGCCCATGGCCGGTCGCCATCGTCATCTTCACGCTGGCGGCGCTCACCCACAGCGCCCGCGGCACACTGACCTCCAACGAGCTCGACACGCTCCTGACGACCTATCGCCTGCTCCACCCGGAGTTCCTGCCCGGCGACTGGTTCCTATCGGTGCCGCAGGGGCCGCGGCTGCCGTTTCAGCTGCTCGTCGCGCCCCTGGCCTGGCTGATGCCGTTGCCTTCGCTGTCCATCATTTGTCGGCTGGTCTGTTTCCTCTGGCTGGCTTGGCTGCTCGGACGCTTGGCGCAGCGCCTCGCTGTCCGCTGGCCTACCGCGCTCGCCGCCTGCGGCCTGTACGCCCAGATCGGCCCCAGCCTGGCTGCCAAGGAGTGGATTTTCGGCCAGTTCGAGTCCAAGGTCGTCGCCTACACCCTGACCCTTTTCGCGCTTGACGCCGCCATCGATCGCCGGTGGCGGCGTGCGGCGCTGGCGCTGGGTGCTGCGACCACGCTCCACGTGTTGGTCGGCGGTATCGCCAGCGGCGCGATGCTGCTGGTCGCCGGGCGAGCGCAGCAGGTTGAGCGGGGGTGGCGCGGCCTGCTGCCGGAGCGGTCAGCCACGGTCTGCCTGTTCGCCTGGGCGCTCGCCGCCGCGCCTGGGCTCTTCATCTTGCTCGACGCTCTGCGAACCGCGCCGCTGCCCGCAGAGCCATCGATCGCCTGGATCTATGTGCTTTTTCGCGCCCCGCATCACGCTGATCCTCGCCACTTCCTCGCCGAGCCCCGGGTCTATGTCCGCGCCGCCTGGGTGGTCGCCATGCTCTACGCAAGCCACCGGTGGCAGCTCGGCGGCAGCGCCGGCGCGACGTTGCGCCGCCTGACACTGGCCTCGATGATCCCTTTTGTCCTCGGTACGTTGGCGGCCTGGCTGCCCGGCGGTGAGCGGGTCCTGCAGCTGCTCCCCTTTCGGCTCGGCGACGCGCTGACGATGCTGGCTGCAGCCCTCTTCGCCGCGTCGCTCGCCGAGCGGGGGCTGGCGATGCTGCGCCGTCGCGGCGGGCTGTCGGCGCGCCTCGCCACGACGACGGTCGCGTTGGCGGCCCTCGCGACCCTCTCCGGCGCGGCGCTGGCGATGCAGCGCAACCTACAGGAGCTGGCGACCTGGCCCGAAGGAGGCCACCCGCCGCTCCCGGCGCCCGACGCTGAGGCGCTCGGCGACGCCGCGTCGGCCATCGCGCGCCTCGCACCGCCGGGCGTGGGCGTCCTGGCGGCGCCGAGCCATGAGTCCATCAGCTGGCTGGCGCGGCAGCCGGTGGTGGCGACATTCAAGCACATGCCGCCCAATCAGCCCGCGGTGCGGGCCTGGTTCGAACGCATCGTCGCCCTCGCCGGAGATCGCGTCCTGCCCGAGCGCGGCTACCCACTCATCACGGCCAGCGATCGCGCCTTCGAGGCGCTCTCTACGGAACAGCAGCGCGCGCTCGGCCACAAGTACAAGATGGGCCTGCTCTTGGTGCGCCGCCGCGACCTGACCTTGCCGATCTTTTACCGCAACGCGATCTGGACCGTGTATGACCTGCGCCCGGCCCCGTCGGCCGACGCCCAGGCCTCCAGCGCCACGTCGCCATCTGGAGCCCCGTAATGTCCCACCGCGACGATGGCCTGCGCGGCGTCCTGACGCTGCCGGTCGCCTACGAGACCTTTCAGCGCCTCATCGGCGGAGACGGCTACCGTCGCTGGCTGGTGTCGGAGCTGATGCGGCCCCAACCCGGCTGGTCGATCCTCGACATCGGCTGCGGCCCAGGGACGATGCTGCGCTTTCTGCCGCCCGGCGTCCGCTACCACGGCTTTGACCTCAACCCGCGCTACATCGACTACGCCAAGCGCCGCTACGGCGAGCGGGGGCACTTCGTCTGCCAGCGCGTCGGCGAGGCGGTGGTCGAGGCCAGCGGCTGCGACGTCGTGATGGCCAACGCCATCCTCCACCACCTCGACGACGCCGAGGCCCGGCAGCTGGTCGCCATCGCCCACGCCCAGCTCAAGCCCGGAGGCTTCCTGCTCACCTACGACAACGCCTGGGTGCCGTCGCAGTCACGCGCCGCCCGCGCCCTCATCGCTCGCGACCGCGGCCAGCACGTGCGGACGCCCGAGGCCTACCTAGCGCTGGTGCGCGACCGCTTCGCTGAAGTCGAGACCACCCTTCGGCACGACGGCTACCGCATCCCTTACACGCTGTTCACCATGAAGGCTCATCGACGCAGCTGAGCGCCGATCGGCCTAACGCCGGCGTCTACCAGCCTGTCCACGGCCTCAAACAGCCGCCGGAATTGGGTCCGGCGCTCAAAAGCGGCCACAGCCAGCGGATCGGGCCGATTGCGGGGCACGCCACGCTGCCAGGCGTCGATGTGGGCCTGCAGCGCCGCGACGCCCGCCTCGACGTCGGATGCAGGAACGCCGTCGCCGCAGCCGGTCTGCCGCAGCAGCGCGTCGGCCTCGGCGCCGCGCTCGACGAAGGCCAGCACCGGTCGCCCGGACCGCATGTACTCGAAGAGCTTGCCCGGAATCGACAGGTCGTCGAGCGCGCTCAGGATCAGCAGATCGGCCTGCTGGTAGCGCGCGATGATGTCGCGATGGGCGAGGCGCTGGCCTCGCACGCTGCGGGCCGCGACCCGCGGAAAGCGCGGCAGATGGGCATCCAGCCACGCACCCGCCTGGGTGTGGAGGCAGAGCCGCAGGGGCGTGTCCGGGGCCCGCTCCAGCAGCAACTCCAGCGCGCAAAAGGCGGGCTCAATGGTGTAGCCCTGGTAGATGCTGCCGGCGAATAGCACCTCGAAAGGCCGCCCGACCGGCGGAGATGAACCGGCGTCGCCGCAGCTCGGAGTGTCGACAAAGTCATCCTCATCATAGCCGTTGCGCACCAGCAGCGCCTTGTCCGCCGCCACGCCATGCCGGGCAGCCAGCAGCGACCGCAGCGGCTCGGCCGTCATCGTCAGCAGGTCGCAGCCGGCATAGACGTCCCTCTCCAGCGCGCCGTCGACGCGCCGCCGCCAGCGGGCGTATAGGCCGCCGCCTTGGTAGTGGCGCAGGAATCGGTTGTCCGTCCACGGATCGCGCAGGTCGGCCACCCAGGGCAGGGCGTGCCGCCGACGGAGCTGCAGCGCGACCCAGTGGCTGGTGTAGGGCAGGCTCGTCGACATCACCGCCGCGTAGCCGCCGCTCGCCAGCCGCGCCTCCGCCGCCGCCAGCGCCGGCCCGGCCCAGGCTCGGTAGATGTCAGGCTGTTGCAGCCGCCGCAGCGGACCGAGGGCCTTGGGGAGCCGCGGCACCGCTGGCCGATCGACGGCGGTCGCCTTCGGCACCTCGGCGAGCAGCGACGGGTCCTGCAGCTCGTCGGCCGCCGGGGTCGCCGAGACGACGTCGACCTGCCAGCCCAGCTCTTCGGCGAAGCGGCTCAGCTTGAGCGCACGCTGGACGCCGGCGCCACCGAATGGAGGATAAAAATAGGCGAGCAGCAGGAGTCGTCGGGCCATGGTCGGCTCACTCCTTGCGCCAAAGCGGCTCGAGGCGCAACCAGCGCCAGAGGTAGCGCCGATCGTCGACGCTGATGGCGCCGAACCGGGCGCCGAGCGCCAGGTAGCAGCCGAGGTAGGCGATGGCCTGAGCGACCAGGAGCAGCGCGCGCGCCCCGGCGTCATCTGGAGGTGGGGGCCATGGCAAGGCCAACACGACGCCAGCGGCGAGCGCGCACCCAGCCCGAACACCATATGAGCGCAGGGGAAAAACGCGGTGAGCCGGCAGCGCCGCGGCGTGACCGATGGTCCGCAGCAGCCAACCGATGACGACGACCTGCGCCAAGACGCTGCCCATGGCCGCCACGACCATGGCCTGCCTGTGATCGACCGCCGTCGCCGCCTGCCCGCCCGCGCCGCCATTGACCAACGACAGCGCCAAGCCGCCAAGCACCAGGGCGTTGCACACAGCGCCGCCGGCCTGCGCCTGCAACACCGCCCGCGGCTGGCCGAGCGCCATCGGCACGATGCCATAGGCGGTGACGCGCAGCGGAAGCAGGAGCAGAAAGACGCGGAAAGGCGCCACAGCGCCGAGGAAGGGCTCGCCGTAGAGCAGCGCGATCAGCGGCTCCGCCAGGATGAGGCAGAACACAAAGACCGGCAGCATCACCGCCGCGACCTTGTCGATGCCCGTGCGCCACAGCGCCAGCACCTCGCGGGCGCCCTCGACCTTGTCCGGCGCGGCGGCGTAGAGCCCGCTGAAGGTCGGTGCCATGGCGGTCGCCACGGAGTAGGCCAGCATCGGCACGAAGGGCAGCTCTTGGCCGCCGACCGCGTAGTCCGCGAACACGGCGGCCGGCAGCAGGTAGCCCAACGTCGTCGTCGACACGTGCTTGTTGAGCAGGCCGGTGGCCGAGGTCAGCCAGAGCGGCAGCGCGTACGCCAGCTGGGCGCGGACGCTGTGGCCGCTGGGCGCCGCCGTCACCCCGATGAAGCTGCGGCGGACCAGCACCTCGACCACCAGCAGGCGGCCGAGCGCGGTGAGCGCCGTGACCAGGAGCAGCGCGTCGAGCCCGCCCCCGGCCAACGCCGTCAGCAGCACCGCGCCGTTGGCCGCCAGCGACAGCGCCATGCCCTGGATCGCCGAGATCCGGTGCTGGCCTAGGCCAATGAGGAAGCGCGTCCCGATCTGCGCCGGCAGCTCAAGCGCGACCGCCAGCGCCAGCAGCCGCAGCGGCACCTCAAGCGGTCCATGGCCCGAAGGCTGCAGCCCCGGCAGCGCCGACAGCGCGAGAAAGCCGAGGCCCAGCGCGCCGCCGATGAGCGCCAGGATCGCCATCGCCTGCCGCACATAGGACCGCTGCGCGCCGGGCGGCAGGCGCGGCAAGAAGTAGAGCATCCCGTCCGGTAGCGCGAAGGCGCCGACGCCGACCGCGGTGGCCAGGAGCGTCGACAGCAACGAATAGCTGCCAAAGTCGCCTTTGGTCAGCAGGCGCACCAACAAGAAGGCCTTGGCGGCGTCGAGCAGGGAGACCACGAGGCGCCCAAACACCACGGCGCCGACCAGCAGCGAGAGCCGTTGCCCCTTGGCCTCGGCGCTCACGACCGTGCCCGTGGCGCCTGCGCGCCGAGCTCCGCGCCCGCCTCCCGCGATGGGGCAGAAGCCCTCCGGCATGGCCGCTGCGACCCGCTGTGGGCGCGCGACTGCACGGCGCGAAAGGCTGCCCAGCGCCAGGCGTCGCGGCCTAGTGTGCGAGGGTCCACGCCACCGCCGCTCCTCACGCCTCTGACGCCAGCTCGGACAGGAACGTCGCGTCGGATGGCGCGACGACCCCGGCCTCGATCAGGGCCAACGCAGCGTCGTGACTAAAGAAACCGAGCGCGACATGCTCAAGCGCGCGGGGCTCGCCGGCGAGCGTGACCGCCCGAAAGACGATGAGGTAGGGGCTGCCGGGGTCACGGAGAGTGGCCAGCACCGGGCCCAGAGCGCGAAGGCCGACGCCGAGCTCCTCGCGCAGCTCGCGGTCAAGGGCTGCGGCGTCGTCCTCGCCCGGCTCGACCTTGCCGCCCGGCACCTCCCAGAGCCCGCCATGGCGCTTGTGGGACGGCCGCTGACCGAGCAGGACGGCGTCACCGCGCCGGGCGACCGCAGCCAAGACCCGGATCTCCGCCGCCGCCGCGCCGCCTGTCTGGGCCGCGGACGCCGCCGCCTTTGGGGCAAAGCCGCTGTCTACCACAGCGTCAGCCCGTAGATGGTGAACATGCCTCGCGTCAGCTCGAGGAAGCTCGTCGCGTCCTCCAGGTCCCAGCGCGCGCTGACGTCCTTCGGGTCCGCCTTGTAGGCCGCCGCCGCCGCGATGCCGGCCTGGACCATCTCGAATCCCGGCGAGAACCAACCGTCGCGCGGCACCTTCATCGACGAGTAGGTGCGATGATTCAGCGGGTTGGTGAAGGTGGCCACCGTCGCCTCAGCGGGCAGGGTCAGCGCCTCGCCCGAGCCGTCGATCCAGACCTTGATCGCGTCGTTGAAGGTCGAGTCCCACGCCGCGCTCAGCCACGCCATGCCGTAGTAGATGGCGAAGGGGCGCGTGACGTACAGCCCAGGCACCTCGAGCAGCGGCAGCTTGGGATCGGGCGTCGGAGCGAAGACGTCGAGGGGTTGAAGGGCGCCGCCCTCGCCGACGCGCCAGCCGATCGCGGCCTCGCTGCCGGCGGCGATTCCGCCGAAAATCTGCGTGATCTCCTTGGGAAAGACCAAGAAGGTCGAGAGGATGTAGCTGTTGATGGACTGCGAGGCGTCGACGCCGATGAACGAGGTCGAGGGATCGGCCAAGACCTCAAGCGCCGTCACCTTGTCATAGAAGGCGCCGGCGAAGCGCAGGCGCTCGTAGAAGGTGTAGCCCGTCTCGAACTCGTACTCGCTCTCTTGATACCGGCCGACGCCCAGCGGCACCAGCAAGTCGACGCAGTCGCCATTGGCGTCGCAGCCTTGCGGTTTGGCGCACACCTCCGCCCCGGTCGACTTGCCGAGGTAGGTGTAGCGGTTTTTGGCCTTGTCGAGGCAGTAGGCGCCCGGCTCGGGCGTGCCGATGACGCCGCTCAGCCAGCCGATGCCTCGGCGCACAGCCTCCGTGGCGGTGAGGCCACCCTGCGCGGCCTGCTCCCAGACGGCCTCGTTGGCGGCGATGCCGGCGCGCTTTGGTCGCCAGCTGGAGATCCAATCCCAGAGCACACCTGGGTTGTAGAAGTCGTCTGGATCGTACTGATCGAAGAGCCAGTGTTGGTACTGGCGCACGACTGGGTGCATGAAGCGGAACCAGACTCGACCGGCGTACTCGTCGAGGAAGAAGTCCACGCGATCGCGGCGGAAAGCGTCGATCACGTAGTGGTCACGCCAGCGGGCGATGCCCGAGCCGATGATTTCGCTGGGGTCGGCTCCGTCGTCGTAGACGTTGCAGGTCGCGGTGCCCATCTCGTACTCGTCGGAGCAGAACCGGTAGGGCACCGGCCACAGGGCGCGCGGCCGCGGCGCTTTGTCGGTCGACCCGGCGCCAGACATCTCGGCGACGAGGTCTTCGAGCGGGACCAGCCGGCGGTCGTCGATGTTGGCGACGCCACCGACCGCGCTTGGGATCGCCGTGTAATGCAGCAGGCCGCGCAGCGTGGCGTCGAGGGCGGCGTCTGGCGCGCCGAGGCTGGGGTCACCGCCAGCGCGGAAGCGAATCTCCTCGACAGCGGCGCGGGTCGGGCCGTGTGCGTGGAGGCCGGCCACCGCCTTGTCGCCAAAGACCTCGACCAGCTCGGTGTACCCAAAGGCGATCGCCGCCTCGTCGTAGCGACCGAGGCCGTGAAGATCGGCGTGGAAGCGGCCGGCGTACTCCATAATCGACGAATAGCGCAGGTCATTCATGCCTGCGGCCAGCTGCTCCGGTGTCGGCTTGTCGAAGGGCTTTCCGCCGGCGCCGCGCAGCTTCCAGTAGTCGGGGTGCCAGTTGAGCGCGTCGGTGCTGGCCTCGAAGTTGTGCCGCAGGCCGACGGTGTGGCCGATCTCGTGCTCCGCGGTGGCGCGAAAGACCCCGACGTAGATCTTCTGCCAGGCCGCCTCGGGATCGAGGTCCTTGACCTCCTTGGCGATCCCGAGCACCTGGTCGTCGACGAAGGCGGCGTGCGTCAGGTTGCGGCCGAGCAAGAGCCGCTCGCGGTCGGCGGCGGCGAGGCGGTTGGCGAGGCCGGCCCAGCGTCGCGGCGAGATCCGCTCGCGCACGGCGGGGTTGAAGGCCGGCATCGCGGCGCCATCCCCTGCGTCGGCGGCGGCGGCCTGGGCCGAAGGGGGGCCAAAGCCGAGCGCAGCTTCCTTGGAGTGCAGCGCGGCCTCCAGCGGCGAGCCAGCGATGCGCTCCAGCCGCTGCCGCGCCCAGTCCGCACCGTGGGCGAGCTTCTCCTTGCGTAGCTTATGGATCGCCTTCTTCCTGTCGAGATCGACGTGCGCCGTGGCGAAGGCGCGCGCCTCGAACGCCCGCGCCTCGGCCGGCGTCTCTGGCGGCAGGTGGGCCTTGAAGCCGCCGCCGGCAGCGCCGCTGCTCTTGCCGCTGCCGGGTTTTCCGCTGCCAGGCTTGTCGCTGTCGGGCTTGTCTCCGCCAGCCTTGTCACCGCTTGCCTTGTCCGCGACCGGCTTTCCCGCGCCTCCGGACTTGCCCGCTGCTCCCGCCGGGACGCCCGGCGCGCCCGCCTGGCCGAGCAGCGCGGCGACCACCTCGTCCGCCGCCGCCTCGCCGTAGCCATAGCTCTCGGGGTCCAGGTCGCCATTGACCAAGCGCACGAGGTCGCGGCCGGTGGTGGCGAACCGTCGCAGCTGGGCGCCGTAGACGTGCGCGGCGCCGCCGATGACGCGTCCGGTCAGCGGGTCGGCCCAAGCTGGACCGTAGCCGAGCAAGCCGGCGCGCGTCGGCTCATCGACGTTGGAGAGCAGCGAGTAGCGGAGGTCGCCGATTCGCTGGCCCCGGTCGGTGACGACGCCATCTTTGTCCACCTGCAACGTGTTCTCGCGCAGCTCGAAGGCGCGCGGCACCGCGGCCATGTCTACGCCGCGGCGCGCCGCGATGGCCCGGCGAAAGGCGCGATCCCAGCCGTCGGCGGTCTCCTGCGCTGCCTTGCGCAGCGACTCTGGAAAGCCGGCGCTGAGGTGATAGACGATCGGGCGCACCTGCCGGTCTTTGTAGGGGATCGGTTTGCCCGAGTCGTCGCGTGAGCGCTGCCAGAGGTCAAAGCGTTGGATCTTCTGCTGGCGCGCCGCGTCGACCTCGCCGTACTTGTCGTCATAGCCGTAGCGCTCGGTGCGAAAGTAGCCGAAGCGGTCGAAGTAGGGCACGCGCACGCTGTAGCCGTCCGGATCGCGGACGAGGCCGAGGCTCTTGGTCGACTCTTCGTCGAGGTCATCGACCTCCACAGCCGTCTCCTCGACGACGCGGATCGGCTTGCCCTCGCTGTCGCGCACGACCGCGTTGTCCGGGTAGGAGAGGGGCAGGTAGTCGCCGTCGCGCTCCGGGTCAACGCGGAGAAACGCCGTGCGCACCGAGAGCTCTGCCGGCTTGCAGTCCTCGTTGAGGTAGAACCAGCAGGCGGGGTAGCGCTCAGGGCCGAAGTCGGGATCCCAGTAGTCCCAGGCGATCGGCTTGGCAGAGATCTTGGCGACGAAATCGAAGTAGCCGGCGTGCGACAAGTCGCGTTGCTGGCGAGGGTCGCGCACGTCGCGCCAAGCCCCGTTGTCGTCGCGCTCGGCCAGCGTCAGCGCGTCTGGATTCGCCGGATCCGTGATGACGCCAGTGGCCGGCTCGGAGGCGACGCCGTCGACGGTGAAAGCGAACGATATCAGCAGGTTCCTGGACCAGTCAACGCGCACGAAGTCGCGCTGGAACCACGGCCGGTCGGTCGCGTTCTCCTCCAGCACGTTCTGCTGCTCGCCCGTCGCCACGCTGTAGGCGCGGATGACGTCGAAGTGGCGCACGATAGGCCAAGCCGCGACCGGCGTACCCTGCACCTCGCTGCCGGGGTGGGCGGTGCTGGCCTGAGCGAGGTCGGTGCCGGCGACGAAATCGTAGCTGCGGTAGGCGATGAGCTGGTCTTCGCGGATCTCGAACCGGACGCGCTCCAGCTCTTCGGTCTCGCCGATGAACGTGTACCCAACGTGATAGGGCGCGTCGACGACGGTGCGGGCGTAGTGCCACTCGCCGCTGAACATCGCCTTCGGGAGGCCACCGGGCTGGGTGCGGTCGATGAGGCCGACGTCCTGAGCGCAGGCGACCAAGCCAAGGCAGGCCGCGGCGAGCGTCGTCAACCGCCGGCGCGCGCCTGTTGGGGGGGACGGGTGCGTCATCGCGGGCTCCTTCCTGGGTGGCTCAGATCGTCTCCGCCTTTGGGCCACGCGCGTCGCCGAGACGCCGGAGCAACGGGCAAGCGCCGAATGCGCTCTTCGGCCGCGACCCGAACGCAGCGGCGAGCAGCGGCAGGCGCGGGCCCGAGGGCCGTCCGAGGTCGGCGGCGGTCGCGCGCGCACATGCCACGGCCAAAAATGACACGACGTGGCGCGGGTGGAAAGCCCCGCTGCCACGTCGTGTCGAGTGCGCCTCGCGAGGTGTCTCGGACTACCAGTCGTCGTCGCCGAAGTCGACCTCGTCGATGTCTTCGTCGCCGCCGCCGCCCTCTTCGGCGCCCTCTTCGTCGCCGGTGAACATGCGGATCAGGCGGGCCTCGTCGTCGTCCTCTTCCTCTTCCTCTTCTTCTTCGTCCTCGAAGTCCTCGTCGTCCTCGTCCTCTTCCTCGTCGCCTTCCTCGCCCTCTTCGTCGCCCTCTTCGTCCTCGTCCTCGACTTCCTCTTCCTCTTCTTCCTCGGCCTCATCATCGCGGCGGCGGCGGCGGCGGCGCGCCTCCTCGTCGAAGTTCAGCTCCTCGATCTCCTCTTCATCCTCTTCGTCGCCGTCGATGTCCGGCAGATCATCGTCCCACTCGTCGTCCCACCCCGCAAACAGCGAAGGGATCGCGGCGAGGGTCTGCGGCGCGCCGAAGACACGCGCTGTCGCTGCGGCGCCCATCGACTGTGGCAAGGTGGGCGCCCCTTGGGTGGCCAAGGCGGCAGAGAAGATCGGCTCCAAGCTCAGCTCCATGCGTTGCACTCCATGGTCGCGCCGTTTCGGCGCCGCGGCCGCGTCCGGGGGCGCGGAGGCTCGTCGGCTTGAGGTTGTCTCGGCGCCGAGTGACCGGGTGTCCCCGAGCCACCCTGTAGCGGCGCTATCATGGGAACAACGCGGCGCATGGCAAGCCCGCAAGGTGAAATTTCTGCAACGGTCGACGTAGAGGCGAGTTCGTGGCAGAGCGACCGCTAGCGGCGGCCCATGGAGGAGCCGTCGGCGCAGGAGTGACACCATGGTCCGGCTGACACGCATCTACACCCGCACCGGCGACGACGGCACCACCGGTCTCGTCGGCGGCGAGAGGGTCGCCAAGGACGACCTGCGCATCGAGGCCTACGGTACGGTCGATGAGCTGAACGCCACGATCGGCCTCTGTCGCGAGCGCAACGAGGCCACCATGGCCGACGCCGAGGCAAGGGACGCCATCGACGGCATGCTCGAGCGCGTGCAGCACCAGCTCTTTGATCTCGGGGCCAGCTTCGCGACACGCGGCGGCGCGGCGGTTCGCGGTCAGGTCAGCGTCGATGCCGCCGACGTGGCCTGGCTTGAACAGCGCATCGACGAGATGAACGGCGAGCTGGAGCCCCTGCGCTCCTTCGTTTTGCCCGGCGGCGGCGCCGTCGGCGCCATGACGCACCTGGCGCGGACCGTGTGCCGGCGGACTGAGCGGCTCGCCTTCGCGCTGCACCGCGAGGAGCCGTTGGCGCAAGAGGAGCTGCACTACCTCAACCGCTTGTCAGATTTGTTCTTTGTCCTCGGCCGTTGGGCCGCCAAGCGCCAAGGCGCAGCCGAGGCCCTCTGGCGACCTCGGCAGCGCTGATCGCCTGCGGGCGGCCGCCGACCACGATCGACAGCGCTCACCTCGCGGCCGTGGTCGCGCCAGATCGGTCGCCTTGTCTGCCAAGCGACGCAGGCAGGGGCTTCGGAGCGGAGCGCGGCGTCGCGGTCGGGCGAACCATTCGGCTCAGCGCGGCCCTGGCCCCGGCGCGGCCGGCGTTTGGGCCCGCCGCTATCGACGCGGGCCCCTAGGCGCAGGAGGCTCAGATTTGAGCGCGGCTCCGGTTGGGCAACGCCGAAGAACGACAGAGTTCGGCCTACGCCGGCGCCGAGCCGCCACCGTCAGACGATCAGAGACGCCGCCGATCATCAAGCGCCGAAGCTCTAGGGCAGGGTGCAGGTCTTGGGGCTCGGGCCGCTGCCGCAGATCATCTGCACCGGGCAGTCGTAGTCGACGCTACAGATTCGCTCGCAGAAGGCGATGCCCGAGTCGACGCAGTTGGTGCCGAACGGACAGGCCGGCTTGCCCGGACCGCACAGGGCTTGGCAGTAGCCTGCGGTCTTCTGGACGTTGGTGAAGCAGCTGCCGCCGGACGGGCACTCCGAGGTGGCGATGCAGCCGGCGCCAGCGCTGCCAGCCGGCCTCGCCGCGCACGCATAGCCCGGCGTGGCGACGCTGCCGGCGACGGCGATGGGCTGGCCAAACACGCACTCGGTGCCAGGCGTCTTGCAGCTCTCGGCGTCGCCCGGGCCTTGGCAGCCGGGCGCGCAGCTGCCGGCGAGGCCGTCAGATCCGGGCACGCAGAGCGCGCCGAGCGGGCAGGCCTTGTCCTTGGCGCACGGCTGACTGCAGACGCCCTTCTCTTTCTCCTTGGCGAGGTCGCAGGGGCCGTTGGCGCCGCACTGGCCGTCGGTCAGGCAGGGCATCCCGCCGACCTGGCAGGTGCCCTTGGCGACGATGGTGCACTTGCCCGATTGGCAGTCGAGGTCGGCCAAGCACGCCCCGCCAACCGTCGCCGCCTTGTCAGTGTCGAGGCAGACCTTGACCTGGGCCTTGGCGAGATCGGTCCGCAGCGCGCACTTTCGCGGCAGCCCCGGTCCCACCTGGCAGTCGGCGTCGCTGTCGCAGGTCTTGAGGCACATCGGCTTGCCGTCGCGCAGCACGCAGGCGGTGCCGGCCTCGCAGGCGTCGCTTTTGCCGCAGCCGACGCGCGCGCAGTAGCCGCCCGGCATGTCGAGCAGGCACGTCGCCTCGCCTTGGCAGTCGAGCGGCCCCTTGCAGGTCAGGCCCGCCTTCTTGGCGCCTGAGGGCAGGCAGAGCTGAGCGTCGACGCCGCCAAAGGCCTGGGTCAGGCGCTTGCAGGCGTAGCCGTCGGCGACGCGACAGTCGGTGTTCAGCTCGCAGCCAGCGACGCAGACAAGGCTCTTGGTGTCGGCGCCCCAGCACGACGCGCTGCCAGGGCAGGGCGACGCCGCTGAGCACGCTGGCACCGTGCAGTAGCCGTTGGGCCAGGCGAAGCACTCGAGGCCTGCCTTGCAGTCGAGGCCGTCCTCGCAGGCGGCGCCGATCGGGCTCTTGCCGCCGGTCGCGACGTCCTTGCCGGCGTCGGGCGTGGCGTCCTTGAAGGCGTCGCCGCTGGCGTCCGTGACGTCGGCGCCGACGGTCTCGCCGCCAGCGACGTCGGTGGTCGCGTCCTCCAGCGCTCCGTCTGCGGTCGCGTCGGCGCCCACCCCATCGAGCGACGCGCCGCCATCTTCCGCGCCGACCGCTGGGCCAAGCGGTTCGCAGTAGATGCCGGCGACGCGGTAGCCCGGCGGGCAGACGACCTCTTTCTCGCCGCAACCGGCCGCCACGCTCAGCAGGCTCGCGATCGCCGACGTGAAGCATCGCAGGCTCTGGCTGCTCTCCCTTCTCTGCCTCATCGCGACTCCCTCCTGCTCTCCTTGACGATCTTATCCCATTCCGCCGCGGCCGACCACGATCGACACCGGCACCTTGGCCCATTACACTCCACGCCGCGGTCGACCCGTCCGCTGAGGAGCATCGATGGCTGTGACGCCGACTCTGGCCGGGGTTCGGATCCCTGCGCTCTCCTGGGCCTGCGCGCTTTTCCTCAGTGGCGCAGCCTGCGCTCGGCAGCCCGCCGCCCCACCGCCGCCGGCAGCCTCGCCGGCCACGCCGTCCGCCTCCGTAGCCCCAGCGCTGGTTCCAGCGCCAGTGGCCGCGCCAGCGCCTGCCACCGCGCCAGCGCCTGCCACCGCGCC
>SXNM01000083.1 GCA_005777155.1 Pseudomonadota bacterium | reverse complement strand
GGCAGACGACGACTTGGCAGACGACGACTTGGCAGACGACGACTTGGCGGTCCCGGCCGTTGCGGGCTTGGCGGGGGCGCTCGTCTCCTTGCGCGCACCCCACGCCCACGCCACCTCAGGCGCGCAGACGCCGGCGAGGCCGCTGCACAGGAGCATCAGGGCGAGCGTTTGGCCGGCGCGGCGTGAAGCCCGCAGCCTCGGCAGAGCGTTGAAGCGCAGCGAAAGTGGCAGTTCCATGGGAGCCGATCGGGTGGGCGCCCTCGTCAACCGCCTCGCCGCGCCTGTCGGTTGGTCACTGCGGGACACGGCTCAACTCCGAGTCAGGGAGGTAGGGCGTCGGCGTCGCAGCCTGCGTCACCACAGGCCGCGGCGCAACGCAGCGCCTCCACCGCCGGCGAGGGCGGAGGGTCTGCACCTGCAACGCATGAGCCCGACGGCTGATTCCGGCACAGCAGCTTGCCGGGGCGGCGCCGCGAACGCATACTCCAAACCGGGCAGCGCGGACTCACGTGCCCGGCCTGGAGGCCACTGTGGCGAGCGTTCTGCTTCTGCACCCGCCGCTCTTGCTGCACGACGCATTCATCGACTATCCGTACCTCGCCAACTTGGGGACGTGGCAGGCCGCGGCGGGTCTTCGCAGCGCCGGCCACCAGGTCGAGGTGCTGGACGCCTTCTGTTTGCCGACCAGCGGCTTGCTGCGCGAGCGAGCCGGTATGATCCGCCTCGGCGCACCGCTCGCGACCTTCACCGGGCGGCTGCCGAGCCAAGCGCCCGACGTCGTCGTCTTTGCCGCCAGCCCGTGGTTGATCGCCCGACCGGCCTCGGCTGAGCTGGCGCGCCTGTGCGGGGTGGTGGCCGAGCGCTGGCCCCAGACGCCGATCGTCGTCGCCGATCTCGACGTCGGCGGTCAGCACGTCATCGCCTGGGATGAGGCGTGGCTCGACGAGGTCGGCGCCGATTTTGGTCTGCGCTACGAAGCCGACGTCACCCTGCCCTCACTGGTGGCGCTCTTGGCGAGCGGTGGCCGCCCCGAGGCGCGGCTGGTGCGCGGCACCCCGCCTGAGGATCTCGACGCGCTACCGCTGCCGGCGTACGACCTAGTCGACATGGCGGCCTATCAGCGTTTTCTCGGCCGCGTCGCCCAGGCGGACCACAAGCGGGAGATCTTCGATCTGCATCCCCCGCTGCTCGCCTTCAAGACTAGCCGGGGCTGCGCTTACAGCTGCGGCTTCTGCACGGCCACGCCCTGGCGTCGCGACGGGGTGGAGGGCAAGGCCTGGCGGTCCTACTCTGCGGAGCGGCTGGCAGAGCACCTGCGCCTCGTGCGTGATCAGCTCGGCGTGCAGCGCGTGGTCGTGCTCGACGAGCTCGTCAACGTCAAGGCCGGCCACTTCGACGGCCTCCTCGACGGGCTCGAGGCGCTCGACCTGCGCGCCGACTTCCCGAACGGCATGCGCGCCGACCGCCTGGCCGAACATCAGGTCCGGCGCCTCGTGGGACGCACCCCGGTGCTGTCCATTTCGGCTGAGTCGTCGAGCGAGCGCGTGGCCAATGAGCTCATCGGCAAGCACTTCGACCGGGAGGCCACGGAGCGGGTCGCGCGCTGGTGTCAGGAGGCCGAGCTGCCGCTGGTCGTCCACTGGATGATCGGCACCCCCGGCGAGACCCGGCGCGAGATCCAGGACACCCTCGCCACCGCGTTTCATCTGTATGCCGGCTATGGTGCGCGTCCGCTGCTGCAGTTCGCCACCCCCATTCGCGGCACGCGCCTCTTCACGGAGGTGGAGCGCCGGGGGCTGTGGGTTCGGCGCGAAGACCGCGACATCGGACCGCTCTTTCAGGGGCGTGCCGTCATCGAGGATCGTGAATCTGGCTGGAGCGCCCACGAGCTGGAGGTGGCCAAGCGCGTGCTGGAGGTCAAGGTCGAGACCCTGCAGCCGCGCAAGGTCATCATGAACACGACCTACATCTGCAACAACCAGTGCGTGTTCTGTGCCACGGGCAACCGACTGCCGACCCACGGCGAGGTGGCGGAGCAGATCGCGTTCATGGAGTTGCGCCGCAGCCAGGGTTTCGACCTCATCGACTTCGATGGCGGCGAGCCCACGACGAACCCCAACCTGTTCGCATTGTTGCGGAAAGCGCGCGAGCTCGGCTACCAACAGGTCAACGTGACCAGCAACGGTCGCATGCTGATGCTGGAACGCAACGCCGAGAAGGTGGTCCGCAGCGGCATCACCAACCTCTTGATCTCGCTCCACGGGCCGAACCCTGCGGTGCACGAGGCGCAGGTGCAGTCCAAGGGCGCCTTTGAGCAGACTATCGCCGGAGTCCGCAATTCCGTTGGGCTATGCCGCAAGTACGGGGTGGGATTCGGCGTCAATGTCACGCTGACCAAGACCAACTTTCCGGTCCTGATGGAGTACGGCGAGCTGCTGGTCGGTCTCGGGGTCGAGCTGTGCAACATCCAGTTCGTGACGCCGTTTGGGCGCGCCTCCGCCGCGACTCAGCCTGACCCGGCCCTGGTCGCGCCGGCGGTGAAGGCCCTGATCGACCGATTCGGCGACAAGATCCGCTTCCAAGTCATCAATCTGCCCATCTGCTACATGGACGGCTACGAGCACTACTGCATGGGCGACCTGTATAAGCTCGAGCGGCGCATGGTCTTCGTATCGATGGAAGACGTGAACCTGTTTGACTACCTGCAGTCGCGACGTCGCCACGAGGGGCCCTGCGAGGACTGCCTCTTCAAGCTCGGCTGCGAGGGCTTCTACTACTTTCCGGAGGAGTGGAACGACGAGGCCGCGCAGCGCTGGGGCGACTGATCGCGGCCAGCGGCTGTCAGAGGCGTCACGACCGAGGCGACGCCAGCGGCGCCTGGCTCGGGTGATCGCAGCTGGGGCCGGGCCTCGCGCCTTCAGGGCGTCTCGGGCTCGTCTCGCGGCGGCGGCACCGCGGCGTCGTCGTTGGCCGGCGGCGCTCGCGGCGGGGCCGGCGGCGCTTGCGGCGGGGCCGGCGTCTCGGCGGGCGCCATCGGTGGCGGCTCCGCGACGGCCGTCAACTTCTTGGCGTCGAAGCCAGCGACCTTGCCGCCGAGCGGCCCAGGGCCCTGGACGTGGAGGATCGCTCCGCTGGCGTCCGCGATGACGGCAATGGACCACTTCTTGGCGGCGAAGGTCGTGCGGACAAAGCGCTTTCCCGCCGCGTCGGCGAGCCCTTCGCGCGCGACGGTCGCCTCCCCGGCCGAGGGATCGTCGGCTCGAACGTAGGGTACGACGGCGCGGTCGCCGGCCAGTAACACGGCAAGACCGTTGATAATCGGGCTGCGCTCGTCGAAAATGACGGGCGCTGAGGCGAGCGTGAACTCCTTGACATCGTTCTTCTCACCTGGCTGTCCGAAGACGACCTGCCGCCACTTGCCCTCGGCTTCGAAGACGCGCAGCCGCAGGGTCGCGCCCTTGACGTCGATCCAGCGATCGTAGGTCTGGAGCGCACCGAGCGCCGACAAGATGAGGTGGGCCCGCTGCGTGAAGGCGCGGCCATCATCGGTCAGCTTCGCCTGCGTGGAGTGGTAGGTGTTGGCGGCGCCGACTTTGGTCCGCAGGGACTCGGTGCCGATGCGCTTACCCGCGCGGAGCACCTCAAGCGTCACTAGGGTCGCCTTGGCCACAGGGGCCTTGGTGGCCGCGGCCTTCGCAGGGCTGGCTTTGGCCGCCGCAGCCGAAGCCTTGGCGCCACGATCCACAGGCGGATCGCCTTTGGGGACCGCCGAGGCGACGCTCGCCCAGCAGAGGGCGCAGAGCGCGCAGAGCACGCGGAGGGAGGCTGCGCTGGCTGACCGTGCGCCTCGCCTTTGGCGCCGGGTGTCAGCGCCGCTACGTGGGGCGGGGCGAGATCGGTGAACTTTCATCTCAGGTTCCTCCACAGCGTCATCCTCGACAACGCCTGGAGGAGGTCAAGGATTCGCCCCTTCTGCCGGAGCGGTGGCGTCGTTTGGCGCCGCGGGCGGGGCCTCGATGGGCGCCGGTGTGGTGATCTCGAGGACCTCGACGCGGACCGCCAAGAGCCCGACAGCCGTCCGATAGGGATCGCGTTCGAGGCTGCCGACCACGTCGACGGCGATAGGGTGCTCGGTGACGGGCCGCAGTGCGAGCAATCGGAAGCGCTCGGCCAGGGCCTCGCCGCCGCCCGTGAGATCGGCGCGGTGCCAGGCATCGCCGACGCGCGCCTCGAAGGCCGGACACTCACAGTGCGCTGGGTTGTAGCGCAGCGCGAGGGGGCTTGGGCTCGGGACGCCGCGCAGCGCGGCGCGCAGGCGATCTTCGTTCTTGACGACGGGCGGAGTCGTGGGCGGCCTGCCAGCGGTAGCCGTGGCAGCACAGGAGGTGGTGACCAGCAGCAGCGCACAAAGGGCGAAGATGCGGCAGGGCCGCGCGCAGGTGGTGGCGTCGAGGCGACGTGGCCGGGCGCATCCGGCAGCGCGACTCACGGCGCGCCAGTGACCGTCGCCGCGACGGCCGGTGCGCTGGGCGCCGCAGCGGGTGCGCTGGGTGCGACGGCGGGCTCACCCCGCGCTGCGCCCGCGCCG
>SXNM01000082.1 GCA_005777155.1 Pseudomonadota bacterium | reverse complement strand
GGTGGGGCGGCGGCGCGGCATCCGACAGACACGGCGCCCGTCGCTGCGGGCTTCGGCGGCGGCGCGCGATCCACCCTATGACGCGCGCGGCGCCGCGTGTCAGCATGGAGGCCGCGGCGCTGGCTGTGCGACCGAGGCGTCGGCGCGGCGTCCGCGTCACCGTGGGCGCCCCACCCGCCGCGCCAAGGAGCGCTCGATGTCGCGCCGCCTCGCTCTGCTCGCCCGTGGGAGCCGCAGCCCCGCCTGGGCCGAGGGCTTTGCCCCCCTCGTCGCCGCGGTGGAGGCCGTCCATGGGCCGGGCGCAGTCTCGCTCTGCTTCCTCGAGGGTTTTGACCCGGACCTCGTCGCCATCGCGGCTGAGGCGGCGCGGGATGGCGTCGAAGAACTACGCATCCTTCCGCTATTTTGGAGTGGTGGTGGTCATGTGATGCGTGACGTTCCTGCGATGGTCGAGCGCGCCGCTGCGGCCGCGGCGGAGGCGGCGCAGGTCGCTGGGCGCCCGGCGCCGGTCCTCACGCTGCTGCCGACCGTCGGCGAGCAGCCAGGCGTCCATGCCGCGGTGGCCGCGCTCGTCGCGGCCGGCTTGCAGTCGCTAGGCAGCGCCGACATGGCCGAGCCGGGATGTCGGTGACGCCCGCCGCGCAGGCGCGCGCCTTGGCGCCTAGGCCCATCGCCTGCTGGCTTCGGCGGTTCGCGCCTGGGGCGTTGCTGTGCGCGCTGGCTTGCGCAGGGTATTTGCGGACGGGCCCGGCGCCCTTCGTGTGGGACGACCTGCCACACATCGTCGACAACCCGAGGATCGCCCGGCCGGTGGCGGCGTGGGACTGGCTGCAGGCGGGGACGCAGGAGACGCGGCCGCTGCTGAACCTCAGCTTCGCCGTCAGCCGCGCCGTCTTTGGGCTGGAGCCGGGCGGCTGGCGAGCCACCAACGTCGCGCTGCACACCCTGTGTGCGTGGCTGCTCTGGCGGGTGCTGAGGCGCCGAATGCCGGCGCTGCTGCCCGATCACGGCGGTGGCGCGCACGCGTTGGCGGCGTGGCTCGGCGCCGCTTGGTTCGCGGTGCACCCGCTGGCGACCGAGGCCGTCACCTACATCAACAGCCGGTCGGTCCTGATGGCCAGCGCGGCGATGCTGGCGGCGTGGCTGCAGCTGGAGCGCCGACGGGCCGGGGTGGCGTCTGGCGCGGCTTGGTCGGGCGCGGTCGCGCCTCTGCTCCTCGGGGTCGCGCTGTTGGCCAAGGAGATGGCGGTGATGCTGCCGCTGCTGATCGCGTGGTGCGACGGCTGGGCGCCGCTGACGGCGTCGGCCGCGGCGCTTGGGTCGTCCGCGGCGCCTTTGTCTCCTGCACCGCCGGCGTCGGCTGAGCTCGCCGCAGAGGCGCCGACGTCTCGCCGCGGCGAATTCGGGCGCACGTTGTGGCGTCGGCTGTGGCGCTGTCTATGGCGCCGCGACGTGCGGGGACTGCTGCCGGCCCTGCTGGTCGTGCCGGCGCTGTTTCTCGCCCTACGGTCGCCTCACACGGCGCATATCGGCGCCGCGGTGGGCTCGCCGGTCGATGCCGCCCTGGCCCAGCCTGCGATCTTGCTGCGGCTGCTGGCGCTGGCGGTGCTGCCGATCGGTCAGAGCCTCGATCACGACGCACGGCTCTTCGCCTGGGACGTCGACGACGCCCTGCGCCTCGGCCTATCGCTCGGCTTCTGGGCGCTCTGCCTTGGCTTGGCCTGGCGGCTGCGGCAGCGCTTTCCGGCGGCCATTGTCGGCGTCGGCGGCCTCTTGTTGGCGATGGCGCCGACCAACTCGCTGGTGCCGTTCTTCGACGCCATGTGCGAGCGTCACCTGTATCCGGGGCTGTGGATGGCGGCGTTTGGCGTCGGTCCGTGCCTCGGCGCACTGAGCGGCTGGGTCGGCGTCCGCATGGGGCGGTCAGGGCTCGCCGTGGTGCCGGCGGCGGCGCTGCTGACGGCGCTGCTTGGCGCCACGCTGGCGCGCAACGAGCTCTGGCGCGATCCGGTCGCGCTCTGGCTCGACGCCGCGGAGAAGTCGCCGGACAAGGCGCGCCCGGCGGGTCAGCTTGGCGCCACGTTGGCCGGTGCTGGCTGGTTGGAGGCGGCTCAGCCAGCGCTCGAGCGGGCGGTGCGGCTCGAACCTCACGTCCTGGTCTGGCGACAGAACCTCGGGCTGCTCTATCGGCTGCGCGGCGCACCGGAGCGGGAGATCGCGCTGTGGGAGGCCCGTGTCGCCGAGGCGCCGGCGGATCTCGCCGCGGCCCGGGCGCTGCGGACCTTGCGTGGCGCACCTGGCCGGCCGCCGCGGCCCGCTGCCGATCCTGGCGAGGCGCGCCCAGCGGCCGGCTTGGCGTCGCCGCCGGGCGGCGCGGTAGACAGGTCGGGCATGAGCGGGCAGGGTGCCGCGCCATGACCAAGCCCAAGCCCAAGCCCAAGTCCAAGTCCACTGCGGCCGTCGCCGGCTCGCCGGCGGCGGACATCGCCATCTCTACCGCCGCAGACAGCGCCCCAGCGCCCGTCGCGTCCGCCGCCATCCCACCGGCCGGGCCGGCTGACCTCGAAGGCGACGCGCCGCTAGAGCCCGTCGCCGTCGGGCCGACCTTCGCTGATCTCGGCTTTGGCCCCTTGATTCTGCAGACCCTGGCCGAACTCGGGTTCGCGGCGCCGACGCCGATTCAGCTGGCGGCGATCCCGCTGCTCCGCGCTGGCCGCGACGTCATCGGGCGAGCCCGCACCGGCTCTGGCAAGACCGCGGCGTTCGGGTTGCCGCTGCTGGAGCGCGTCGCGGCGGGCATCGCGGCGCACGGCGGTCCCGCCGCGAAGTCGCCGCGGGCGCTCATCTTGGCGCCGACCCGCGAGCTGGCGCTGCAGGTGACCGACGCCCTGCGCCAGCTCGGCGAGGGGTTGGGCCTGTCGCTGCTGACGGTGTACGGCGGCGCGTCGTACACGCCTCAGCTGCGCGGTCTGCAGCGCGGCGCGGCGGTGGTCGTCGGCACGCCTGGGCGCCTCATCGATCTGCTGGAGCGCGGCGCACTGCTCCTCGACGCTGTCGAGGTCG
>SXNM01000081.1 GCA_005777155.1 Pseudomonadota bacterium | reverse complement strand
GTCGTCGTCGTCGTCGTCGTCGGCGTCCTGCCCGTCGTCGGCGTCGTCGTCGTCGTCGTCGTCGTCCTGCCCGTCGTCGTCGTCGCGATCGTCGTCGTCGTCGTCGTCCTGCCCGTCGTCGTCGTCGCGATCGTCGCCTCCATCCCAGTCAAGCTCGTAACGGTCCGCGCTGACATCGAAATCGTCAGCGCTGGCGAAGTCCGAGGGCGTGATCTCGCGCACCCACGCCGGCTCTTCGAGGTGGATGCGCGGGCAGTCGGCGAAGAGGCGGTCGAGGTCATAGTACTCGCGCACCGGCCGGTGGAAGACGTGGACCACGACCTCGCCGAAGTCGAGCAAGATCCACCGGCCGCCGCGCATGCCCTCTTCGCTGACCGTGCGCATGCCTAGATCGTCGCGCAGGCGCTGGATGACGCCGTCACCGATGGCGCTGGCGTGGCGATCGGCGGCGGCAGAGCAGATGACCACTGCGTCCGTGTAGTCGACGACGCCGACTACGTCGTAGGCTCTGACATCAAATCCTTTCTTGTCCCATATCGCGGCGGCGATCCGCTCGACGAGGGCACGATCTGCGCTAGGCATGGTGGACACCGCCGATGTGCGAGGCGAACTCAGACGCGAACATGGCCCTCTCCGACGACGACCGTGCGTATGGCCGTCAGTGCCTCGAGCCCCATTGGCCCATAGGCATGAAGTTTGCTGGTCGAGATCCCGATCTCGGCGCCCAGCCCCAGCTCGCCGCCATCGTTGAAGCGGGTGCTGGCGTTGATCATCACGCAGGAGGCGTCGACGCCGGCGAGGAAGCGCTGGCTGGCGCCGACATCGCGGCAAAGGATCGCTTCGGTGTGTCCGGAGCCGAACCGTGCGATGTGATCGATGGCGCCCTCGACCCCGTCAACGACGCGCAACAGGCAGACGAGATCTAGGAATTCACGACCGAAATCGTCGTCAGCTGCAGGAACAAGCGCCGACGCGATCGCAGGCGCCCAGGCCAGCGCGCGGCTGCGATCGCAAGCGCGAATCTGGACCCCAGCTTCGAGCAGGCCGACGACGATCGCCGCGACAGTGGCTGGCGGAGCCGCGGCGTCGATGAGCAGCGCCTCCATGGCGTTGCATACGCCAGGCCGCTGCGCCTTGGCGTTGACGACGACGCAGCGAGCAAGCTCGGCGTCGGCGTCGTGGTGGACGTACACGTGGCAGACTCCCTGGTAGTGCTGCACCACCGGGACGCGCGCCCAACGCTGTACCGCGTCGATGAGGGCAGTGCCGCCTCGCGGGATGGCGAGGTCGAGGCCGCCTGGCCGGCAAACCATGGCCTCGATCGCCTCGTGCCCGGGCGTCTGCGGGGCCTGAGCGGCGTCAGCCGGCAGCCCCACCGCGAGCAGGGCGTCCCGCAGCACCAAGAGCAGCGCTGCGTTGGTGGCGACGGCGTCGCTGCCGCCGCGCAGCACGACCGCATTGCCAGCCTTGATCGCCAGCGCTGCGGCGTCGATCGTGACGTTGGGTCGCGCCTCGTAGATCATGCCGATGACGCCGATCGGGATGCGGACGCGGCGAATCTCGAGGCCGTTAGGGCGCCGGCCGCCGCCGACGATCGCGCCGACGGGATCGGGCAGGTGGCGGACCTCGTCCACAGCGCGGGCCAGCGCCTCCACGCGATCGGCGTCGAGGCGCAGTCGATCCAGCAGCGGCGCCGAACGCCCGGCCGCTGCGCTTCGCGCCAAATCGCCGGCGTTGGCCTCGCAGATCGCGGCGCGGCGCTGGCGCAGACCCACGCCGACGGCCGCCAGAAACGCGTCTTTGGCGGCGGTGGTCTGGGGGGCGAGGGAGCGGGCAGCAGCGCGGGCACGGGCGGTGATCTGCTCGGCCTCGGCCAGTGCGAAGTGCAACGTGGATGTCAACGCCGATGCCCCCTGCGCCGCTGCGAGAACCCTTCGCTGGAGGACGCCTCAAGGCGACCAGCGGGCGCTATGCTAGGGTCGCGGGCCGTGGATGGCAAACACGCGATCGGCACGGCAAACTGGGCACTGCAGCGTGGCGGTGCGAGCGCCCGTCCACCGCGCGGAGGGGTCCGATGTCGTTGCGCAAGTCGGCCACGGAGGTTCGCCAGCTTCGGCGCGCTGGGGCCATCGTCGGTGACTCCCTGCGTCTGCTGCGACAGCTGGCGTTGCCTGGAGCCCGACTGTCTGACCTAGACGCCGCGGTGGCGAAGCTCATCCGAAGCCGGGGCGCGCTGCCCACGTTTCGGGGATACCACGGCTTTCCCGCCAGCATCTGCGCCAGCGTCAACGAGGAAGCGGTGCATGGGCTGCCTGACGGTCGGCGCCTGCGCGACGGCGATCTCGTCTCGTTCGACGTGGGTGCCACGCTGGACGGCTGGGTCGGCGACTCCGCGATCAGCGTCTGCGTTGGCGGCGGCACTGACTCTGACCGCGCCTTGGTGGCTGCCGCCTGCGAGGCCTTGCGCGCTGCCATCGCGGCCGCCCGCGTCGGCTCTGCCCTCGGCGACCTCGGCGCGGCGGTGGAGGCGGTCGTACGTCCGCGTGGGTACGGCGTCGTCGAGTCCTACTGCGGGCACGGCATTGGGCGCGCCCTGCATGAAGATCCGGTGGTGCCAAACGTCGGGATTCTGGGCGTCGGGCCGCGAATCGAGGACGGCTGGTGTCTGGCGATCGAGCCGGTGATCACGGCGGGGAGCGGTGCGGTTGCGCTGCGCCCGGATGGCTGGACGGTGGTGACGCTCGACGGCGGGCGCGCCGCCCACGTCGAGCTGGCGGTGGCGATCACGGCGAGCGGCGCAGAGATCTTGACCCTGACCAGCGACGGCGAGCTGCCTTGACTCCAAGTGGCAGGCGCCACCACCGCGCCGACGTCCGCTCAGCAGCGACCCTCTGTCATGGACCTGCGCCTCCTCGCCGACGCTGCACGCCTGGTCGCACCGGCTTGCTGCCCGCTCTGCCACGCGCCGCTGGCGCTCGCCGCGTCTCCGCCCTGCCGGGCCTGCGAGCTCACCGTCGAGTCATTGGACCGCCTCGGCGTCGCCACTGGGCCCCTCGGCGCGCCGGTTGTGGCCGCCTATCGCTACGGCGGACCCGTGGCGACCGCGATCACGCAGGCCAAGTTTGGCCATCAGCCGCCTGCGTTCGGCGGCCTGCTCAACCCGTGGGCGGCGGCGGCGATTGCGCAAGCTGCCGCCGCTGGGGTCGAGGTCTGGATCGCCGTGCCACCACAGCGCGACCGCCTGCGCGAGCGCGGCTGGCATTTGCCCGACTTGCTGGCGTCGACGTTGGCGGCGGCCGGACCATGGCCTGCGAAGCGCGCGCTGTGCCGGGTCGATGGCGCCGCGCCTCGCGCTACCGGCTCACGCACGGCGCCAGTGTTTGAGCAGGCGCGGCGCGGGTGGCCGTGGCCCAAGGGGTGGCACCTCGAAGGGCGCGCAGTTGCCCTGGTCGATGACGTGTTGACGACCGGCGAGACCCTCTCTGCGGCGGCCCGAGCCATCTGCGAAGCAGGCGGGCGCGTGGTGATGTTCGCTGTGCTGGCAGACGCACGCGCCAGCGACCGGACCCGGCTCAGTTTCGGACTAGGTCGCCCGGCCGTGGGGTCAGGGGCGGTGTCCGCTCAGGGCATCCAGGCTGAGGCGACACGCCAGCCTGCGGCGCCACCGACCAGGAGGAGGCCAGCGGCGCATTGAACCGCGTCGAGCGCCAGCCGGTGCAACGTGCCTGGCGGGCTCCGGATGAACGCCCCCAGCGCGCTCGTCGCGGCCAGGGTCAGCACGCAGGTGGTCGCCGGATCGGCGATCCAGCCCGCGCCGACGACCATCGGGAGGGTGGACGCCAAGATGGGCGCCGCCATCGCCGGGATGAGTCCGATCCATGGCTGCGCTCGCGTCAGGGCTGGCCTGGTCCCGATAGCGGCGCCAATATCGATCGGCCCAGCTTGGCCGGGATAGGCGAGCTCGAGCGCCATCGCTGTCAACCCGAGGCGCAGGGCCACTGGCGCCAAGCTCGGAATAGCCGGCCGCGATCCGACGATGGCGAGCGGCCCGTCCGCTGTCGCCAGCTCCGCGGCGTGCCCGACATCTTCGAAGGACGCCCAGCCAAGGACGCCGGCTGCGATCGCCGCGAAGGCTGAGATCGACGCGGCGGCGAGCGGCCACGCCCGGCGCCTCGTCAAAACCAGCGCCACGGCGGCGACGCCAGCCCAGCGGCCCAGCGACCACAGCTGCGCCTGCAGCGCCGACGCAGGGGCGAAGGCGGCGCTGGCTCGCGTGGAGACCGCGAGCCCGCCGTCGTCATGCGGTATCTCGACCGAGATGTCGACGCCGAAGAGCGGGCCCGCCATCGGCAACGCGGCGAGCGCAGCAGCAGCGGCGACCCGCGACGCCTCGGACAGCGCAGACAAGGGCTGCCTGGCGGCGAGCAGGGCCGCGATCGCGCTCAGCGTTGCCAGGGGCGGCAACGTCGCCTGCCAGTCGTAGATCGGCCGCAACTGGCCGCCGTCCAAGGCCGCAGCGAGCAGCATGAGGGTGGCGGTCGCGATCGGCCGTCGACGCCGTGCGGACCCGAGGGCTGCCCAGCCGAGGTGCACCGCTGCCAGGGTCAGGGCCAACGTCCCGAGTCCAGGGGTATTGGCGCGGGCCATCGCCAGGGCAGCGGCGGCCGCTGAGAGCACGGCCAGCGCGCTGCTGGCGTGAGCCCTGGTGCGGAGGCACAGCGCCGCGAGGCCGGCGGCGGCGATGGTCAGCGCGAGCAGCGTCGAGGGTGCGACCGATGTCATCGTTTCACCCCCCCTGGCCCGCCGTCTAAGCCCAGGTCCATGAGATCAGAGCTATCGCGCAGCGACTCCGCCGCCGCGATCGGTGCGCTGCGCCGCCGGCCAGCGACCGTCGCCGCCAGGGCAAGCAGCCCAAGCAGCGTCAGCGCCACGACCGCGATCGCGGTGGGTGTCGCAGGGCCGGCCTCGACCCGCGCCGCGCCCGGGCTGCGCCAGCGGCCGGCCGGCGCGCCCGCCACCCAACCTGGCGCGGCCAGCCACTGTGCCGGCTCTTCCGCCCGAGCGACGATGGCGATGGGGCCGCTGCGGGCGCTCGGCTCTACGGCGACGCGTGCGCGCAGCGCGGGCACGAGCGTAGCCGCGCCGGCGCGAACAGCGAACGCCACGGCATCCTGCGGCGTTGCGACTGGGCCGAGCTCGAGCGTCGCGGTGCCAGCGTCAGTGGCCGGTGTGGTCGCGGAGATGCGCCAAAGCTGGCCGTCCACCAGCGTCGCGTACGGGCCGTCGAGCGCGACCTCGACCGCGCCATCGTGAGCACAGCGCAGCAGATCGCCGTCGCGACGGCAGCGAGTGGCCGGCGCCGGGTCGGCAGATGCCAGAAAGCGCCCGCTCTCGACCACGAGTGGCGCCATCCACGTCGGCGCCTCGCCCGGGACGCCCTGCCAGCGCCGAGGTGGCTCGCCGGCTGCGGCGAGCGCGAGCGCAAGGGCAACGCCGCCGAGGCCGAGCGCGGCGACGCCGAGCAGAGCGGCGTGGCCGCGGGACCTGATGGGCTGGCCGACCCGTTCACTCGCAGCGATCCAGTGGCTCGCAGCGACCCAGATCGTCGTCGTCGCTGCCAAGAGCCAGGTCAGCGGCCCGCCGGCGAGCCGGTGCAGGCCTAGCGCGCCGATCAAGCGCCAGTCGCCAGCCGTAAGCCCGTCGCTCGTCGGCATCGCAGCGTGCTGCTGCGGCAGTTGGCTCTGTAGCAGCAGCCAGCCGCCCCATGCGAGCACAAGCAGCGCGTCGAAGCGGTGGTGCTTGGCCCACCAGCCGAGCAGCTCAGGACCACGCGGCGACACCCAAGCCGCAGCCTCACTCGTCGCCGTTGCAGCGGCCGGCTGGTCAACGGCGACGGCGCGGTGGCGCGAGGTCTGTCCTGTGGGGGCGCCGGCGAAGTCGCTCGGCTCCTGGGGTTCGCGCATGGCCGACGTCAGTCGTCGATGACCTGCACTTGCACGCGCTCGCCGTGCAGCGCAGCCGCCGCCTGCACCAAATTTCGAATCGCCCGCGCGGTCCGGCCCTGCTTGCCGATCACCTTGCCGATGTCATCTCGGCGCACCGTAAGCCTGAGCTGCACGCCGCCGTCATCGAGCGTTGTGGCGCTGACGAGCACATCTTCAGGGTGGTCGACCAAAATGGTGGCGAGGTAGTGCAGCAGCCGAGCCGGCCGACCGCCCTCGGCGGCATGGGCCGCGGCGCCGAGAGGCTCGGCGGCGAGGCGCGCGATCGCGGGCCCTTCGGCCAACGCGACCTCACCTAGCGCTGCCGGCTCGCTGTCGCTCGTCGCGCTCATCGTCCGTCCAGGCCTGCGCGGCGGTACAAGAGGCCGCGGGGCGGAGGGGAAATGACCAGGGCTTAGGCGCCCTTGGTCAAGCGCGCTACGGTCTCGGACGGCAGCGCGCCGTTCGCCAACCAGTAGTCATAGCGGTCGCGCTCGAGCGAGACCTTCGGCGGGTTGACGTTGGGATCGTAGGCGCCGAGCTGCTCGATGAAGCGACCGTCGCGGCGCGACTGGGCGTCAGCGGCGACGATGCGGTATACGGGGTGCTTTTTTGCGCCATAGCGGGCGAGGCGGATGCGGACGGCCATCGGTCTGTGCTCTCCTGAGTGCGGCCAGGGTAGAGCCCAGGCCGAGCGGTCGGGCGAGATACGCGATGCCCCAGGCGGTGTCAAGCGAAACCGGCCGAACGCGCCGCCCACGGCCTGGCGCGCGAAGAGCCCCAGACGCCCCATCGCCAGACTTCTCGTCGTTCCGCAGGGCTGCTGCTCGACACCGGCGCGGAGTGAACCCCCGCCGCCATCGATCCTGGGCGCCCCGCTCGCCTCCGAGGGCGCCCTTGGTTGATTGACCGTGGCGCTGGGAATTCGGTAGCATCGTTGGTTTGCGGTCGCCTGCCCGTTTGTCGGGGGTCGACCGGCCCTCGGTTGGGCAGCGGCGGAGGATGCGATGCCCTTGCGAGCGGCGATGGAGAGCTGGCGGCGTGCGGGTGCGCGCGCTGCGGTGCTCGGGCTCTCCCTGGCGGTGGCGACGCTGGGCGTCGTGGCCGGCTGCGGCGGCGACGAGCCGGCGGGTACCAAGCCAGACGCGGCGACTGCGGACGTGGGCGACACGGGCGGCGACGACGCGATCGGCGGTGGTGACACTGCCTCCGGCGACGCCGACGCCGTCGAGGTGCCTGAGGGCGCCGTATGCGCACCCGGCAGCGTGAAGGGCTGCGCCAGCGACGCCGAGCTTCTGGTCTGCGCTGCCGATGGCTCGGGCTTTGTCGCCACGGTCTGCTACGCCTCCGACGGCACGCCCACCAAGTGCCAACTGCCCGGAGTCTGCTCGGAGTGCAGCCCAGGTCAGCAGCGCTGCGACCCAAAGAACTCGGGCGTGGCGCAGAAGTGCGACGGAGAGGGCAAGTGGCAGCAGGAGCAGGTCTGCGATGGCGCCAAGGGCCATGAGTGCTTCAACGGCATCTGCGGTGAGGCCTGTACCAACAACGTCAAGGCCAACAGCTACATCGGCTGCTCATTCTGGGCAGCGGACCTCGACAACGCCTTTGTCCCGGGCGGCCGGGCGGGCTACTACGACGCCGCTGGCGCCCAGTATGCGATCGTCGTCAGCAACGCCAGCGAGTCCCTGGCGGCCAACATCCAGATCTCGAACAACGAGGGCCCGGTCACCTACGACTCGCAGGACGACGAGCTGGACCTGAGCCCGCTGGCGCCAGGCGAGCTGCGGATTTTCAATCTGCCGGCGCGCAACGTCAACGGCACGGTGAAGGCCAAGCTCGCCTACCGGGTCAAGTCATCGGTGCCGATCACCGCCTACCAGTTCAACCCGCTCGAGAACGTCAACGTCTTCAGCAATGACGCCAGCTTGCTGCTGCCCGAGGAGCTGCTGGGCAAGTACTACATGGTGATGAGCCGCGAGCAGTCGTTCGGCGTCCTGCGCGGCTTCTTCACCGTCATCGCGACGATGGACGGCGTGACCTCGGTGACGTTCACCCTGCCCAAGACGGTCGCCAAGACGCTCGCCAGCTCGGACGGCACCATCAAAGTGCTGAAGGCCGGCGAGTCTGCGACGTTTGAGCTCGAGCAGTGGGACACGCTGAACATCGAGACCGACCAGGTCGGCGCCGATCTGACCGGCACAATCGTGGTCGCCAACAAGCGGGTGGCGATGTTCGGCGGCTCGGAAGCGGGCAACGCGCCGAACACCAACCACTGCACGATCGACAAGTGCACGACCAAGCAGTTGGACTCCGGGACCAAGTGCGGCACCTGCGAATTCGACGGCAAGACCCCGTGTTTTAGCAACGAACACTGCAGTGAGTTCATCACCTGCTGCGCCGATCACCTTGAGCATCAACTGTTTCCGGTCAAGACGTGGGGCAGCCGCTACGTCTGCGCCAAGCTCTATCCCCGCAACCAGGAGGCCGACTACTGGCGGATCGTCGCGGCGGAGGACGGAACCAAGGTCACGACCATCCCGACGGTGAAGAACCTCAAGGGCAAGGCGGTTTACGTTCCAGTGCTGAACAAGGGTGAGTGGTTCGAGATCGAGACGCGTCAGAGCTTCGAGATCATCGCCAAGCACGCCGACGGCAAGCCGGCGCCGATCATGGTGGGTCACTTCATGGCCAGCCAAGACGCGCCGGATCCAAACACGGTGGGTCCGCAGCCTGGCGACGCCGGCACCGGCGACCCAGCGATGATGCTCGCGATCCCGGTCGAGCAGTGGCGCAAGAGCTTCGTCTTCCTGACGCCGAACAAATATGCCTTTAACTACATCACGATCGCGGCCCCGATCGCCTCGACGGTCTCGCTCGACGGCCAGCCGCTGCCGCCCGACTTCTGGCAGAAAATCAGCAAAGACTATAAGTTCAGTTCGCTATTTGTCACCGAAGGCACGCACCGGGTGACCGCCGATCAGAAGGTCGCGGTCGAGGCCTACGGCTTCGATCAGTATGTGTCGTACGGATACGCCGCCGGGCTCGATCTGACCGACCTCGGGTTGGTCAAGGAGCCTGGCGAATAGCTCCAGGGGCGAGCGGCTCGGTGCTGCCGGGCCGCTTGCGCAACAGCCACCGTCAGCCCGCTGGCGGTCAGTTTGGAGGACGCGATGGACGCCGCCCGTGTCGATGCCCGCTTCGGATCGCCGATGATTTCCAGCGGATGGAGCCAGCGACCCACGCTCGGGCTGCCCCTTTGGTTGGCGGCACTCGCGTTGACTGCGGGCGCCTGCTCGGACCCAGAGGTCGATGACGACAAGCCCTCTGCAGGTGACACCGCGGTCGCCGCTGACACGTCAGGCGGTACCGACGCGGCGACGGTCGAGGAGATCGCGGCGCCAGACAGCGGCGGCGGCGGCGAGACCGAGGCCGACGCCAACGACGAGGACGCGGCACCTGAGCCCCTGCTGCTAGAGAGCATAGACCCCGCCAGCGGCAAAGCCAGCGGCAATCAGCCTGCGATCTTGTACGGCAAGGGTTTCCAGAACGGCTGTCAGGTCCTCTTCGACGGCACGCCAGTGGACGCGGAGCAGGTCTTCTTCGTCGACGACACTGAGCTGCAGGTCCAGACGCCGCCGCATGCGCCGGGGTTGGCGAGCGTGACGGTCATCAACCCGCCGCCGGCGCCGGGCGAAGACGCGCCGACATCGGCCCTGCCCGACGCCTATCTGTTCTACAACGATGTCGTCATCACCAAGATCGATCCGGCCGCCGGCCCGGCTTTTGGTGGCACGCCGATCACGATCACGGGGACGGGCTTCGCGGGCCAGACCAAGGTGCTCATCGGCGGCAAACCGGCGCTCGGCGTGACGGTCGTCGGCGACGATGAGATCTTGGCGGTCACCCCGCCCGGCGTCTTTGGCGCTGCGCCAGTCCACGTCGTCAATGAGCGTGGCACCGCGCTGCTCAAGGACGGCTTTTTCTATAGCGCGGCCCCAACTTTGGAGCGGGCGGCGCCAGCTGCCGGGCCGACCGCGGGCGGCAACGAGATCGAGATCGAAGGGAAGGGACTGCTGTCGACAGGCGAGATCCGGTTCGGCGCCTCGGTGGCGGCGATCCTCTGGGTCTCGAAGGACCATCGGCGGGCGCGCGTCATGGTGCCGGCGGGCAAGCAGGGGCCAGTTGACCTGCACGTCACCACCAAGTTCGGCAAGGCGACGCTCGCCGGCGGCTACGCCTACACCGACGACCAAGGCCAGGGCGCGACGGCGCTGCTCTCGATCGCGCCTGCGGTCGGTCCGCTCGCCGGCGGCCAGTCGGTGTCGATCGCAGCGACGGGTCTGCTCACCAAAGAGGACACGACGGTCCTGTTCGGCGGCCAGTTGGCGACCATCACGGCGTTCGACGCCATCCACCACACCGTCGTCATCAAGACGCCCAAGGGCCTGAAGGCGGCCAAGGTCGACGTCGTGCTGCTGACCAGCAAGGGCACGGATACCAAGGTTGGCGGCTACGAGTACCTCGACCTGCTGTCGATCGCGTCGGTCGCGCCGGCGTTCGGCCCGCCGACCGGCAACACCAAAATCACCATCAAGGGCTCCGGCTTCACAAAGCCTGGCCAACCGGTGGTCCGCATTGGCGCCCTGCCGGCGACCACCGCGGTGGTGATCGACGACTCCACGCTGCAGGCGGTGACGCCGCCCGGCGCCGCGGGCTATGTCGACGTCAGCGTCGAGCTGGGAGGCGACGTCGCAGTGGCCCACAAGGCGTACTCGTACACCGGCGACGGCATGTCGCTGTACGTCGTCTTCCCGGACTACGGAGCGCAGGCCGGCGGCACGCAGGTCCACGTCTACGGCAACGGATTTGCTCCCAAGACCGCGATCTGGTTCGACGACAAGCCAGCGACGCACCTGACCTTCGTCGACCCGACGCACATCGTCTGCAAGACGCCGCCCGGCAAGGTTGGCACCGTCGCGGTCAAGGCGGCGACCGGTGCGTTGGCTTCGGAGCTCAAGCAGGGCTTCACCTACTTCAACCCGATGAGCAAATACGGCGGCACCTGGGGCGCCACCATCGACGGCGCGGTCAACGTTACGGTCCTCGACGGCGGCGACGGCGCGCCGATTCCAGACGCCTTCACGATGCTGTGGACCGATCCGACGACGCCGCACCAGGGCTTCACCGACGCCGCGGGCCAGATCACCTTCAGCGGCGACGACCTGCTCGGCGTGCAGATGATCTCGGCCAGCAAGGCGGGCTACGAGTCGGCCTCGGTCATCAAGTTTGACGCCACCAACGTCACCATCTACCTGCAGCCGATCCCGCCGCCGTCGCCTGGCTCCCCGCCGCCAGGTCAGCCGCCGCCCAAGGTCAGCGGCAAGGTCATCAACCTCGACAAGTACGTGCAGGTGCCGACCGGCAACTGCAATGAGTTCCTGAACAACCCGAACGTCCCCAAGCCGACATGCTCGCCGTGCAGCGTCGACTCGCAGTGCGCGAGCGGCGGGCCGGACTTCGCCTGCATCGACATCGGCGCCAGCAACGGCAAGCGCTGCGTGCAGGACTGCACCCAGGGGGTCAACTGCGCCACGGGCTTCTCGTGCGTGCCGCAGGCCGGTGGACCGGCGCGTTGCCTGCCCAAGGCCGGCGATCTCGCAGCGGTCTGCTACCACAGCAAGCCCAACTTTCTGTCGCGCGAGAACTGGCCGCCGGTCGGACCGGGCTTCGAGGCGTCGCCACAGAACAGCTTCGCCTACAACATCAACACGGCGTTCGGCGAGATGGCGATCGTCTGCTTCGGCGGCTACAAGCAGAGCGGCGCCGTACTCGACGCCGACGACGCGCAGTCGATGATGGCCTTCACCGCCACGGTCATGGGCGTCAAGCGCCACCTCTTCGTCGGCCCAGGCGAGAACCCAAAGGACGTCAACATCGTCCTCAACATGCCCCTAAGCCGAAAGGCGAGCCTGCGTCTGGATCGGCCGCCGACGTGGACGATCCCGAATGGCGCCTACATCGTCGACGCGGCGATCTCCTACCTGACGCTCGGCAGCGACGGCGTCGTCAAGATGCCGACGCAGGATCAGAAGTTCCTCGCTCCCTTCCAGTCGAGCCAACCGGACAAGCTGGAGATCGACAAGCTGCCGGCGGCGTTCGCCAATGAGCTCTTTGACGCCAGCCTGACCTTCCTCGCCTTCGTCGTGCAGATCGCCGGAAATGAGCAGATGCCGGTGTCGGTCTCTGTGCTCAAGGACGTCAAGAGGCTGAACAACGACGACATGGTGCGGCGACTCGACGGCGGCGACCTCGAGCTGGTAGAGACCGGCGTCGCCAAGACCGTGCGCGGCATGTGGGGCAGCGAGCTGACCAATACCTATGCGATCGGCGACGGCGGCGCGCTCTACCTCTTTGGCGGCAACGGCTGGACTCAGCAGGCCGCGTTCACCGACCTCAACCTGCTCGACATCCATGGCACCGGCCCGGACGCGATCTGGGTCGTCGGCGAGCAGGGCACCGCGGCGCACTTCAACGGCCAGAGCTGGTCGCCGGTGCCGATGTGGCCGCCGACGACAAAGCCCAACCTGAATGCGGTGTTCGCCGCCAACAACCCAACCACCAAGAAGCCCGAGGTGTGGGCCGCCGGCCAGTCGGGTACTTGGCGTTTGGAGGCGGTGAACGGCGTTGAGTCGTGGAAGCAGTACCCACAGGCGCCCTATTTCAACGTCCTGGCCATGCATGGCACCGGCGTAGACGACGTCTGGACCGTCGGCATGCAGGGCAAGATCAACCACTGGGACGGCAAGGTCTGGAAGGCGCACACCTCAGGGACGGCGATCGCGCTCAACAGCGTCTGGGCCGTGCACAAGGACGACGCCTGGGCGGTCGGCGAGGCTGGCCAGATTTTGCGCTGGAACGGCGTGAAGTGGACCTCCTTCAAGTCGCCGGTGAAGACCACGCTGCACTCGCTATGGGCGGTCGGCAAGGACGAAATCTGGGCCGCCGGCGCCCGCGGCGTGGTGCTGCGTTTCGACGGCAAGGCGTGGATCAAACATGACCTCGGCGACGTCACCAAAGCGCTGTACGCGGTGTGGGCAGACAGCAAGGGCAACCTGCTGTCGATGGGTGAGCAGGAGCTGCTGATCGGCCCGCTGCTCGACGCGCCGCACGCCGTTATGCCGAAGAAGAACGGGGTGTTGACCGGGACCACCCTCGACTGGGAGGTGGGGCCGGACACACCTGAACCGCACTTCAACTACGTCACCGTCGGCATTCCGGGCATGGGTGGCGACACGCCGGTGTGGAACATCATGTCGGCTGGCGACCTGACCGCGGCCACACTGCCCGACTTCCCGAACATCCAGGGCACCCCCGGCATCCCCAAGGGCACCCCGCTGCGGCTGACGATGATCCGCGGTTACAAGGAAGGCTTTGACATCGACGCCTACGACCTCACCGACCTGAACCAGCTCACGTGGCGCTCGTGGGCGTTCAATATGTTCCTGTTCACACGCCAGTAGCCCGCGCCGGCGGGACTCGACTGGGCGGCGAGGCAGCAGAGGGGAAGTCACGTGTGGAAAATTGAAGGCAAGTTCAAGCGAGCCTGCGCAGCCTCGCGGCTGGTGATGGGTCTGTGCCTCGCGCTCACCGCTAGTTGCACCGGCGACGACGGCGAGACCAAGCCTGACGGCGGCGCCGACGTCAGCGCCGACATCGGGTCGGAGGACTCCGTCGCCGACGCGGTCGACGCCGGCCTTGACGGTGGCCTTGACGCCGGTGACACCGGGACCGCCAGCGACGGCGACACGTTCGAGACTGAGACCGGTGGCGGAGGCAGCGCGCTGCTGAGCGCCCGCTCGCTGCAATTCTCCGAGAACTTTCACGGGGTATGGGGCAGCAGCGCGCAGGACGTTTGGTGGGTGGGCAGCGGCGGTCGGCTGTTGCATGACAACGGCAAGACCTTGGTACCCCGGGACTCTGGGACCAAGAAGGACCTCTATGCGGTCTGGGGCCGCGGCCCCAATGACGTCGTCATCGCCGGTGAGGGCACGCTGCTGCATTGGAACGGCAAGAAGTTGTTCAACAAGCTTCCCAAGGGCCTCGAGAACGTCGTGCTGCGGACCATTCACAGCCCGGCGGATGGCTCGACGCTGCTTGTGGCGGGCGACGACGGCGTGGTCCTGCGGCTCGTCGATGGCGATTTTGTACAGGAGACGACGAATTCAGCGCTGCAGATCCGCGCGTTGCGCGCCATCAACGCCGGCAACGTCTGGGCGGTCGGGGCCAAGGGGCAGGGCCTGCGCCTCAACGGCGGCAGCTGGACAAGCTTCTCGATGCCGAGCGCGGCGGAGGCGCTGACCGGCCTCGACGTCACCAAGGGCGGCAAGCTGATGGCCTGCGGCCTCGACGGCTTCCTCGCCGCGACCGAGGACAAAGCCTGGACGGCGACGCTCTCAAACGACCCGAAGAATCGCGATCTCTATGGCATGTGGGCCATCGACGATGTGACCGCCTTCGCGATCGGCAAGGACGGTGCCCTGGTCGAGCTGACCGGCGCCAAGTGGGGCCTGCGCGACCTGGACGACGCGACCTATATGAAGACCGCCACCTTCCGCGCCGTGTTTGGCTTCTCTAGCAAAGACGGAACTTTGCAGGGATTCGCCGTCGGCGACAAGGGCGCCGGCCTGCGCTACGATGGCGCCACCGACAAGTGGCTCGACAAGCGCGCCGAGACCTCGGCCAACCTGCTCTCGGTGCGCGCCTTGGCCGACGGCCGTGTCATCGCGGTGGGTGGCGGCGGCGTGCTGCTGCAGGCAGCCGACGCGAGGTCGCCGCTGGTCGATCTGCACGTCGACGTCACCGGCACCGACCTATACGACGTCTGCGACGATGGCGACGGTGGCCTCGTGGCCGTCGGCGACGCCGGGGTCGTCGTCCACCTCGGCAAGACGGGTCCGGCCCAGGTCTCGACCCCGGCAGCGTCGAGCGGACTGCAGCTGCGGGGCGTCGCCAAGGTCGGAGGCGCGGTCGTAGCGGTGGGCGTCGGCGGCGTCGCCATGGCCTTTGTCGGCGGCAGCTGGAAGGCCGAGAACACGGGCACCCAGATGGATCTTGAGTCGGTGACGGCCGCAGGGGACGTCGCCTTGGCGGTCGGGGCCTTTGGCACAGTGCTTCGCCGCGGCAAGGACGGCGTCTGGAGCAAGGAGTCGTCTGGGACCAGCACACCGCTACACCGCGTGGTCGGCGCAGCCAGCGGCGAGGCAGCCGCCGTTGGCGACAACGGCGTGATCTTGCTACGCAAGCCGGAAGGCACCTGGTCTGTGGGGTTCGAGCAGCCCGGCCTCTTTCTATTCGGCGTCGAGCGCTTGGCCGATGGCCGAGTGGTCGCTGTCGGCTGGCAAGGGAGCCTGGTTGTCGGCAAGGCGGGCGCCTTTCAGGTGCGTACCTCGGGCGTGAACAACGTGCTGCGTGGTGTCGCTGTCAGCGGCAAGTTGGCGGTGGCGGTGGGCCATAAGGGCGGCGTCTATGACGTCGCCGAGGGGCTGTAATGGCGCGACGAGGGCCAGGGTCGCGGAGCGCGGCGCATCTTTGGGTGATGGCGGCTGCGGTCGCTGCGCTCGGCGCCTGCGGCGAAGAGGACGGGGCAGGCACCGACAAGGACAGCGCGGCTACGGCTGCAGACAGCGGGTTGGCTGATAGCGGGGGCGTCTCGCCCCTAGACGCCAGCGGCGCCAAGGACTCCGGTAGTCCGGCCGCCGACGCCGACGCGGTGGCGGACGTACCGGCGGCGCTCGACGTTCAACTGCCTGACAGCGCGCGCAATCCAAACACCACGGGCTTGTTCGAGCAGCTCAAGGTGCCTGGCGACGTCAACACGGCGTGGCACGCCTGTTGGACGGAGGGCAGCACGCGCGCCTACCTCGCCGGGACGGGTGGCCACATCGCAGGCTGGAACGGCAAGGCTTGGTCGATCTTGTCGCAGGGGGCGTTCCAGACCCTGCACGGCCTCGCTGCGACGCCGACTGGACTCTACGCACACGCGGTCGGCATCGCCGGCACGTTGGCCCAGGGCAAGCAGCCTCCCAAGGGCCTCGCCGGCCAGTGGGGCGCACCCGGCGGCTGCAAGGCGATGGCCGACTGCAACGACGGCGACAAGTGCACGTCGGACTATTGTGACGCCGGCACCTGCCGCCACACGCCCTCGGGCGCGCCGGGCTGTTGCGGCAGCAAGCCGCTGCAGGAGACGTTCGTCAGCCTCGCCGGGTGGTTGGTCAAGGACCTCTACGAGGGCAGCGCTGACAAGGGCGGTGTGCTCTGGTCGGCGGCAGGCATGACTGGCGCGAAGGGCGAGCTCATCGCGACGAGCCCGCCGAAGGCATTGTATTTCGGACGCATTGATGTCCCGTGCGCCAGCGACCCTGCCAAGATGTGCCCGACGTTCGGCAACGGCAAGGTCGTCGGCGGCAGCGCATTGTCGGCGCCCATCACGCTGCCGGCGGCGAGCAAGACCGAGCAGGTCAGCCTCAGCTTTCAGCTTCGGATGCAGGCCGAGAACGGCACCGGCTTTGACGCCCTGACGGTCAAGGTCATCGAAGGCAACAAGAAGACGGAGATCTGGAACAAGGACAAGATCGGGGGCTCCGGAGACACCGAGGGGGCGTTCGTGCTGCAGCAGGTGGACCTCGCGGCCTTTGCCGGCAAGGCCTTTCAGCTCGAGATCGCGTTCGACTCGAAGGACGCGTCGCTCAACGACGGCGAGGGCGTGTTCATCGACGACCTGGTGGTGTCGACGACCTGCAAGTCGGGGGACATCGCCCTGAGCGGCGTGAGCCAGGCGACGTTTTTCGACGTCTGGGCGGCCGACGATGAGCACGCCTGGGCCGTCGGCACCGACGCCTCTATCGCTCGCTGGGACGGCAAGGTGTGGGCGATGCAGACCGGCGCCGCGCCGCCACGCGACTCGCTGGCGCTCGGTGGCGTCGCTGGCGGCCTAGCGCTCGGCGTCGGGCAGAAAGGCAAGGCCTTCACCGTGGCGCCTCAAGGCTTGGGTCCGCTGACGGTGGCGACCGCGCTCGATCTCGTCGACGTCGACGTCGATCCGACGCCGCCGGCCGGGTCGCCTCTGGCGATCGCGGTCAGCAGCAGCAGCCTCGTCTACGAGTATGACGGCACGACCTGGAAGCCGGTGTCGGTGCCGGCGTTTGGCATCAAGGGCGTCGCCGCGCTGGGCAACGGCGTCTGGGCGGTGGTGGCCGGCGGCATGGTCATGGAGCGCAGCGCCACCGGCATTTGGGGCATGAAGGCGGGCACGATCGCGGCGCTCAACGGCGTCACCGGGCTCGGCGGCGGCGGAGCCGTGGCCGTCGGCACCGGCGGCACGGTCGTGACGCGCACGGGCGGCCAGTGGGTGGAGGCCAACGGCGCGCTGGGCCTGAGCCACGCCAGGGCGGTCGCGAGCGCCGACGGCGGTGTCGCATTCGCGGCGGGCGAGAATGGCCTCGTCGCGCGCCTGCAAGGCGGCGCCTGGACCCAGCTGAAGTCGGGGACGGGCAAGCACCTGAACGCGGTCTGGGCGCACAGCGCAGAGCTGGCGTGGGTCGTCGGCCTCGGCGGCACAGTGCTGCGCTGGAACGGCACGAACTTCGAGGTCGTGGCGACGCCCTATCCGCAGGCCGACTACCTCGCGGTCTGGGGCTCCGACCCGAACGACGTCTACCTAGCGGCCAAGGGCGGCTTGCTGCTGCGCTGGAACGGCGTCTCCTTTCAAGTCCTAGAGGCTCCGGTATTTGGCACACTCCGCGATGTCCACGGCTTCTCCGCCGAGGACGTCTGGGCGGTGGGCACCAAGGGCGGCGTGTTCCACATGGTCAACGGTTCTTGGACGCAGGTGCCGATCGAGCCTTACCAGGTCGCTGATCAGCCGGAGTACAAGGTGACGAGCGACCTGTACGCCATCTGGGGTGCTGGGCCCAACGACATCTGGGCCGCTGGCGCGCCCGACAGCCAGGGCGAGGGCGTCCTGGTGCACTACGACGGCAAGGCTTGGCGCTACGTGCCGGCGTTCAAAGACGAGGTGCGCACGGTGCGCGCGATCTGGGGCTGGGCGGCCGACCGAATGCTCTTCGCCGGCACGCAGGGCATGGTCTTGGCATTCGATGGCAAGACATTCACGGCGCTGGAGAGCGGGAGCATTACGGCGTTTCATGACATCTGCGGCTGGGGCAAGGACGCGCTGCTCGTCGGCGGCATCGGCACGGTGCTGCGTTACCTGCCGCCGTTGCCTGCGGCCACCGCCGAGGCAGACGCCGGCGCCGACGCGACGCCCTAGCACGCAGGAGGCCATCGATGAGCGTGCGCAGCGAAGTGATACCCCGCTCGGCCTCCGTTCCGGCGGTGGCGCTTGCCAAGGGGCCTCATGGCGGGCACTGGATCGTACTCGCAGCGCTGCTCATGCAGATGGGGTGCAGCGCAGAGCCGACAGCGGGCATTTTGCTGCCCTTCGCCGACGGGCGAGCCGGCGCTGGCGATGGATCCGTGTTCGGTGGCGATGGTTTTGGTGTCGGGCAGTTCGACGCTCAGGCGCCCCAGGACGCGCAGGACGGCATCGCCCCGGCGGATGGCGAACCGGGCGACGTTCAGGGGCCTGCCATTGAGCTGCAGTACGCCCTAGCCAACGGCAACAAGGACGACTTTGGCGGGCTCTGCAAGGCGCTTTGTAAGCTGCAGCTCAACCAGAACAGCGTGCGCAAGGTCGCGGTGAGGCTGGTGGTCGACGGCGAGCCGACGGCGAACGCCCCGATCCGCTTCCTGCTGAAAGACCCGGTGGCAGCCAGCGGCCTCGGCGAGGTGCTGCTGGAGGTGGCGCTGACCGACGAAAACGGCGTCGCTACGACGGAGGTGAAGGCGGGCAGCCAAACGGGCGTCTTCGACGTGGTGGCGTCGGTCGCTGAGGCCGATCCGACTGTAATTGTGCCAAAATTCTTTGAGTTTCATGTCTTGAGCAAGGCCAAGGGGCCGCTGACGATTACTCCGCACTACCTCGGGAGCAACAACCCGATGGATTACAGCGACATCCGCATTCGACTGGTGCAGCAGGCGGCGCCAGGACAGCCGGCGTGCCAGGACCTCGACCTCGGCGACGTCTTGCCCACCGCGCAGTGGGAGAGCCCGCCCATCGGCTGGGACAAGCCGTGGGCGGTAACCTATCCGCCCTTCTTGACCTGGGTGCAGAAGGAGCAGAGCAAGACGGGGCAGCCCATCACCTTTACGGTCCTCGGCATCGCCCGCAAGACGTCGGCTGATCAGGTGCGGGCAGGCGGCTGCCTCGACACCGGCGTGCAGGTGGCCTGGAACCCGCAGACGATGGCGCTTGAGGGCGACTCGGTCACGGTCATCGTCAAGGACTTGCCGCCGCGCATCGTCGGCACCTACGAGATGACGACGGTGCTCGACCTGCTGAGCGTGTTGCCGGACTCGGTTGAGTTCGCTTTCAAGGCGATCTTCGACATCTTGTCGGACCCGATCGCTGGCATTTTGTCGCTGGCGTGCAAGCTCGGCGGCAGCTCGCTCGACTCGTTCTGCGGGTTGATTTTTGAGAATCCCAAGTCGCCGGCGATTGACGACCTGAAGCAGCCGTTCGGGGCGCTCATCGTCAAGTTGCTGGACTCCATCCTGTTCCTCTACCTGCCCAAGGACGTCCAACAGGGCCTGACGGCGGGCGCCGATCTCGGCAAGATCCTGACCAACCTAGAGGTCGGCGGCGTCATCGAGATCCAGAAGGAGCCGGGCGCCGACGGCAAGCTCAGCAAGGCCTACACCCGCGACGAGTGGATGAGCGTGACCTACAAGTGGTCGCTCGGCCAACCGTGCAGCCCAAAGGACCCGGCCTGCGGCAAGAAGACCATCAGCTTCGCGCAGTTTCAGAACGAGGCGATCGTCGGCCACTTCGACATGACGCGCGACGGAATCCTCTCGACCATCGACATCGCTAAGCACGGGCTCTTGGTGAAGTGGGGCGCTTTGGTGAGCTTTCTGGTGCAGAAGCAGCTCTTGCCGCTGCTGACCGGCAACCCAAAGGTCGACTCCTTCGAGATGATGATCAAGTCGCTGTTGGCGGGTCAGCAGTGCGTCGCCAAAGACACCTGCTGCGCCGATTTCGCCAAAGACCTCGCAAAGCAACAGTCATTGGTCGGCGAGAGCTTTCTGACCGGCGTCTGCGAGACGCTGGTCAAGCTGGGCGCCGGGTTCATCGAGGCCCAGCTCGCCACCCTCGATGTCGACACTAGCAAAGGCGAAGCGATGACCATCTGGACCGACGACTGCCCGATCTTTGACGATGACCAGAACATGATCATCGACACGCTCGGCAAGCAGGCCCTGCCCTGCAAGTGGAACATGACCTTCAAGGTCGGCGGCAACAGCGTCGGGCTGGACGCGGTGTTCTGGGCGGTGCGCCAGCAATAGGCAAAGCAGCGCCCAAGACGCGGCGCGGCGCGGCGGCTCAGCCAAAGTCGAGCGGATCGACGTCGAGCAACAGGGTGACGCCTGACGGCAGGGCCTGCGGCGCGCGTGCAGCGATCCACTGCAGCCGGTGGTGCAACGCGCTACGGTCGTCGTCACGCAGCAGCGCTTGCAGCCGCCAGACGTCGCGAATCCGCGAGATTCCGGCCGGCAGCGGCCCGCGGACGTCGGCGCCGTCCTGGCGCAGGGCCTCGACGAGAGAGAGGAGCCCGGCCTCGGCGCGGCTGGCGTCAGCGTGGCGCACCTCAAGCAGCGCCAAGTGCCCGAATGGGGGGTAGTGGGCGCGGCGGCGCAGCGTCAGCTCATTGGCCAGGAAGGCGTCGTGGTCTTGGGCCAGCGCGCTGACGATGGCTGGATGGTCGGGTCGAAAGGTCTGAACGAGCACGCGCCCCGGACGTTCGCCACGACCTGCGCGACCAGCGACCTGGGTCAAGAGTTGAAAGGTGCGCTCACCGGCGCGGAAGTCCGGAATGTCGAGACCGGCCTCGGCCAGCACGACGCCTACCAGGGTCACCGCTGGAAAATCATGGCCTTTCGCGAGCATCTGCGTGCCAACCAGGACATCGAGCTCGCGTCGGCGGAAGCGGTCGAGCAGGTCGTGCAGACGCAGCCCCTGGGCCGTGTCGCGATCGAAGCGTCCTATGCGCGCGCTGGGCAGCTCTCGCTGCAGGGCCTGCTCAATGCGCTCGGTGCCGGCGCCAACCTGCAGACGCGCTGTGGCGTGGCAGTGGACGCAGGGCTGCTCGACGGGCGCAGCGTAGTCGCAGAGATGACAGCGAAGGCGGCGCTGGGCCTGGTGTAGCACCAGCGTGACGGTGCAGCGTGGACACTCCAGCGCGGCGCCACAGCCACGGCAGATCAGCGTCGGTGCGAAGCCGCGCCGGTTGTGCAGCACGATCGCCTGCTCACCCCGACCCACGGTCTCGGCGATGGCGTCAACCAGTGGTCGGCTTAGCAGCGAGGGCCGATCGTCGCCGGGGTCTTGCAGGCGCTCGGCGACGCGCAGATCGATGACGAACGCTTCGGGCAGGCGGCGCTGCAGCACGCGCGCTGGCAACTCGACGAGCTGCAAGCGGTCTGTCGCGGCGAGCTGCCACTCCTCGCAGGCCGGCGTCGCCGAGCCGAGCACGACCGCGGCGCCATGTCCGCGGCCGAGCAACAGCGCGAGGTCGCGGGCGTGGTAGCGCACGCCCGTCGCCTGTTTGAACGAGGCGTCGTGGCACTCGTCCAGGATGATGGCGCCTACATCGGCCAGCGGCGCGAAGAGCGTCGAGCGGGGCCCGATCGCGACGACTGAGCCATGTCGCCGCAGGTGCTCGAGCGCCGCCAGCCGCGCCCGGTCGGTCATGCCCGAGTGCAGCGCGACGACCCTGTCGCCAAAGCGTGCCTGGAAGCGCTCAACCAGCTGCGGCGTCAGGGCGATCTCGGGCACGAGCACGATGGCGCTGCGACCACCGGACAGGGCCTCGGCGATGGCGGCGAGGTAGACCTCCGTCTTGCCTGAACCGGTGACGCCGCGCAGCAAGAAGCCCTGGTATCGCCGCTCTCGCACGGCACCGCCGATGGCGCTGACGGCGCGCTGCTGGTCGGCGCTGAGCGGCGGCGCGACGTCGGGCGCCGGCAACGTGGCGCCGGCGAAAGGATCGAGCTGCTCACGCTGTTGCGACAGGCGAAGGAGGCCGGCCTGCTCCAACTCGACGAGCGCGCTCTGCGGCACTGCGACCGCCTTGGCGATGCCCGTGGTGGGGTCTACGTCGCGGCGCAAGGCGGAGACCTCGCAGGGTCCGATCGCGAGGAGGCGCTCGAGCACGCGCCGCTGCGCCCGCTTGAGTCCGACGGGCCAGTCTACGGCGGGGACCAACTCGGCATGCCATGGCAGGCGACCCGGCGCACGATCGTGCTCTGCCCCAGTGCGGCGCAGTGGACCGGGGAGCGCCGTGCGGACGACCATGCCGAGGCGGCTGTGGGTGTAGCGAGCGAGCTGCGCCAGCGCGCCCCGAAGCGCCTCAGGCCAGAGCGCCTCCTCATCGAGCAAGGACGCGATCGGACGCAGCTTCTCGACCGCCACTTGGCACTCGCTGGCGGCCATGCGACGCCAGATGACGCCGACCTCCAGCCGCCCGCGCACCGGGACGCTGACGCGACAGCCGGCCACCGCACCGTGGCCATGTGTTGGCAAGCCATAGGTCAGGAGGTCGGTGTCCGCCGCGACCGCGACCTCGACCACTTCGAGGAAGGAACTGCCGGGTTGCAGGGCATCGCCGGCGCGCGGCCGGGGCCGGCGAGCGGCAGGCCGCGCCGGTGGCGGCATGAGGTTGGTTTGGCGGGCGTTGGGCGGCGGCGACATCGCAGGCAGGGTGCGCGCCCCCGACCTGGCCATCAAGGTGGGGGCTGTCACAGGTTGTCCGATAGGGCCCGCCGTGGCACGAACTCGCAAAGACCTGCTGCTGAGTCGTTGGCCCTCGGGGCCACGGCGGCGGGACCGGCAGGCTGATACCAGGGCGCCTCGTCGCTGGCGGACGAGCCGTCCCCGCGCCACCGCCGACCGGGCAGCGCTGCAAACCTGGCGAGCCAGCGGCGCTGCCCTGCGGCCGGGAATGCGCGCCGAGGGGAGCCGGGCGTTCCGGTGCACCCGACCTGGGCGTCCCTTGGGAGGCGGATCAGGACGTGCCGGCGTCCAGCTGGTGGCAGCCCCGCTCCATTGCCAAGCGCAGGCGCCCCCCCTATCCTCCGCGCCATGTGGTTTGACACCCCCGCCGTAAGAGCCCTCATCGACCTCGCGCTGCAGGAGGACATCGGCATCGGCGACGCCGCGACGATGGCGACCGTCGGCTCGACCGCGCGGGGCCGCGCCGAGGTCAAGGCCAAGAGCGCGACCATCGCATGCGGCCTGCCGCTCTTTGCCACCGTGATGCGGCGCGTCGATCCCGGTCTGCAGGTGCAGCTGCTGGCCCACGAGGGCGAGTCGGTCGATCGCGGCAGAGTGGTCATCGCCATCGAGGGGCGCACGGCTTCCATCTTGACGGCTGAGCGGACAGCGTTGAATTTCATCAGCCGCAGCTGCGGCATCGCCATGGCGACGCGGACGGCTGTGCAGGCCGTCGCGGGCACCGGCGCCACGATCCTCGACACCCGCAAGACGGCGCCTGGCTTTCGAATGCTCGACAAGTACGCTGTGCGGGTCGGCGGTGGCGGCAACCACCGCAGCGCCCTCGACAGCGGCGTGCTGCTGAAGGAGAACCACGTTACTGCCGCCGGCGGGGTCGCCTCCGCCGTTCGCGCGGCCAAGGCGTCTTCGCCACATCTGCTGAAGATCGAAGTGGAAGTTGAGTCGCTTGACCAGTTGACCGAGGCGATCGCGGCGGGCGCTGATCTGGTGATGCTCGACAACATGGACCTCGACCTGACCCGCGAGGCGGTGCGGCTGGCCGCTGGAAGGATCCAGCTCGAGGCCAGCGGCAACATGACCACCGATCGTCTGCGCTCCGTCGCCGAGGCCGGCGTCGACTTCATCTCGATCGGCAGCTTGACGCACAGCGTCAAGGCGGCCGACCTATCGCTGCGCCTCGTCGCGACCGCGTGAACGCTGCATTGCCTGCCTCGGCCGCGCTCGAAGCCCAGATCTCGGCGCTGCGTGCCGCTTGGGGCCGCGACGAAGGCGACCGCTGGCAGTTGGTGGCGCTGGCCGAGGCCGACTCGACGCAGCGCTTGGCGGCAGAGATCGCGAGGGTCACGCCAGGCCTTCACCACCGCTGGCTGATGTTGATCACGGCGGACCAGCGGACTGGCCGCGGCCGCAGTGACAAGGCCTTTGCCACTGCTCCGGGTGCGGCGTGGACGTTCACGCTGGGCGCCGAGCTGACCCTGCCGGCCGAGCGCTGGCCGCTGGCCTCGCTGGTGGTTGGCGAGGCTCTAGCGCGGGCGCTGAGCGCGGCCACCGGCGCCGACGTTCGCATCAAGTGGCCGAATGATCTCGTGATCGTGCGCGAGGGCGCGTGGCGTAAGCTCGGCGGGTGCCTCAGCGAGCGCGTCGAGCGACAAGGCCTTTCGCCGGTCTGGCTGTGTGGGATCGGCATCAACCTCCGACGCGAGGGGCTGCCTGCAGGCCTACGCGAGGCGGTGGCCTGCCTCGACGATCTGGGCGTCGACACCGCCAATGGGTCGCCGTCGCTGCTCGTAGCGGTGGTGGCCGCTGTGCGGCGGGCCGTCGAGGCGTGGCAGGCCGACGGCGGGGCGCTCGACGTCGCGCGAATCGACGCCCGCTTGGCGTTTCTCGGCGCACCCGTGACGTTGCTCTTGGACGACGGCGGGGAGCGCTGCGAGGGCAGGCTGCTTGGCGTTGCGGCAGATGGCCGCTTGCGGCTGGGCGAGGGCAGCGGTCAAGAGCGCGACGTGCTGCCCCTCTGTATCGAGGGTGCAGGCGGCACTGTCCCGTGGCATGCTCCGCCGCCGTTGGCGCGCCACTCGTAGCCTGCGTGCCCGGAGGTCGGCGATGCTGCTCGCGATCGACATCGGCAACACCAACACCGTCATCGGCGCCTATCGCGGCACAACGCTGGTGGATCACCTGCGTCTCGAGAGCCGTCGCAGCGCCACCGAGGACGAGTACGGCGCGCTGATCACGACGCTGCTGGAGCGGCGCGGCATCGTCCTGCAGGACCTCCGCTCGGCGGTCATCGGCTCGGTAGTGCCGCCGCTGACGGACGTGTTCGCCAGCCTGTGCCGTCGCTGGTTGCAGGTCCAGCCGCTGGTCATCGGCCCCGGCGTCCGCACCGGGATGCCCATCCTCTACGAGAACCCGCGCGAGGTCGGCGCCGATCGCATCGTCAACGCAATCGCGGCCTACGCCCGCTCCGGGCGCGAGACCATCGTCGTCGACTTCGGCACCGCGACCACGTTCGACGTGATCTCGGCCCGCGGCGAGTACCTGGGCGGCGTCATCGTGCCAGGCATTGGCATCTCGGCAGAGGCGCTGTTTGCCCGCGCCTCAAAGCTCCCGCGCGTCGAGATCCGCCGCCCCGACAAGGTGATCGGCCGCACCACGGTCTCGGCGATGCAGTCCGGCCTGGTCTTTGGCTACATCGGTCTGGTCGAGGGCTTGGTCGCCCGCATCGCCGCGGAGCTGGGCCAGACGCCTTACGTCATCGCCACCGGTGGGTTGGCGCCGCTGATCGCCGGCGGCAGCGAGTCGATCGAGGCGGTGGACGAGTTCCTGACCCTCGACGGCTTGCGAATGGTCTTCGAGCGCAACGACGAGCCCGCCCGATGAGCCTGGATCGCCCGGCGTCGCCCCGCGCCGTCGAGCGGGTCGGTGTCAGCGAGATCTATGGCTCGATCCAGGGCGAGTCGACCCATGCCGGGCGGCCATGCGCTTTCGTCCGCCTCGCCGGTTGCCCGTTGCGCTGCCGCTGGTGCGACACTGTCTACTCGTTCGACGCCGGCGAGGTGCTGACCATCGACGCCGTCATCGAGCGCGTCCGCGCCTTGGGCCTGCCGCTGGTCGAGATCACCGGTGGCGAGCCGCTGGCCCAGCCAGGATGCGCGCCGCTGGTGGCCGCGCTGTGCGACCACGGCCACGAAGTGCTCATCGAGACCAGCGGCGCCTATCGGTGGTCACACATCGACCCGCGCGCCAAAATCATCGCCGACCTCAAGTGCCCCGGGTCTGGCGAGTCGCACCGGAACCTTTGGGACGCGCTGGCAAACCTGCGACCGGAGGATGAACTGAAGATCGTCGCCGCCGACATCGTCGATCTCGACTGGGCGCTCTTGAGGCTGCGCGATGAGCTACGAGGCGTCGCGGCGACCATCTTGTGGTCAACAGTGCATGGCGAGCTGGCGCCGGCAGAGCTGGCGGCGTGGCTGCTGCGCGAGCGAGCGCCGGGCCGCATACAGCTGCAACTGCACAAGATTATTTGGCCTGAAGCGGCGCGCGGCGTGTAGCGCGGCGCTCAGCGCCGGACGAAGCTCAGACCGAGGCTGCCGTCGTCAGCGCAGCGCACGGCCGCCTGCGTCTGGCCATCCAGCAGCGATCGGACCTGCGCGCCGACGAGCTCAAGACGCCAGCCATGCAGGCCCAGCCTGTCTAGCAGGCCGTTGTCACACTTGCAGCCGTCTTGCAGCGCCTCAACGACCTGGCGACGCTTGAGGAGGAGCTGGGAGGCGACGCCCTCGCGGGCGGCGATCTCGTTGACCAGCAGGATCAAGAGGCCCGCCACGGCCTCGACGCCTGGCTCCGGCGGCGGCCTGCCAGGCGGCAGCGGGACGGGCGTGGCGAGCCCACGGCGAATGGCGTCAAGCCAGCGATCGGCGTAGCGCGCGAGGTTGCGGTTACCCATCCGGCGATCTCCGATCAGGGCGTCCCGATCGGTGGGGGCGTGGCGCGCCATCGTCAGCAGCACGTCATCGGAGACGAGGAAGTGTGGGACCGTATCTACCTCCCGGGCGATGGCATCGCGCTCGGACGCCAGCGCGACGAGCACCCCGAGGTCGCGCGGCGGCAGCTTCCGCGCCGGCCCGATGCGCTGCCACGCCTCGGCGGGATCACGGCCATAGCGGTCAGGGCTGCAGAGCGCGCGGCACTCGGTCTCGACCCACTCGACCCGGTCTAGGTCGCGCAGGCGCCGCGAGAGCCGCTGGTACAGCGCCTCGAGGTGCAAGACGTCGTTGGCGGCGTAGGCAAGCTGCTTCTCTGGTAGCGGCCGCCGGCTCCAATCTGCGAGCTGTGCGCCCTTGGGCAGTCGCAGCGACAGCGTCCCCTGCAGCAGGGGGGCGAGGCCGATCTGGAGCCCGTAGCCGCAGAACGCCGCCGCGATCTGGGTGTCGAAGAGGCGCTCAAAGTGGACGCCATAGACCGAGGCCACGATCTCCAGGTCATTGTGCAGGGCGTGGCCGACGATCAGCGCGCCGCTGTCCCGCAGGCGACCAAAGAAGCCGCGCAGGTCGAGATCGGCGCGGGCGTCGATGAGCGCGACACAATCGGGCAGCGCCACCTGGATCAGCATCAAGTGTGGGAAATAGCTGCGTTCGCCGTGGAATTCAGTGTCAAAGCCGATCCGCTCGCTTGCCTCGATCCGCTGGCAAAACGCGCTCAAGTCGGCTTGACGATCGATCCACAACGGCGGCGCTGCAGGGCCCTCGACCATGGACGCTCCTACGCGATCTGGCCGCGCCCGTGGCGGCGATGGCGCACGGTAGCACGGTGGTGGGCGCGTACCAGACCGCGACACAATCTCCTGGCCGGGTGGTCGCTCCGAGTGCCTCGCTGGCCGAGTCAGACCTTGACCCAAGGCTCTGCCGGACGGGCACTTTGCTGCGGCGAGCTGCCCCTGCCGCGGCGACGTCGCTGCGGCCACGGGCCCACCGCTTGACCTGCTGGGCGCCGACTAGGCGACGCGCAGCGGTCTTTCGACACTCGCCTCGATGCGCTACCCTTCAAGGCCGCAGTCACGCCGAACAGCAGCGCGAGAGGAGGCGAGATGGATCCTCGACACGGACAGGGCGACGGCCTGGGCTTTGAGGACTTGCTCGACGAGCTGGAGGCGATCGTTCAGCGTTTGGAGGGCGGCGAGCTCTCGCTGGAGGAGAGCCTGACCGCGTACGAGCGTGGCGTGACCGTCTCGCGCCAGGCCGAGGCGATCTTGGGCGCCGCCGAACGACGCATCGAGGTCCTCAGCGAGACCGGCGATTCGACAGCGCCCCTGGCCGGCGACGCGGCATGACTCCGCTGCAGCTGCGCTTTGGCGTCGACGTCGGCGGCACGCGGCTCAAGTTTGCAGCGGTGCGCCAAGGGCGAGTGATCGGCCGCCATGTCGAGCCGACGCCGAGGACGGGCGTCGCGGCGCTGGTGAAGGCGCTGGCAGACGGCTGCGGCGCGCTCGCCGACGCGGTGGGGGCGGCGCCAACCTCTATCGGACTCGGCGTCGCAGGTGTGCTCTCGCACGACGGCGCTCGGGTCCTGCAGAGCCCCAACATGCCGTGGCTCGACGACGCCCCATTGTCGGCGCTGCTGGCGACGGCGATGGCAGTGCCGGTCCGGGCGGAGAACGACGCCAACTGCATCGGCTGGGGCGAGGCGCGCGCCGGTGCCGGGGAAGGCGCACGACGGCTGGCCTGCTTGGCCCTTGGGACCGGGCTCGGCGGCGCGCTGGTGCTGGATGGCTGGCTCGTCCGGGGCGGCCGCGGCAGGGGCGCCGAACTCGGTCACCTGATCGTCCAGGCTGACGGCCCCGCCTGCGGCTGCGGTGGGCGCGGCTGCGCGGAGCAGTTCGCGTCGCAGACCGGCATCGCGCGCATGGCGGCCGAGACGGGCTGGCGTCCTGGCATCGGCTTGGGGCCGGCGGCCTTGGTCCCAGCCCTCTTGGACGCGGCGCGTGACGGAGACGCGATCGCCGCAGGCATCACGGACCGCGTCGGGGTCGTGCTCGGCACGCTTGGAGCGCGGCTCGACGCCCTCTTTGGTCTCGATCGCTTGATCATCGCCGGCGGGCTCTGCGCTGGCCTCGACCTCTTCGCGCCCTCGGCAACGCGCGCCGCGGCGGCCCTCAGCTCCCTGCCTCTGCCACCGCTGGTCGCGGCGTCGCTCGGCGGAGATAGCGGACCGGTCGGCGCGGCGATGCTTTTCGATGCGCCCACGACAGCCAAGGCGTAAGCCGTCGCGACGGCAGGCGCCAGGGTCGCCAGGCCCAACCGGCGCCCCCGCCGGGTGGATGACGAATCGACCGCACGTCGACGCCAGCGCCCGACGCGGCCCAGCGCTGCCGCCGGACAACGTCCCAGGCCGCCGTCTGCGATGAGCGCCGCCGGAGGCTCGTTGGGCGCGCGCCCACCGACGAATGGGGAGCCTAGAAGCTCTCGCCGCAAATTTTTGCGTTCTTGATGTCGAAGGCGCTCTCGAGCGCGGCGAGGAACTTGACTGGGTCCTCGGCGTCGGCGCCGAGCAGCTTGCCGTTGCCGGAGATGGCGAGGCTCATGCTGTTCTTGGCGTCGGTCGATCCCGAGATGTCGACGACGTGTACTCGGACGCCGAAAGGCTTGCCGTCAGGCGAGCGCAGAACGTTGTCCTTGGCGACACCGGCGGCCGCGGTGAAGGTCCCACGCGGGTCGGGCGTGCAGGTGCCGGCGCAATGAGTGGCCTCACCGACCTGGGCCGTTGGCAGACAGGCGGCGCCAGACTTCGAGCAGAAGTAGCCGGTGATCGAGTACTTTGGCAGGCACTTGCCGCTGGTGCACACGATCGGCTCGTCTGAGGTGCCCCCAACGCAGTCCGCGTCGCTCTGGCAGCCGAGCCCGAACGCCATTCGCTTGGCCTGCACCCACGGCGCGAAGTAGTTGCTCGCGCTGTTGCTCTCGCCGCCATCGGTGAACAAGATCAAGATGATCTCGCGGCAGGATCGCGCCGGGTCTTTGCAGATCCCGTCCTTGCACTGGTAGTTGACGTTGCCGCAGTCGGCGTCCGCTGTGCACTTGCGTCCATCGACTACAACGCGGTTGCGTAGGTACTCGCCGACGTAGAAGAGCGTCTTGCCGATCGGGGTACCGCCCGTCGGGCGCAGCTCCGGATCGTCGTGAATCCAGCAGGTTCCAGAACAGCAGGTGCCGCCGCAGCCGTTCACCGGCGCACAGCTCATCGTCGAGCCTCCGCCACAGTTCCCGCTGTCTGCCATCGACTCGCTGCCATTCATCCACTTGAGGATCTGCGCCTTATTCGCGGTCTTGTCGTCCTTGGGGAAGTCGACACATGCCGTCTCGTTGAGCGAATCCCAGAACCAGGAGGCGCTGTCGCCTTCGACCGACTGCAAGTTCGCGACGTCGGTCGAGAGCTTGGACTGGCCCTGGTAGTAGCCGGACATGCAACTGTTGGCCCCCGTCTTGTAGTAGAGCTTCTGCGGAAAGCGAAACAGCGCCATCCGCGTCAGGGCGTCGTCGATCTTCTCGAGGGCCTTGGTGAACACGACCTTGCTGACGTCCATGCGCGTGCAGGCTTTGGTGGGATCACAGGTTGGCCAGGTTTGACCACTGACGCTGCAGCTGTTGACCTTGCCCGTCATCGAACCGGAGGTGTCGAAGACGATCAACAAGTTGTTGCTCACCGGGGCGCAGACGCCGTTGCTGCACGTCTGGCCTGGGAAGCAGTTGCTCTCAATCCAGCCGTCTTCCAGTGCACCGCAGGTGCCGATCTTGGCGCCAATGCACTTGGTCTCACCGGCGTTGCAGACCTTGATCGGCTCGGCATCTTCGTCGATTTCTCCAGCGCCATCCTGCGGCTCTGCGTCGGAGCCGGATCCGTCCGCCACGCCGTCGTCGGTATCCAACCCGTCCTTCTGCTCGCCGAGGTCGTCGACGCCGTCTGAAGAGACGTCTGCGCCGCTGTCCGCGATCACCTCACCGGTCGCCGCGTCGCTGCCACCGGTCACGGCGTCCGGCTTGGCGTCAGGGAGCGCGCCGGCGTCAACGCCGTCCACGCCTTGACCGCCTGTGTCGTTGTTCGCAGTGTTGCCGGTCGCGGTCTCAACGGCGCCCGACGCGTCGTCGCCCGCTGCTGGATTGGAGCATGCGAGCAGCCCAGTGATCGCTAGGAATCCAAGCACCCGGACCGATCGCTGGTTCATGCCTAGCCTCGACGGACGTTCAACCCACTGCGCCCAGAGAGCTCGCGCCATCTAAGCTTGCCAGTTCCATGACCTCTCACAAAATGTTCCCACATGCCTTACTGTTTTTCAAGTCGAGTGCAGCGTTCAGCGTCGCCAGGAACGCGGCTGGGTCCGCGGTGTCGGCGGTCAAGACCCGGCCGCCCGCGGCCGTCGCGAGGTCAAACGACTGAAAGAGCGACGCTTCACCGCTGACGTCGACCGCCACCAAGCGCACACCGAAGGGTTTTCCATCGGGTGCCCGCAGCACGTTGTGGGCTGCAACGCCGGCGCTCGCGGTCTGCTGGGCGGTCGATTCCGGTAGGCAGTGGCTGCCGACGCCGGGGAGTGTGGGGCAGTGCAGCGGATCGCCGACCGGAGCCCCTGGCTGGCAGGCCGCGCCGGTCGCGAGGCAACGCAGCCCTGTCGCGCTCTTCGGTAGGCAGCGCCCAGCGTCGCAGACGGCGCCCCCGACGCAGTCGCCGTCGCCGCTGCATGCAAGCCCATAGCCCAGCCGCTTGGCCATCGGGAGTGGCGAGAAAAAATCCGTGGGATCACTGTCTTGCCCACCGTCGGTGAACAAGACCACGACCGTATCGCGGCAATGTCGGGCGGGATCGACGCACCGCTGCTGCAGACACCGGTGGTGAGGCGTGCCGCAGTCACCGTCGACGGTGCAGGCGGCGCCATCGACGACCACGCGGTGACGAAGGTACTCGCCGACGTAGAAGAGCGTCTTGCCGATCGGCGTCCCGCCAGACGCGCGCAGCTCGGGCTCCACGGACTCGATGCAGCCCTGGGCGCAGCAGGCGCCCTTGCCGCAGGCGGCGACCGCCACGCAGCCTTTGTGGGACTGGGCGCCTGCGCAGGACGCGCCCGTGCTCTTGATGCTCTCGACGCCGTCCATCCAACGCGTCAGCTCCTTGCCGCGCGATGTCGCCTCGGCAGGGGTGCGCGGGAACGGGACCGCCATCACCTCGTGCAGCGCTGACCAATACCACTTGGTCACGGCGGTCACGGCCTGCGACCCAGGATCGCCCGACATGTGATGACTTCCCACTTGGTGCCCTTCGACGCAGTCGGGCGAGGGCGGGGAGTTCAGCCCGGACGGAAACCGAAACAGCGCCATCGACACCCGCGCGCCGTCGATCTTCTTCAGCGCCTCGCGGAAGACCACCTTGCTGACGTCCATCCGCGAGCAGCCTTTGGCTGGATCACAGTTTGGGAAGCTGGTCTTGCCGCAGGCTCGGCCGCCGACGGTAGCGCTCATGGAGCCGGATGTATCGAAGATCAAGACCAGATTGCTGCCGATCGGTTGGCAGCTGCCGTCGACGCAGGCCGTCCCAGGAAAGCACGCTAGGCGAACCCAGCCGTCGCCAGCTGGGACACAAGTGTCGAGCTCAACGCCGCCGCAGCGTGTCTCACCGGCGCTGCAGGGCCCTTCAAGGCTCGGCAACGTCGGCGGTTGCACATCGGCAGCTGCCGCAGCGTCGCCGCCCCCGGTGGTGATATCGGGTGCGTCGGCATCGCTACTGCGCTCAAGGCTTGCGTAGGGCTCGGCGTCGTCATAGCCATCTGGCGCCGGCGATCGGCAGGCCAGCGCCCAGACCATGCAGGCCAGCGCCAGGGCGTACCTGGAGCCTACCTGCAGGGGCATCGTCGCGCCTTCATGGCTGCGGCCGAGCCTTCTGCTTGGCGATCTTGGCGAGCGCCTGGCCGACGGATACGGGCACGTCGAGCTCACAAGCATACGACTGGGCGCGGTAGCCGCAGCTGATGCCGACGGCGCGGTCGGCCGGCAATTCGATACCTGCCAACTCCGGAATCGCCTTGCTCATGGCGCCGACAGCAGCGCCAAGGTTCAGGTAGCCGAGCCACACCGGGGAGGCGACCGCCTTCTCGGCCGTCGACTTCCAGACCGGCGCGGCGTCGAGACCGCCAACCTTGCCGGTCGCGGCGCGGCGCCCCTGCTCGAACGCGCTCGGGCCGATGGTGACTACGATCCGATCGCTGCCGGTGCACAGGGCCATGGCCATGTTCTTGCCGGTGAAGCGCTCGACTTGCTCGACCTCCTCGCCGCCGGCCGCGGCCTTGATCTTGGCCCAGTCAAAAGTGAAATCGAGGACGTCGCAGGCCGCGCCGTCGGCCTTGGTCGTGTTGGCGGTGATAGTGACACCCGCCTCCTTCGCCACCGGGCCGAACGCCTCGATCAGCGGGTCGACCTTCATGTCGGTGACAGCCTTCTTGACGATGCCGAGCTTGGGATCGACGGGCGCCTTGGGGTCTGCGGCCTTGGCGCGCGCCTCCTCGGCCTCGATCGCCTTGAGCAGCAAAAGCGAGACGACCTTCTTGCCGAGCTTGAGCACAGCCTCCGGATCCTTGGCGCCGGCGAAGGCGAGCAGGCCCACTGCGGCGTCACCGTCGGGGTACACAGCCAAGCCGCTGGTGCCGTCCTGCTTCTCGATCGCCATGCGGAGGTCGGCCTCTAGGCCGTCAACGGCGGCGGCGTCGAGCTAGATGAGCTCGCCCAGCATTTTGATCGCGTCGCGGACCTGGTCGACGCTCGCCAGCGGGTCGATGTTGGACACGAAGGCGAGGTAGGCATTGGCAGGCAGCTGCGCAGCGATCGGCAGGGCCAGCCGGCCTCGGCTGCTGGCCATCTGCTTGCCGAGCTTGCTGTCGGGCACAGCGTGCAGCCGCATCGCTGCCTGGACGTCGTCAGTGGTCGCGTCGACCAGCACCTCGACTCGGGTGAGGCTCTGGGTCCACTCGCGCAGCATCTTGCCGTAGTAGTCCACCGACGCGCCCGCGCCTGGCTCCTTCGACCCTTTCCCGATGGCGTCGAGGCCGGCAAACGCCTGCTCGAGCTCCTTGGCGCGGGTCTTGACCACGTCGCGCACCGAGATGCCGAGGTAGACGGCTGCGGGGACCTCGACGGCGCCGAGACGGCCGGCGAACGCTTTGACCTTGCCGAAGCGCTCGCCGTCGATCGTCAGGACGGCGGTCTTGTCCAAGAAGTCGACGAAAATTTGATTTGTGCCCACCGTCAGCATGGCCTCGTGCCCTGAGGCTTCGGCGCCCTTCTTGGCGCCGGTCATGGCGTCAAGGGCCTTCTGCTTGTCCACGACGGGCAACAGCACCGCCACGCCGCTCTGCGGCGCCTCGGGCTTGTCATCCTGGTAGACGATGTGAATGGCGCGCGTTTTGTCGATCCACTCGTGGCCGACGATGCCGACAGAGGCGAACCCCTTGGTCAGCTCGTCGAGCGCTGCCTGACGCAGCGATACGCCCGGTGGCGCCGCCTCGAACTTGGTCGCCAACAGCTCGACTGCGTCAAAGGTGGCGGCGAACGAACGCATAGAGAGCCACGCCACCACTCCTTCCCCAGCTTCTAGAGTGACGTCCGGCGGCGGCGGTGCGGCCGGCGGCTCGGCCGGCTTGGCGGCTTCGGCGACCTGCGCGACAGCGGCGGCAGACTCCGCGACCTTGGCTGCGGCTGCAGCGGGCGCCGGCTTGGGCTCTTCCTTCTTGCCGCAAGCCGCGAGCCCGACGATGATCGACGCGCAAATAGCGGTCATTGCGATAGAATTCTGGAAGCGGGCGAACATCATGGCGAGCACTCCTACCGGGCGTGTTTTCGGACGCGCGGGAGTATGGGAGTCAACGCTGGCGTCGTCAATGGTGAGGTTGCGGCACGACCTTGCTGCCCAATGCCCCGGGCGGCCTGCAGCCGGGTCGCGGCGCCAGTTCCCGGCAGTGCCCGCGAAGACACCGGAGTTACGCCCGATGGTCACACCTTGCGGCCAGCGGGCTGCGAGCCGCCCGGGTCAGGCCTACGCCGTCAGCCAACGCCAAGGCACCGCGACCGAGGCGGTGGCGCCGCCCAGCTGCGTCATCACGAGCGTCGCGAGGGCGTTGTCGGCGCGGGGTGCCGAGAGCGCGCGCAAGGCCGCCGACCAGACGCGCTCGCGGTGGGGGTGTGCGCCAAGGGCGAGGCCGGCGTCCACAGCGGCGCTGGCCAGCCCGACGGCGGCGACCTGGGCGTCGACGCTACCGGCGCGCGGCAGGGTCAGCGCGGCCTCGATGACCGCCGCTCCGAGCGGCGTCTCGGGCAACCCCATCAGCAGGTAGGCGCGCAGCGCGCCGATTGAAGCCATCGCGTCGCCGCGCTGCATGGCGAGCACGACCCGCGCGACCTCTGGGCCGTGGTCCCAGGAGGGCGCCAGCGCGAGCGGCTCCGGCAGGTTGAGCCGCTCATCGCTGGGCGCATCAAGCGTGGCCCCGACCTGTATGGCCCAGGCGCAGTACAGGGCGAGCCCGAGCCAGCCAGGCGCCCGGTGGCGGACCTCCAGCCGGCGGGCAGCCTCGCAGAGCCGCAGGAGCCAGGCGACGTCGGCCCAGCCCTCGCGGCGGTAGGGGTTGGCGTCAATCGCTTCGTCAAAACGCAGCAGCCGCTCCGCGGCCGCCAGCGCCAGCGAGCTGCAGACCAGCGCGCGAGGCACGCCGAACGCCAAGGCTTTGGCCAATGCCCGCTCGGCGTTGGCGGCGTCGCCATCGATGAGGTGAGCGCGGAAGCGCGGCTCCTGAAACGCTGTGGCCTTGCTCGGCTCTTCGGCAGCAAAGACCTGCGCGGCGGCGGCGAGGATCGGAGCGACGCGCCCCTCATGCCCGGCAGCCAGCGGCCCAGGGTCGACGGCGGCGGCCTCGCTCATGGTGGCCGCCAACGAGGCCAGCAAGTCGGCGCCTGCCTCGGGCTCGACGCTGGCCCGCAGAGAAGCGACCGCCGCCACCAGAGGGGCGAGGTGTCCAATTCGGGTCGGGGCCCGGTAGAGCCAAGCGACCAGCGCGGCCTCGACCGCGGCCGCTGACGTACCGGCGGCGAGCGTTGCACGGACCGTCAGCGCGGCGCCAACCGGATCGCCTGCGATCTCATGCTCTTCCAGGGATGAAGCCGTACCCTGACCTGAATACCTCGCAGCGGGCGTCGCCGCCACGAGCCCCGCCGCGATGGCGATCGGCAGCGCGGTGCGACCGTGTGGCACCTCAGCGGCGGCGCGCAGCGCGTCGTCGAGCGTAATCCAGCTATGGTGCAACCGCTGCGGCGCCCCCCCGAGGCGAGCCGCGCACAAGCGCGACGCCGCTGCGCCCGGCGATGCGCCACCGGCGATGACGGTGACGACGGCCGCTGCGACCTCGCGAGGCGTGGCGTCGCTGCGGTCAAGCACCGCCGCAGCCGACGCCGCGGCCTGCGCCGACTTGGACCCCGGTGTCGCGGTCATGACTCCTCCTCGATCGGCAACGGCTCGCCGGGCGCGCCCAACCGCCGATACAGCGTCCGCACGCCGATGCCGAGCAGCGCGGCCGCCCGCCGCTTGTCGCCGCCGGTCAGCGCCAAGGTGGCGTCGATGGCTTCGCGCTCGATCTCAGCCAGCGCAGTGCCGACCGGGAAGCTGAGCACGCGGCGCGGTCCGTCGCTGACGCGCAGCTGCAGGTGACTCGGCAGGTCAGCGAGCGTGATGGCGTTGCCACGCGCCAGCACCACGGCCCGCTCTATCGCGTTCTCGAGCTCGCGCACGTTG
>SXNM01000080.1 GCA_005777155.1 Pseudomonadota bacterium | reverse complement strand
GGCTTCGCGCTGCTCGGCGTGCCCGTCCACGCCCCCGCCCAGGCCCTAGCGCCCGCGCTGCTCGGCCTGCTGCGGGCGTCCGACCGCGTCGTTGCGCGCAACGCGGAGCGGGCGCTGCGGCAGCTTGTCGGCGGGTTGACGCTGCAGCACCTCGACACGCCGCGACACCGCCACCGCGCCTGGCTGCGCTTCTGGCAGCGCGAGGGCAGCAAGTTCGCGGATCGACGGCTGTGGTCAGCGGAGGAGACCCTGGGCCTGCCGGTGTTGCCGGTCAGCGTCGACAGCCAGGCAGACGTCGCCGGGACAGCGCTAGTCGCCGCGCCTGCCGGGGGCGAAGTCCCTATGGCGAACGCCGCCGCCATCGACGGTGCGGTGCCCGGCTTCGGTGCCCGCCTCCAGGCCCAGACACACGAGTAGTCGGCCGCCAAGGCGCCCGGAGCGTCGGTGTCTCCGGATCGTCGACGGCTACGAATCGCCGCCGGTCGCCGACCGCTCAGCGCCGGCCAGCAGGGTCGCCATCTGCGGGCCCAGGCGCAGGTTGCTCGCCAGCACGGCGCCAGCGAACGGGTCTGCGGGCACCTGCCAGGCCGGCTGGGCCGCGCCAAAGCCACGCACCGCGCCGCCTGCGGCCTCGACGATGGCGATGCCCGCCGCGACGTCCCAGGGCTGCAAGCTGTCCTCGTAGTAGGCGTCGAGCCGGCCCGCCGCCAGCTCGCAGAGGTCGAGGGCCGCTGAGCCACCGCGCCGCACGCCTTGGCAGCTCAGCAGCACGACGCGTAGGCGGCTGAGCAGGGTGTCGATGCGTGGCCGACGATCGTAGGGAAAGCCCGTCGCGACGAGGGCGCCGCTCAGCTGGTCGACGGCGCTGACGTGAATCGGCGCGCCGTTGCAAGTCGAGGGCAGGCCGACGCCGCCGACGAAGGTCTCGCGCCGGGCGGGAGCGTGGACCACCCCGAGGCAGGGCACACCGTCGCGTAGCAGGCCGATGCTGACGCAGAACTGCAGGTGGCCATGGGCGAAGTGGGTGGTGCCGTCGAGCGGATCGACCAACCAGCAATACGTCGTCCGCCGCGCCGTCGCCTGCCACGCCGCGCGACCGCCCGCGCCATCGGTCTCTTCACCGATGCGGCCATCTTCAGGAAAAGCCAATGCGAGCTCGCCGAGCACGCAGGCCTCGGCCTCGCGATCGGCCACGGTCACCAGATCCACCGCGCCCTTGTGCTCGACCTGCAGCGCGTCGCCGCCGCCCAGGTGTCGCATCAAGATCGCGCCAGCCGACTCTGCGGCGCGCAGCGCGACCTTGAGCCGCGACGCCAACGCCAGCGGCAGCGCGGGCAGGGCCTCAGTTGGCGCTGATGCCGACATCGTCGATGCGCCAGCGGAGCTGGCCGATGGCCGTCCCCATCACCAGGAAGCCCGCACGCACCGCGCCTTTGCCGGTCAGGTAGGCGTCGATCGGCAGCGAGAAGGTCTTGGTGCCGGCGGCGACGTTGATCGTGCCGACCGAGAGCCAGGTCTTGCCACCATCGACGCTCAGGCGAACCTGCAGGGTCGACGGCACCGTGATGCCGCCCGGCACGCCGCCCTGCGAGAAGTCGAGCGCGAACGAGAGCGACGCCTTCTTGGTGGCGGCGACGGCGATCTCCGGGCCGACCAGCCAAGCGGCGACCTGCTTGAGGGCTGGGAAGCGGCCCGTCGCCTGCAGCTGGGCCCGCTTGTTGCCAGCGCCGCCCTGGAGGGCAAAGACGTCGGTGGCGCCGAAGTTGGGCTCGACGAAGCTCGACCAGCCGCCCTCGGCGAAGCTCGCCTTGTAGCTGTTGAAGGTCTCGAGCCAGGGCAGGGCGCCGGTGTCCTCGTCGCATGCGTCGCCCTTGCCGTCCTTGTCGACGTCGCCCTGGCCCGGGTTGGCGACCAGCGGGCAGTTGTCGAGGCCGTCGGCCACGCCGTCGCCGTCATCGTCGCCATCGCAAGCGTCGCCGATGCCGTCCTTGTCGGTGTCGGTCTGCTGCGGGTTGGCGAGCTGGGCGCAGTTGTCGACCCCGTCGTCGATGCCGTCGCCGTCGTCGTCGTTGTCGCAGACGTCGGCCTTGCCGTCCTTGTCGGTGTCGGGCGAGGTCGTGCTGGGGGCGGCGATCGCGAAGTCATCGATGATCACGCCGAGGTACTTCTCGTTCTCGACGGCGTCGACCGACTCGAAGCGGAAGCGGAACCGCACCCGCTGGCCGGAGAACGTCGAGAGGTCGACGAGCTGCGTCGCCCACTTCATCACCACCGTGCTAGCGCCCTTCTGCATGACGTTGGTCCAAGCCGAGAAGCCGTCCTTCTCGGTCGCCACCGCCAGCGAGATCTTGTCGTACGTGGTGCCGCCCTCGATGGCGAAGAGGTAGCGATAGGCCAGCGTGATGACCTTGGCCGGCGGCAGCTCGACCACCGGTGAGGTGGCGTCGCCCTGGTTGGGCTGATCGCCCGAGGCGAAGTTGACCCCGTTGCCGTAGTACAGCGCGCCCGGCGGCGACCACGCCTCGACCTCGCTGCGCTGCCAGCCGACGTTGAGCGTCTTCGGCGTGAAGGTCCAGCCCTCGGTCGTGCTGTCAAAGTGCCAGAGGACGACGCCGGCCTCGTCGGTGCTGCCGTTGCAGTTGTCGTCTTTGCCGTTGCAGGGCAGGTCGAGGGCGTAGGGCGCGTCCTTGTCCAGCGGCGCGCAGTCGCTCGCGTTTGGGAACCCGTCGCCGTCGATGTCGGAGTCGCAGGCGTCGCCGATGGCGTCAGCGTCGGTGTCCTTCTGGTCGACGTTGGCGGTCTGTTTGCAGTTGTCGCAGGCGTCGCCTACGCCGTCCTTGTCGCCGTCGGTCTTGCCGTCGTCGGGGGTCTTCGGGCAGAGGTCGCACACGTCACCGACGAGGTCGCTGTCGGCGTCGGCCTGGTTGGCGTTCTTTGCCAGCGGGCAGTTGTCGTTCGGGTCGAGGATGCCGTCGTTGTCGTCGTCGACATCGCAGGCGTCGCCCTGGCCGTCGCCGTCGCCGTTCTGCTGCGTCGGGTTGAAGACCTCCGGGCAGTTGTCTTTGGCGTTGGCGACGCCGTCGTTGTCGATGTCGTCGTCGCAGGCGTCGCCTTTGCCGTCCTTGTCGGCGTCGGGCTGCCCGGGGTTGGGCGCCTGCGGGCAGTTGTCCTTGGTGTCGCAGATCGAGTCCTTGTCTTGGTCCGGGCAGCAGGCCGGCGACGACGAGGGCTGGTGGCCGCAGACGCCGCTGGCGCAGAAGTCGATGGTGCACTTGTCTTTGTCGTCGCAGTCGACGTCGTCGAAGCACTCGACCGGCTTGACGCACTGGCCCTGGACGCACGAGGTGCCGCCGCTGCAGACGCCGCACTCGCCACCGCAGCCGTCGCCGCCGCACGACTTCTTGCCGCAGGTCGGCACGCACTTGGGCAGGCAGAGGCCGATCGCGGCGTTGCACTGGGTGTCGCTTGAGCAGGTGCCGCAGGAGCCGCCGCAGCCGTCGCTGCCGCACTGCTTGCCCTTGCAATTGGGCGCGCAGACGCACTTGCCGGCGCTGCTGCAGTACTGCTCGACCTTGCAGCTGCCGCAGGAGCCGCCGCAGCCGTCGTCGCCGCAAACCTTGCCGCCGCAGGCCTTGGCGCACGGACAGAGGCCGCAGTCCTGCGGGCAGTTGTCGCAGGTCTCGCCGCTGTCGGGATCGCAGCCCAGGTTGCCGCAGCTCGGCGTCGGGCAGCAGTCCTTGGCGCAGCTCTGGCACGACTCGCCTTGCTCGCAGGTGCCGTTGCCGCATTGCAGCGGGCAGACGCCGCAGTCGGTCGGGCAGGCGCTGCAGGTCTCGCCCGGGGCGCAGGTGCCGTTGCCGCAGACGTCAGGGCAGCTGCCGCAGTCCTTGGCGCACGTCTTGCAGTCCTCGCCGTCGATGGGCTTGCAGACGCCGTCGCCGCAGCCGCTCGGGATGGTCTTGCACTGACCGTTGGCGTCGCAGGCGCTGCCGCCGGGGCAGAGGCCGCAGGAGCCGCCGCAGCCGTCGGCGCCGCACTGTTTGCCGGTGCATTTCGGCACGCAGGCCGCGCCGCAGCCGCCACAGCCGCCCTTGCACGCGGCGACGCAGCTGTCGTCCCAGGCGGTGGCGCAGCAGAAGGCGTCGGCGTCGCACACGCACTTCTCGCAGCCGCAGCCGTCGCAGCCGGCCTTGGGTGAGACCTGGCAGCCGTCATTCTTCGGGCAGGCGCCGCAGTCTTTGGCGCAGCTGGCGCAGGTCTCACCGCCCGCGGCCTCACAGGCACCGTCGCCGCAGAGGGGCGCGCAGGTGCCGCAGTCGGTCGGGCAGATCTTGCAGTTCTCGCTGCCCTTGGGGTCGCAGAGGCCGTCGCCGCACTTGGCCGGGCAGTTGAAGTTGCAGTCCTTCGGGCAGGTCGTGCAGTCCTCGCCGAGCAGCGGGCTGCACTGGCCGTCGCCGCACTTGGCCGGACAGGCGCCACAGTCGCTCGGACAGGTGGTGCAGGTCTCGCCCTTTGCCGCTTCGCACAGCGCGTCGCCGCACTTGGCGGGGCAGGGGCCGCAGTCTTTGGCGCAAGAGCTGCACGTCTCGCTGGGATCGCACTTGTTGTCGCCACAGACCCCCGGACAGGCGCCGCAGTCCTTGGCGCAGCCGCTGCAGGTCTCGCCCTCTTTGACCGAGCAGAGGCCGTCGCCGCAGACCGGCCCGCAGGCACCGCAGTCCTTGGCGCAGGTGCTGCAGGTCTCGCCGGCCGCGGCGTCGCACTTGCCGTCGCCGCAGGTCACTGGGCAGGGGCCGCAGTCGCCCGGGCAGGCCGAGCAGCTCTCGCCCGGCTCGCAGACCTTGTTGCCGCAGATGCCCTTGCAGCCGCCATTGCACTGGCTGGCGCAGAGGTTGACGCAGATCTGGTCCCAGGCGCCGCTGCAGCAGAAGCTGTCCTTGGCGCACACGCAGGCCTCGCAGCCGCAGCCGCCGCAGCCGGCGGACTGGGTGGCGGTGCAACCGTCGCCGCAGCTGCCGCAGTCCTTCGGGCAGGCCTTGCAGTCCTCGCCGCCGAGCGCGTTGCAGACGCCGTCGCCGCAGCCCGGGCCACAGGGGCCGCAGTCCTTGTCGCAGCTGCTGCAGGTCTCGCCAGCCACGGCGCTGCAGACGCCATCGCCGCACTGGGCCGGGCAGGCGCCGCAGTCGGCGGCGCAGCTGCTACAGCTCTCGCCGTCCTTGGGCGTGCACAAGCCGTCGCCGCACTTGCCGGGGCAGGCGCCGCAGTCGCCGGCGCAGGTCTGGCAGCTCTCGCCCTGGCTGGGCGCGCACAGGCCATCGCCGCACTTGCCGGGGCAGGCGCCGCAGTCGGCGGAGCAGCTGATGCACGTCTCGCCCTTGCCGGCGTCGCAGGCGCCGTCGCCGCACTTGGCCGGGCAGACGCCGCAGTCCGTCGGGCAGATCTGGCACGATTCGCCGGCGGACGCCTGGCAGCTGCCGTCGCCGCAGCTCGCCGGGCAGGCGCCGCAGTCGGCGCTGCAGGTCTTGCAGGTCTCCTGGCCGTTGCAGAGCTTGTCGCCGCAGTTCGCCGGGCAGGCGCCGCAGTCTTTGGCGCAGCTGCCGCAGGTCTCCTGGCCGTTGCAGGCGCCGTCGCCGCACACCGCCGCGCAAGCGCCGCAGTCGCCGGGGCAGGTCTGGCAGGACTCGAGACCAGGGCACTTGCCGTCACCGCAGCTCGCCGGGCAGCTGCCGCAGTCTTGCGGGCAGGTGCCACAAGACTCGGTGCCTAGGCACTGGCCGTCGCCGCAGGTCGGAGGGCACGGACCGCAGTCGCCGGCGCAGGTCTTGCAGGTCTCCTCGCCGTTGCACGTGCCGTCGCCGCAGGTCGGCTTGCAGCCGCCGCAGTCCTTCGGGCAGTCCTTGCACGTCTCGCTCTGCAGCTGGCAGGTGCCGTCGCCGCAGCTCGCCGGGCAGGCGCCGCAGTCGTCCGGGCAGGCGCTACAGCTCTCGAGCTTGCCGGCCTCGCAGAGCCCATCGCCGCAGGTCGGCTTGCAGACGCCGCAGTCGCCTGGGCAAGCCGTGCACGACTCTCCAGCGTCGGGCTGGCAGGTGCCATCGCCGCAGGTCGGGCAGACGCCGCAGTCCTTGGCGCAGGTGCTGCACGTCTCGCCGCTGGCCGCCGCGCAGACGCCGTCGCCGCACGCGTCGCAAGTGCCGCAGTCCTCGCTGCAGCTGCTGCAGCTCTCGCCTGCTTTGGCGCTGCACACGCCGTCGCCGCATGCCTTGGGGCAGACGCCGCAATCGGCTGGGCATGCCTGACAGCTCTCGCCGCCGGCGATGTAACACAGCCCATCGCCGCAGGTTTTGCAGGCACCGCAGTCAGCCGCGCAGGTCTCGCAGCTCTCGCCGAAGGTCGGCGCGCAGACGCCATCGCCACAGGCGCTGCAGGCGCCACAGTCCAGGGCGCAGCTGCCGCACGACTCGCCGGCGCTGGCCGAGCAGACGCCGTCGCCGCAGCTGGCCGGACAGGCGCCACAGTCGGCGGCGCACGACTTGCAGCTCTCCTCGGCCTTGGGTTCGCAGGTGCCGTTGCCGCAGGTCGCAGCGCATGGCGTGCCGCACTGCTGGCAGAGCCCGACGCAAGCGTCGTCCCAGACGCCGCTGCAGCAGGCCGGATCGACCTTGCACACGCACAGCTCGCAGCTACATCCCTGGCAGCCAGGCTTGTCGCTGGCCGCGCAGCCGCCCTCGTCCTTGCACGGGCCGCAGTCTGCCGCGCACTCTTTGCATGACTCCGTCGGCGCGCAGACGCCGTCGCCACACTTGGCCTGGCAAGAGCCGCAATCCGTCGGGCAGGAGCCGCACAGCTCGCCGGCGGCGCCGTCGCAGAGCCCGTCGCCACAGCCCGACTGGCTGCAGGCGCCGTCCTTGCACAAGGTGCCGCTCGGACAGAGCTTGGCCGGGGTCAGCAGGCCATTGCCCTCGCTGTTGCACTCCGCGGCGTAGGGCCCGAGGCATTGCTTGGCGCCGGGCGTACAGGGCAACGACAAGCACCAGCCGAGCGCGGCGTGGCAAATCTGGCCCTTGCCGCAGTCGCCGTCGATCTTGCAGGCCTTGTCGACCGGGGCGCCGCCGGCGTCACCCGTTCCGCCATCGCCAGCGATGTCGGCGATGCCACCGGAGTCCTCAACGGCGTCGGCGTAAGGGTTCGAGAAGCCTGTGACGGGCTTGTTCTTGTCCGAACAGGCGGCGATGAGGAGGATGGCGAACGAGAAGGCGCGCAGCGCGTGGCCCTGGCGGCCCAGCGACGCAAGACGAGCACACATGCGCAACCTCCCAGGGCCACGGTGTCGCGTGGCGCGCATGAACTGTATCAGCCGAGTTGCCTCACGCCAGAGTCAATTTGCAAAGAGCCCGCCGGCGCCTCGGGTGCAACGGCGCCCGTCCGCAGAGGAGAGGGCAAGTCGAGGACTGGCCGTCGCTTTGAAATAGCGGAGGCGTGCGGCGCCTACAGGCCAAGGTCGGCGCCGTAGTTGATCTCGATGGAGTCGTTTGGCTCGGGCACATCTGAGAAGAAGATCGCTTCGTTGTAGATCTGGCACAGGTTGTCGATGCAGGTGAGGCCGCCGTTGCAGTCGCGCGTCACGTTGCAAGCCGCCAGCTGACCCGGCAGGTCGGTCTTACCGGCGCGGCAGTCGGGCGAGGCCACGATATAGTACGACGCCGAATCGCCGGGCACCGGTCCGTCGGTCAGCGTCAGCTTCTCGGTCTTGCCACCGCGCGTTCGGGTGACGGTCAGCTTGCGCTCACCGTCGACGACAAAGGGCGGCTGGGGCAGACAGAGCTTGATGACGCGCCGCAAGATTGTCGTGGCGATGCTCTCGAGGGCAGGACCAAAGTCTGCGCCGTTGCAGATGTTCTGCACTACTCCATTCTCGCGGAACGACTCGGCCAGCTCGATGTAGCGCGAGCCATAGCCAGACTCACCGCGCGAGCCTTGGCAGACGTAGGGGACCTTGCCGGTCGAGATGTCGCGGAACAGCGAGTGGTAGAAGTTGACGCGGTCGCGGTGGGTCGTCAGCTCGCTCGAATTGCCCACGTTGGTGTCGCCGACGATGGTGGCGACGATGACCCGCGCCGGGTCGGGCTTCAACGACTTGAAGCGGTTGACGAACTCGTTGACCGGCGCCATGAGCGGCGTCTTCTTGACCGAGAGCAGGTACTCGGCGTCGGCCAGCTTGCTGCATGCGGCCTGTTCTGCGCTGCCGTCCTTGCAGCCGTTTAAACATTTCAGCTTGCCCGTGACGTCCTTGGTCGTGCTGCCGGCGAGGCAATCCGAGGGGCAAAACAGGTTGGCGTTTTTGCCACGGCGGAACTCGCAGTTGCCCTCGTTGAGCGGCACGTTGGCGCCCAGCACGTCGCCCGCCTTCTGACAGACCTGCCAATTCTCCTTGTTGGTCACGTTGCGGTCGAGCGGGTTGAGGTTCAACGGCATTGAGCAGTCGTCGTCGTCGCTGACGAAGACGATGACGAGGTAGGCGTCGTCACGCACGAGCCGCTTGAACTGGCAGTTCTTGCTGTCCTTGAGCGGCTCGCAGAGCTCGGTGGTCTCGGCGGCGCACTTGGCGGCGTTCTTGTCGGCGTAGCACCAGCAATTCTCCTTCTTGTCGGCGTCGCTGACCTTCGGATCGTTGAGGTAGGTCGGGCTGCAGAAGGCGCCGTCGTCGACGCAGCACGAGCGCAGGTGCTTGACGCAGGCGTCGCGGCTGCAGTTGGGTCCGGCCGGATCCAGCGCCTGCCACGCTGAGCGGAAGCCGCCTTCGAAGCCCGCCTCGACCTTCTGCGACGCGCCGACGGTGGCGATGCAGCGGAACAGGTCGAGCTGCTTTGTATTGAGCACTGCCGGCAGGTCTGCTGCCTTCGGGCAGGTCTCGGTGTCGGGCGGAAACATGCAGCCGGCGGAGTCGAGGTTGGTGCCGCCGCCTGGGACGTGGCAGCGGATCCGCTGCTTGTCTTTGGGCACGTCCGGCTCGAAGGTCGCGCGGCAGTCCGTGTGGTTCTTGATGTCCTTGCAGGCTGACTCGCAGGTCGAGTTGATCGAGCAGTTGATGTTGGCGATCGCGCTCGCCTCGGGCGGCTTCTTGCAGCGCCACATGCCGGTTGTGTACTTGTTCTCGATCGCCTGCGGGTTCGGCGTGCACAACGAGCTATCGACCGTCGTCGCGAAAGGAAAGCTGTGCTTGCCTTGGCACTGAGCGTCGCTCGTGCAGGGCATGCGCACGCGCTCGATGCAGTTGGGTGGGAAGCCGGTCGCAGGCTCGCGCTTGAAGCGCCCGACGACACGGACCTCTTCCTTGTCTGGGGTCTGCTGGACGGTCACGACCGCCATCTGGGCGTCGATGGAGCCTAGCGACTGGAGCTTGGTCACGAACTGCTGGAACCCCTTGGCGAGATCGCGCTGCTCCTGGCACATCGAGGACGAGTGGTCGATGACCCAGAGGAAGTCGAGCTTTACGGCGTCGCTTGTGTTGAGCTTGTCGGTGACGCGGACGCTGAAGTTCTCGAGCAGGCTATGGACCGGGTAGTTGTTGCAAGACATGAAAAGCGTCGCGATCGCGAGCGCCGCCGCCGCACGCTGCAGCGAGGCCCAGGTCCGCTGGGAGGCTGCCCGCCCACGACGGGGCGCAGGGTGTGACCCACGCGGAGCGTCTGTGCGTGGCTGATTGGCGATCGCTTCCATGTCGTCCTCACATGCCTGCGCCGGCGTCCTGCAGCGGAAGCGCGGCGCCAGCGCGGTATCCTAGCACTTGGCGCTGCGCGGTGGAAGTCGCCGCCTCCCGCTGAGCGCGGCTCACGAAGTCGAGGCCCCCGGCTGACCTCTCGGCCTTCGCCGTCGCGCCACCAACCTGTCGCCGAAGACCTCGTCGAGGGCCGCCGCCAGCGCCGGATCGTCTGGAGCGTAGCCGCGGGCGCCGCCGTCGGCGACGACGACGATGACGTCGGCGTAGGCGCAGACCGCCTGGAGGTCGTGGCTGCTAGCGACCACCAGCCGCCCCTCCGCGGAGGCCAGGTCGGCGAGCCACCGCATCACCTCTGCGGCGGCCGCGCGGTCGAGGGCCGCTGTCGGCTCATCGAGGAGCAAGGTCGGCGTAGCGCGCGCCAGCGCCATCGCCAGCAGCGCGCGTTGGCGCTGTCCACCGGACAGGCTGCCGAGGGGGCGTCCGGCCAGGGCTTCGGCGTCGACCGCCGCGAGCGTGAGGCGGCGCCGCACGTCTAGCTCGTTTGGCGCCACGCCATCGAGGCGCAGGGCCAGGTCGACCAGCTCTTGCGCCGTCATCGCCCCGTCGAGCTCCACCTGCTGCGGCAGCCAGCCGATGCCCGGCGCCACCGCGCTCGGCGACGTACGCCGCGGCGCGCCATGGTCAAAGACCGTGCCGGTCACCGCCGCGCCGGCCTCATCGCCCGGCAACGCCCCGGCCAGCGCCCGTAGCAGCGTCGACTTCCCCGCCGCGTTGCGGCCGACGAGCGCCACCAGCGCGCCCTTCGGCAGCGACAAATCGACGGCGCGGAGCACCTGGACGCCATCGAGCGTGACGGCGAGGTCACGGCAGGCAAGGGGCGTCTCCTCGCCCGGCGGCGCGCCGCCCCCCAGAGAGAGGGGCCGGGCAGGCACAGCCGCGCGGTCTTCGGCGCCTGAGTACGCCGCGGACGCTATCGGCGCGACCTGCGACTTTGGCGCCCCGGCCGGCCGGCGCAGCAGCGACAGCAGGAGCGGCACACCAGCCAGCGCGGTCGGGATGCCGATGGGCAGCTCGGCGGGCGACACGACCAGGCGGCAGAGCGCGTCGACGGCGATGAGGAAGGCGGCGCCGCCGAGCAGCACCACCGGCAACAGCCGCCGATGGCTGGCGCCGACCAGGGCGCGGGCGCCGTGCGGCACCAG
>SXNM01000079.1 GCA_005777155.1 Pseudomonadota bacterium | reverse complement strand
TCGACATCTTGGTGTCGCCGATCAGCCACCAGCCGGTGACAACCAGGGTGCGCGGGATGGGCAGGCCGAGCGCCATCAGCATCGTCGGCCAGTAGACGGCGTGGGTGGTCAGGATGTCCTTGCCGAGGAAGTGGGTGACCGACGGCCACCAGGTAGCGAACGAGCCGCGGCCGCCCTCGCTTTCAGGCTGCAGCGCCTCTGAGAGCAGCGCCCGGTTGTCGGCCTCTGCGCCCATGCCGCCGATGGCGGTGACGTAATTCAGCAGGGCGTCGAACCAGACGTAGCAGACGAAGTCGCGGTCGAAGGGCAGCTCGATGCCCCACTGCAGGCGCGATTTCGGGCGCGAGATGCAGAGGTCCTGCAGCGGCTCACGCAAAAAGCCCAGCACCTCATTGGCGCGATTGGCGGGTAAGATCTGCATCGCGCCGGACTGCAGCGCCTCGATGAGCGGCTGCTGGTAGCGGCTCATCAAGAAGAAGTAGTTGCGCTCCTGCAGCCAGACCACGGCCTGGCCGGTGTCCGGGCACTTGCCGTCGACGAGGTCCTTCTCGGTCCAAAAGCGCTCGGCCGCCGTCGAGTACCAGCCCTCGAAGACGCGCGCCTCGATGAGGCCCTGGTCGAAGAGCTGCTGCAGCGCCCGCTGCACCACGGCCCGGTGGCGCGCCTCGGTGGTGCGAATGAACTGGTCGGGCAGGCAGTGCAGCTCGGGCCACAGCGTCAAGAAGGCGCGATGCAGCTCGTCGACGTGGGCCTGCGGGCTCATGCCGCGCTTGTCGGCGGCCTCTTGCACCTTCTGGCCGTGCTCGTCGCTGCCGGTCAGGAAGTAGGTGCGGGCGCCGCGCAGCACTTCGTAGCGGCGGGCGCAGTCGGCCACCACCGTGCAGTAGGCGTGTCCGATGTGGGGGCGGGCGTTGACGTAGTAGATCGGCGTGGTGGCATAGAATCTTCGCACACTGCCTCCGTCTGGCGCGCCTGGCGGGCGTGGGCTGCTGCCAGCGCCGGCGGCGACCCGGGGGCAAAACCCTAGCGCGAAACCGCAGGGCGCGCGAGGGCCTCTGCCCTTCCCAGCGCGCGCCGCGACGTCCCCTGGGGCTGGCTCGGCGTCTGGCTCGGCGTCTGCGTGGTGCGCGGCGGCCTTCGTCACGCCGGCGGCGCGTTGGCCTCCCGCGCACCGATAGTCGCCGGTGGCTCTGCCCGCCCTTGGCCTTGCCCGCGACGACGGGCTCCAGTGCCGTCTCGGCGGCTCTTGGCCGCTCCCCTGGAGCCCATGACCCGCCACCTGCTCGCTGTGCTGTCCGGCACGTTGCTCGCCGCCTGTGACGAGGCCGCGGCGCCGCCGGGCGCCGGCGCACTGGACCGCGTCGACGCCGCCGTCGCATCGGACGCGCCCGACGGCGGCAGGCAGGCCAGCGCCGGCCACTTCGCCACGACGGTGCTCGCCTTCGCGCCAGGGCAGGGCGCCGGCTTTGGTCAGGACGCCATGCCCGACATCGTCCTCGGGCCGCCCAAGGGCGCAGGCGCGACGGCGGGCTCGCTCGAGGTGGTGTCGCTCGGCAGCGGCGGCAGCATCGTGCTCGGCTTCGATGTCGCAATCACCGATGGCCCGGGAGCCGACTTCATCGTCTTCGAGAACCCGATGACCCTGTGGCCGGAGCCGGCGATCGTCGGCGTCAGCCAAGACGGCGTGACCTTCGTGGAGTTCCCTTGCGAGCACGCGAACAAGGCTGCGAAGTTCCCGGGCTGCGCTGGCGTGACGCCGGTGCTCAGCGCGCCCGGCAACGGCGTCGATCCGACAGATCCCGCCGCGGCCGGCGGCGACGCTTTTGACCTCCACGCCATCGGCCTCGACCGTGCGTTGTGGGTGCGGGTGCGCGATCCCGGAGCGCAAGCCGCGGTGCAGCCCACCGCCGGAGCTGATCTCGACGCGGTCTCGGTGGTCCACGCTGCCGCCCGTTAGCGCGCGGCTTCGCTGACGCCTCCCCGCGGTTGCCCGAGGCCGCGCGCATCCACTAAGCTACTTAGCGTCTTGCGCCGCATGGCATACCAACAGAGCCTTGTGGCCCTGCGGATTGGAGGTCAGCATAGCTGCCGTCTCGCTTGTGAGGCTCCCGACATCGACGGAGGCCCGCAGCGGCGTGTCAGCGTCTCGAGAGGGCGCAAGCGGCGGCCGCACCGCCCTCGTCGCTGCGCTCACGCTCGCCCTCATCGGCTGCAGCACCGAGGCCACGAGCGCGGGCGACGTCAGCAGCGGCGCCGGCGCTGGCGATACCGGCCGCGTCGGTGGCGGCAACCTCGCCGACGTCGCCCAGCCGACCGGCGCCTGCAGCGCCGACAGCGACTGCGCGCCCTTTGACGACGGCGACCTCTGCAACGGCGTCCACCGCTGCACCGCCGGCACCTGCGCCCTCGACCCATCCAGCGTCGTCACCTGTGACCCAGCCGCCGACGCTGCTTGCAAGGCCTAGATCTGCAACAGCAAGACCGGCTCATGCCAGGCGACGCCGCGGCACCAGGGCCTGCTCTGCGACGACGGCGACCCTTGCACCCTCGGCGACACCTGCAAAAGCGGCGCCTGCGAGCCCGGGAGTACCAACACCTGCAGCTGCAAAGGCGACGCCGACTGCGCGACCCAGGAAGATGGCGATCTCTGCAATGGCACGCTCTTCTGCGACAAGGCGACTTTTCCCTTCCACTGCGCCGTCAAGCCCTCGACCGTGGTCGAGTGCCCAGCGAGCGGCGATCCGTGCAAGGTCAACACCTGCGACAAGGCCAAGGGCACCTGTGCCGTGCAGATGGTCGCGGCTGACACGGCGTGCGACGACGGCGACGCCTGCACGGCCAACGACGTCTGCCAGGGCGGCGCCTGCAGCGGTGGCAAAGACACCTGCGCTTGCAGCAAGGACAGCGACTGCGAAGACGTCGACGGCGATCCGTGCACCGGCATCCCGTACTGCAACAAGGCGGGCGGCAAGGGCAAGTGCGAGAACAACCCGGCGTCTGTCGTCGTCTGCAGTCAGGCCGCCGACACCGACTGCCGCAAGAACGCCTGCGACAAGTCCCTCGGCGCCTGCAAGCTGACGCCGGTCGCCGACAACACGACCTGCAGCGACGGCGACGCCTGCACCAAGGGCGAGGCCTGCGTCGGCGGGACCTGCGCCGCCGGCACCGACACTTGCAAGTGCGCGAGCGACAAGGACTGCGTCGGCGCCGACGACGGCAACCTCTGCAACGGCCTGTCCTACTGCAACAAGGCCAGCGGCAAGTGCGAGACCAACCCGGCGACCGTCGTCTTCTGCCCGACCGTCGACGACACGGCCTGCACAAAGAACGTCTGCGATCCCAAGCTCGGGGTCTGTGCTCCCCAGCCGCGCAGCGCGGTGAACCAGGCCGGCTGCCAGTTGGTGGACCTCGGCGGCGGCGTCGTCGCGCAATTCTGCCTCTACCTCGCGGCCGAGGGCGGCAAGAGCAAGGACGCCGGGCCCTTTTTGTGCGAGGACGGCGACGCTTGTACCAAGGGCGACGCCTGCGAAGGCAAGGCCTGCAAACCAGGCGCCAAGGTCTGCCAATGCAGCAGCGACGCCGACTGCAAGGCCAAGGACGACGGCAACTTCTGCAACGGCACGATGTTCTGCAACGCCCAGTCCGGGCTGTGCGAGGTCAACCCGTCGACGGTGGTCTCGTGCCCGTCCGTCGACGACACGGCCTGCATCCAGACCAAGTGTCAGCCCAAGACCGGCGCCTGCCTGCCCGAGGCCGTCAGCGGCACCTGCGACGACGGCGACGCCTGCACCAGCGGCGATGGCTGCCTGCTCGGAAAGTGCCAGCCGGGCACCTTCACCTGCGCCTGCAAGGCCGACGTCGACCGCGCCGGCAGCGACGATGGCGATCTCTGTAACGGCACGATGTTCTGTGACAAGACCGGGAAGGCCCCGGCCTGCAAGCTGAACCCGAAGACGATCGTCACCTGCGCCAGCGTCGACGACACGGCCTGCTCGAAAAACACCTGCAACCCCAAGTCAGGCACCTGCGGCTTCGTCGCCCAAAAGGGCGGCACGCCCTGCGACGACGGCGACGCCTGCACCAAGGGCGATCTGTGCAAGCTCGGCGGCTGCGCCGGCGGCAGCTTCGTCTGCGAGTGCAAGGACGACGCCGGCTGCGCGACCAAAGACGACGGAAACCTCTGCAACAGCACGATGTTTTGCGACAAGTCCGGCGCCGCTCCCGCCTGCAAGGCGTTGCCCAACAGCACGGTGTTCTGCGCCAAGACCGACGACACCGCCTGCCTGAAGGCGACCTGCGACCCCAAGACCGCCAAGTGCGCGCTGCAGCCCGTCGCCACCGGCGCCGCCTGCGACGACGGCCTCGTCTGCACCACCGGCGAGCTGTGCGACAAGGGCAGCTGCGGCGGCGGCAAGGCCAACCAATGTGACGACAAGAACGCCTGCACCATCGACAGCTGCGACGCCAAGCTCGGCTGCGTGCAGACCGCCAAGGGCTGCAGCGACGGCAACGAGTGCACTAGCGAGCAGTGCGACAGCAAGACCGGCAATTGCACCGCGCCGGCGCCTTCCACCAAGGGCGCGCTCTGCAACGCCGACGGCAAGGGCTGCACGGTCGGCGACGCCTGCGACGGCCTGGGCGCCTGCCTCACCGGCAGCGTGGTCGACTGCAAGCAGCCGAGCGACCTCTGCAAAGAAGCGATCTGCCAAGACAAGGGCGGCACCGACTACGCCTGCGTCGAGGCCACGCGCAAGGACGGCTCGAGCTGCGACAGCGCTGGCGCCTGCAAGGTCGGCGCCACGTGCAAGGCCGGCGTCTGCGGCGCCGCCACCACCGACACGCTCTACGCCGACGTCGCCATCGGGCCCACCGACGGCTGGACCGAGCTGCGCGCGCTGACCATTGCGCCCGGCAGCGACCTCTACCTCGGCGGCCGCGGCCGGGCCAAGCAGTCCGATGCCGTCTCGACCAACGTCGCCCAGCTGCGCCGCGTCACCGCCACTGGCGCCAGCGTTTGGGAGCGCACCTACGCCGGCGACGCCGCCCACGCAGACACTGCCATCGTCGATCTCGCGCCGGCGCTCAACGACGGCGTCTACGCGCTCGCCAACCTCAAGCTCAACAGCAACGCCAAGGTCCAGCCGCGCCTGTTCCACGTCGACGCCAGCGGCAAGACCGCATGGTCGGTGACGCCAGGCATCAGCGGCGGCTTCGAAGCGACCACCGCCCTCGCCGTCGCCTCGGAGCCCTCTGGGCAGGCGGCGCTCTTGGCGCGCGACGAGGTCACCTGTGGCGTCAAGAACAACGTCACCTGCAGCACCCTCATCGTGCGCGTCGTGTCTTCGAGCGGCGGCGTCACCGCCACCTACGCCCGGCCGCTCGACAAGGCGATTGAGGAGGCCTTTGCGTCTGGCACCGTCGAGCTCCGCGACGAGTCGACCCTCTTTGTCTCCGGCGCACGTTCGCTGCAAAAGGTTGGGGCTCAGGCGCGTTCCTACACCGGCTACTCTGCCGTGGTTTCGGCCGCCGGTAAGGTCCTCGTCGACGACGGGCCAGTGATGGAGACCGCCAGCGCCGCCACCCGCACGTTGCTCATCGCAGCCGGCGACGCCTACGCGGTGCGCCTGTTCACGTCGCCACACGCCACCCAGGCCCACCACCATAGCGTCCTCGCCGGCCTTGAGCAGAGCGCCGGCAGCGCCGAGAAGGTCTACCTGCAGACCATCGGCGCCAGCCTGACGCGCTGGGACGCCGGGCCGAGCACCATCGCGGTGACTGGCACCATGACCGACGGCAGCAGCCCAAACGACGTCTACGTTGGAATCCTCGACCGCCGGGCCAACCACGGCTTCTGGTCCCAGCGCCTCAACGGCGGCAGCGCCGATGTCGCAGGCGACGTCGCCTTCACCGGCGCTAACCGCGTCGCCGCCGTCTCGACCGTCGTCAATGGCGCCGCCAGCCGGGGCCGCCTCAGCCGCCTGAGCGCGTTCGGCCCGACCTCGTGCAGCGGCGCCGGTGTCTGCCAGGGCAAGGCTTTTGCCGACTGCGACGACGGCAAGGTCTGCACCGTCGATGGCTGCAACTCCAGCGCTGGCTGCCAACATCCGCTCAAGGACGAGATCGCCTGCGACGTCACCAATGGCTGTTCGATCGCCGCGAGCTGCATCTCAGGGAGCTGCGTCCCATTCTCGTTTGGCAACATCCGCTGGATAGAACAAGGCCCGCTGGTCGCCGACGACGGCGTCCTCGACCCTCACGCCCTGGTCGTAGGCGGTATGCACCACGCCGCGTACTACGATGTCAGCGAAGGCCAAAGCAAGATTCAGGTCATGGTGGCCTCGCCTGACTACGTCGCGTCGACGAGCTCATCGGTGACGGCGGCGGCGGTCGGCGGACCTGTCCCTGCGCTCAAGGGCCCGTTGAAGCTCGTCTATCCAGGCGGCACCGCCGCTCACCCCAAGGAAGAGTTCCTCATGTACGGGCGCCTCGACGGTGGCTCTCCGTCGGCCACACGCGCCGTGTTCGTCCGCCGAGGTTCGCAGAACTGGGCCTACCTGCCGTGCGGCGCCAGCGTCGCCAACTGTGCTGCGATCCCGGTGGAGATTTTCGAGGCGCCGACGGGGCTGACTTGGATCTTCTTCACGCAAACCTCGAGCTCGTCGACCTATGCCCACGCTGTACGCCTCACCAAGGGGGGCGCCAACTCTTCGGTCGGCGGCGCTTTCAACAGCCACAGCTACGCGCTGTCGTCGCCGCAAGAGGCCATCATGGCCGCGGCGCTGCGCGGCGACGGCGGCTTCGTCTGGGCCATCGGCCGTACGCAGGGGCTCGGCTCTCCAAACTACGTCACGGTCGAGGCGCGCGCCTACGACACCAAGGTGGCGATCTTCCCGGCCTTCGACATCAAGCCAGCCGGTAGTCTGACCGCGTTCGCCCTAGCCTCGACGGACGATGGCGGCGCGCTCTTGGTGGGTGAGCTCATCGCGATCTCCTCCGGGCTCCGCAGCGGCTACGTCGCCCGCGTCAGCAGCGCCGGCAAGCTGAGCTGGCAGAGCCTGCCCGCCCAGCCCGACGGGCGCATCTTCACGTCGCTCATTCAGTTGCAAGATCGCACGCTCGTCGGCGGCGCGATCCTGACCTCCAAGACCGGCAGCTTCGAGGCCTTCCTCGGCGCCATCCACCACGCCGGCACACGGCTCTGGGAGCGCAACCTTGGCGCCACCGGCGCCAAGACCGCCGCGTCGGGTGTCGGCGAGCGCAACGACGGCGGCATCGACTTCGCCTATGTGCATCGCATCAAGGGCGAGAGCGCAGACCGACTGCGCCTTGTCCGCACCGACAAGTGGGGGCACTCCAACTGCACGGTAGCCGGCAAGTGCGGCGCCGTCGCGGCGCAGGACTGCGACGACGGCAACCCCTGCACCGTCGACGTCTGCGACGCCACCACCGGCTGCTCCTCCACCAAAACCAGCGGCGGCCTCTGCGCCACCGGCAAGATCTGCAAGGCCGGGGTCTGCGCCGCGCCCTAGCGCTTGCGCCCGCCGCAGGCGACGCGACCGCGCAGCAACTGTCGGCCTGGCGACCGGCGGGCCCAAAATTGCTGCAGCGCTCGCCGTGGCGACCCTCCTGCTGTCCCACCCGCGACGCCGCGCCCGTTACCCTTGCCCGCCGGCCGCCCCTGCGGCACCGTGCACGCCGCGCCGTGCCGCCCATTGCGACCTCGCGGCGCCCGACGGAGCCTCCGATGACCGACGAACGAAAGGCCGAGCCGTCCGCAGACGACGAGCAGAGCGACGAGGGCCGCTACCAACCCCTGGAGGTCGAGGCGAAGTGGCAGGCCTACTGGCTAACGCACGGCACCTTCCACGCCGACCTCGAAGACGGCAGACCCAAGCGCTACGTGCTCGACATGTTCCCCTACCCGTCGGGCGCCGGTCTGCACGTCGGCCACCCGGCCGGCTACACCGCCACCGACAGCTACTGCCGGGCGCTGCGGGCCAGCGGCTTCAACGTGCTGCACCCGATGGGCTG
>SXNM01000078.1 GCA_005777155.1 Pseudomonadota bacterium | reverse complement strand
GGCCCTGCTGCGGGCTGGCCTCGACGGCGACCTCGGCGCGTTGCGCCTTTGCCTCGGCGACGCCGAACGCGGCCTCTGCCCGGCTGCCGCCTTGCGCGACGTCGAGGCTGCGGCCGCAGCCGACGGAGGCGCTCTGGCGGCGGTGGAGGCGCGGCTCCAAGCCTACGGCCGCCGCAGCAAACGCTTCGACGCCGCGCTGGCCCGGCGCACCTTCGCCGGGCTGCGGGCGCTTGGGCCTCTGCTGGACGAAGGCGTCGCGCCAGAGGGCGGCGACGCGCTAGCGGCACAGATCGCCGCCAAGCTGCCGATCCAAGGGCTGCTGCGCCCGACGCGCGCCGGATTTGCTGATGAGGCCGCCCTGTTGGAGGTCGCCCTGCGCGGCATCTGCGCTGACGCCATCGCCCGCAGCGCCCGCGATCTGCGGGCAGCCATGCGCGACGCCGTGGAGGACGCCGGCCTCGCCGGCCATGCCCGGCCTGGAGAGGACACCGGCACGTCGCTGGTCGAGGAGCTGGCGATCGACCGCGAAGGCATCGCGCTGCGCACGATCCACGCCGCCAAGGGCCTGGAGTTCGAACGCGTCTGGCTCATTGGCTGTAACGACGGCGTCTTGCCCCTCGCTGGGGCCTGGAGCCGCCCTGCCTCGCTGCGCGAGGAGCAGCGCCTGCTCTTCGTCGGCGTGACGCGGGCGCGCGATAGGCTCGAGATCAGCTGGTCCGCCGCCCCTGGCGTGCCGCGCGCCAGCCCAGAGCCGAGCGCCCTGCTGCGGATGCTGCCGCCTAAATGTGTCGAGTGGCGGTCGGAAGCTCTCCAGGCCACCAACCTTACGGCGCCGCCCTCCCCTGTCGAGGCTGGACATGCGCCGCCCATGGCCGTCGAGGCGTCACTTGTGGTGTCGGCCGCGGCGGCGGCGGCGGAGCTCGCCAGCGACGAGAGCGACAGCGGTAAGTTCTCCGACGCCGGCCGCCGCGGCGGGATGTATCCCTCGGCCACGACCCCAGCCCGCGCAACACCGGCCGAACCCCTCGGCAGAGTCGCCGCGGGGAGCGGCGCCGACACCAGCAGCGTGGCGCCAGTGTCCACCGGACGCGACGTGTCTGCGCCGACGTCTGCTGCAGCGTCGGCCATTATTTTGGCGGCACCGCTCGCACCGTTGGCAGGCGACGGAGACAGCGCGGCGCCGCTCGCCGCGGCCGTCAAATCCGATCCTTTCGGCGTGGGTGCCAAGGTTCGCCACGTCCGGCACGGCGAGGGCACGGTGACCCTGATCGACGACTTGGCAATTGAGGTCGAATTTACGCGCTTTGGCCGCAAGCGGCTGCTGCGCGCGCTCGCCGGGCTCACCGTTGACCGGGCGCCCGTCTCGACGGCGAACCTGAATCGCGGCGGCGGCGGCGGCGTTCGATGAGGACGGCGCGGCTGCGCGCTCGGTGCGGGCCTGCTAGCATGGGGGCGAGGTCGCCACTCAGAGGCGGAGGCGCCAGCGACAGGGAGATGACGATGGGCAGGCCGTTCGATCGAAGTACGCTGTGGTCTGCGACGCTGGTCGCCACGTTGTCGATCGCCGCTGCTGGTTGCCTCGGCCCGAGCTACGTGGTGAAGCGCCATGAGCTGGCGCGGCTGAAGTCGGTCGCGCCCGACAAGCGTGGCGAGGGCGTACGGGTTGTGCAGCGGTTCTCCACCGCCAGTGACCTGCCGCCGGCCCCACACTGGGCAGCGCCACCGGCGCAGGTGCAGCGCCACCCGGACGCGCACCCCGATGGCGACATGAACGGCCTCGCCTGGTGGTGGTGGTCGCCGCCCTACGGCGGTCCAACATTCGCGCCGACCTTCGAGCCGGCAGGCGTCGCAGGTCAACAGGGCGGGCCTGTCGTCACAGGCACCGTACGCGGTGGCCAGTCTGCTGGCGGCGGCGGTGGCAGCGGCGTGGCGTCGGGACTGGGCAAGGGCTTCTCCACCGCCGGTCGGGACAAGGGATCCGCGCTGGCCGCGGTGGCGGCGGTGGCGGTCGGCGTCGGCATTGGTCTGGCGGTCACCGAGGGCGCGCGCTATGACGGCTGGGCCACGGTGCATCCGTCGCACCCGGTCCATATCGTCGGCCCCGAGGGCGAGCGGCGGCTGATGCCGCTGTGGCAGGCGGTCGAGGCCGGCGTCGGCGACGACGAGGAGGCGATCGTCGTGCGCCATGAGGGCGCCGGCATGTGGCTCACCGGCCGCGCTCCGCTCGATCGGGTGGGGCTCACCTACGGCTTCGACGTTTCGCGGCAGGAGCTCGCGCTCGATGACAGCGACCGCGCAGTGATCGACGGCGGCACCCTCTCATTCGGCGCTTGGCCGATGCAGTGGCTTGGCGTCCGCCTCGACGCTGTGATGGGCTGGGGCCAAGACGCTGGCGGCCTTGGCGTGGCGCGCTTCGTGCCGCGGATCGGTCTCGATGTCATGCCGCTTCGATTGTGGCGGCTGCACATCGGCGGCAGCGCCTCCGCCGGCTGGCAGTCGCTCTGGCGGGATGGTCCAAGCGCCGACGCCGAAAGCGGCGGCGTCAGCTCGGCGGGTGTCTTGGCGCAGCTCGAACTTACGACGCGGCTGGCGCTCAGCTTCCGCTGGCAATGGACTTGGGATCATGCGCGGCGAGACGCCGTGGTGGGACAGAGCTTCGGCCTGGGCCTGGACGTCTACTGAGCCCATCGTTAGCCTTGGATGCGCGAGGTGATCGGATGGTGCAGGCAGCCGAACAGGTGACAGAGCAGCGGGACCGGCGGCGGCCTGTGGCGAAGGCACCGCTGGCGTTGGCAGGGCGCGAGATGCGCTGGGCCGGGAGCGCGCTGGTGGTCTGGGCGCTCAGCGCGTCGCCGGTCTGGGCAGCGCCAGCGGCTGACCCGCCGCTCGGCGGCTGGGATCGCCCGGGTGAGGAGTCTAAGGCCGACCTAGACTCACCGCCGCCGCCTGGCGCTCCGGACCCGAACGCCCCGCGCTTTGAGCCCAAGCCTCTGGCGCCAGAGCCTGAGGGCGGCGCTCGCCGTCACAGCGTCGCCGATAGGCGCCGGGCGATGTCTCGGCTCGAGGCCCGGGTCGACCACTTTGACTTCAGCAACAAGGTGCTCTTCGAGATCGGCGGGCTATGGCGTTTTCTGCCATCGACCCTCGAGATCGGCACGCTGCCCGGCAGCAAGTCACCGCCCGAGGCCGAGAGCGGCCCCGCCGTTGGGGTCGAGATCGGCTACGCCCCGGTCCAGTCGCTAGAGGTCTTCGGGCGGCTGGTCTGGCAGCCGACGCGTCTGCGCGGCCTCGACGGCAAGGCGACGATACTCGGCGTCCGCGGTGGCCTACGGGCGCTGGTGACGCTGGGTCGGGTGCGCCCCTACATCGAGATGGCGGGTGGCGGTGAGTGGCTGACTGGCAAGGTCGGCGATGTGGGCGCGGACATCGACGCCGCGGTCACTGCCGGCGCTGGCGTTCGGCTCGAGATCAGCCCCGCGGTGGGCTTTCGCCTGGGCGCCGCGATGGCGTCGACCGATGGCCGGGATGCCAAGTACGCCCGAATCTGGGAGATCGCCGGGGCGCTCACGATTCGGTTCACCCCGACGAAGTAGACGAGGCGACGCGCGCTGCGGTCCCGCGCGATCTTCGATCTGGCCCGCCACGTCGGGCGGAGGAGGTGGCGATGCTGCGACGAGACACGAGGGCATTGGCGACCTTTGGCCGTCCGCTGGCAGAGAGAGCCTCGGCGTGGTCCGCCTGGGCGTTGGCAGGCGCGTTGCTGGCCGCCTCGACCTTTGGCTGCGCTGGCACCGACGATGGCGCCGCAGCTGACGCTGGGAGCGTCGGGGTTGAGGACGCGGCGGGCGATGTCGACGGCGACGGCGACGGCGCGGCGGGCGACCCAGCCGAGACCGTCGACGCCGGCAGCGACGCCACCGCCGAGCAGCCGCCAGCGCCGTTCGACTACACCGGCAAGACCTGCCCAACCTTTGTGGCCGGCGCCAACAAGCTGCAGTCCTTCGCTGAGGCGCGCACCTTCGATCTCTACCTGCCACCGGAGCCTAAGGGCGCCGCCCTGCTCTACTTGTGGCATGGCCTCGGCGACACCAAGGAGAATTTCGGCAAGGCGTTTGGCGCACAGGCCCTCGCGAAGGCGCTCGGTGCCATTGTCGTCGTGCCGCAAGCCAAGGGGAAGGCGACGGGCTGGGGCTGGGGCAAGGCCTCAGAGTCGGACTCCGACGCCGCGCTGTTCGACGATCTGCTCGCCTGCGTTGACGGCCAATACGACATCGACAATGCCAGGGTCGCCTCGATGGGCTTCTCCTCTGGCGGGCTCTGGACGACTTGGTTGGTGCTCAACCGAGCGCGTTTCCTCGCCTCTGCGGTGATCTGGAGCGGCGGGACTTCGGGCTCGTTCAACGTGTACAAGACGCCCAAGCGCAAGCTGCCCGTCATCGTCGCCTGGGGCGGCCCGCAGGACGAAGCCCTGCTCAAGTTCGAACCGATGAGCATTGCGCTGGCCGACGGGCTAGAGGGCGATGGCCACTTCATCTTGCGCTGCAACCACAAGCTCGGCCACACCATCCCATCGGACGGCCTGAAGCTGGCCCGCGCCTTCTTGCAGGACCACACATGGCATGACGCCGGCGCCTCGCCGTGGCAGCAGGATCCGGCTTCGCTGGCGGCGATTCCAAGCTACTGCGAGGTCCCTAGCGGCCCGTGAGCGGGCCCGTAGGTCCGCGGGCGCTGCGGCGTCAGCGGTCGCCGCGAATGGCCCGAACGGCCATGGCATCTGCCAGCCGACCGGCAAGGACCGAGACACGGACCCGGCTCGTCCGCGGCGGCACCGCGGCGCGATCGAGGAGCAAGTAGGCGCTGGCTGTGGCGTGCGGCGGCTTGGCGCCGGCGAGCAGCTCGGCGGCCGAGGCCATTGGCGCCGGTGCGCTGCGCTGCAAGTGGCGCCAAGCGAAGGCGGCGCCCACGGCGATGGCGAGGACGAGCGCGGCACGCAGGATCGTTCGCCGGCGCTGGCGGGCCCTGTTGTCGACGCGAAACATCATGCTGAAGTCTTGAACACGCGCCGCGAGGTCCTGCCGTGAAGCGCGCCGCGGCCGCGAGGCAGGCAGGTCGAGCTGCAGCGCCGGCAATGCCGCATCGTCGAGGACGAAGGTTGGTGAGCGAGGCGTCGGTCCGGCAGACGGCGCAGCGACCAGGAGGGCAGATGCCGCGGCCGAGGGCGCGGCATGTGCCGCCACCGACCGCGCAGAAGACCGCGCGGCGGCCGCCTTCGCCTCAACGGCCAATGCCTTCTTTCCCCGCTGACGACCCTTCGCGCTGGGTGCAGCGGCTTGCTGCCGCCCAGCGTTGGCACTGAACGACGACGTCGCCGCGGCCTCGGCGACCTTGGCTTCGGCGGCGGCGAGCTGCGTAGGTGGTGCAACTGGCGACTGGGGCACAGCGACCACCATGTCGACGTCGGTGATCTCGGGCAGATCGAACCCCAGCTCATCGACATCGCTGGCGATCATACCTGCACGCAGCGCGCCGTCCGCGTCCCGCGTGGGAATGGACGCCGGCGCAGTGGTCAGGATGGCGTCGATTGGAAACGACTCGTCGACGTCGTCCCTCTCGTCGGCCCTTTCGGTGGCGGCCAGCGCCTCCACGATGGCCTTGGGCTGCCTCGGCGCTGGGGCCGCGGCTTGTGAGGGGGCGGAGGGAGCATGGATCGCGGTCGTCGAGGGCCTCGTCGAGGCCGTCGCGGGCCCGTCGCCGCGCCGCGCGCCGCAGGCTGGGCACTGGGGATCCCCCGCCGCGAACCCCGTCTTGCACCTGCCACACGCCGCTTGCATCGTCGCCTCCGCGCTGAGCGTACGACGATGGCGGCGCATGTCGAGCCTTTGACGGGCCGATGGCCTGACTTGCGGCGTCAGCGTAGGTGGTTGTCGGCGGAAGGGCTGTCGAGGCGGCAGCCGGGGCGATCCGGCGCGAGTCCGCTGGCGCGCACCAGGGTCGCGGTGAAGCTGCCGACGATGACCGCCGAGCGAAGGCGTATGGGCAGGTGCCGGCCGTCGTCGCTGACCCACACCTCCATGCGGGCGCCCGGGCTGCGCTCGAAGATGCCGCCGACGTCCTTCATCTCGGGCTCGACGCGCCACGCCTTCACCTTCTTGCCGCCGACCTCGATCGTCTCGCGACCGTGCACCTTCAGATCGGCCCGAATGGTCTTGAGGCCGTCCGTCACCGACATCTTGCGAGTGCCCTTGCCGGTCAGCGGCTCGCGGCGAAAGGCGTAGAGCAGGCCCAGCGGATCCCAGGTGTCGTCAAAAAGCGGCTGACTCGGGAAGGCCTTCCATTGGTTGCGATAGGTGACGCGCTTGCGCTGCCAATCGAGGGCGAGGCGAATGTCGCGGTGGTAGCTGCCTTCGCGGGCGATCTTTTCGTGGCCGATGGCGCGGCTGAGGGCGACGTCGGCCCAGGCGTCGAGTCTGTCGCGGACCCGATAGATCTTGTCGGCCCATGAGGTGGTGCTGGCGCTCATCTGAAAGTGCCAGGCCGCCCGCTTGCCGAAGCGGCCGCTCGGCAGCACGCGGAACGTGGCGCGCCCAACGTCGATGCCCATCCACTCGAGGACGTACTCCAGCACCTCGCCCTCCTGGAAGGGCAAGCAGCGCGGAGCACCTGCCGGCGCCTTTCGCTGCTCGCTCTCTGCCACCTCGAGCAGCAGGGTCAGCGCCCCGACGGCGGGGCCGCGGCCGCCCATGCCAGCGAGGAGGGACGACTGCGGGCCTGTCTTGGTGTCCATCGGCAGGCCATCGTCGCGCGGCCCGGCGGCCAGGGCGGTGGTGGCAGACAGCGCGATGACCAGGGACAGGGCGATCGCTGTCGGTTGCACGCCGCTGCGGCGTCGCCAGAGCGCTGACGCTGGCGGGCGCTGGACGGTTGAGGGTGGGCAGCGGGTGAACTTTGCGCTATGGTCGGTCTGCAGTGTGTCTGACATGATCTCCTCACGCTGGCGCGGCGTCGTGCCGCTCCATGGGGACGACTGAGCGACCAGCGCCATTCGATCGTCTGGCGCGTTGGCTGAAAAAACGAGGGAGCGCACGATGCGTGGATTCAAGCCCAATCCAAGCCCGAGCCACCTCTCTATGCTTGCAACGGCCCTGCTGGTCGCGACCCTGAGCGCGCCGAGTCTGGCGCTGGCGCAGAGCGAGCCGCCGCCGGAGGGCCAAGGGGGCGCGGCCGAGGCTGCGCCGGGCGTGCCGCAAGCTCAGCCGCCGGCCGAGGACCCGGGGCCGCCCCCCGCCGTCCCAACCCCTGAGACGGCTGGGTCTGTGCCAGAAGCCGACAGAGCGCCGGAGCCGGCGAAGCTAGGCGATGGAGCGGCGCCGGCTGGAGCGACGCCGGGCCGACGAGTCCTGACGTCCGATGAGCGGGAGATGCTGGAGACCGGGCCCATCTCGGAGGCGTCGTGGGTGATGGGCGGCATCGTCGGCACCTGGTTAGGCTTCGGGCTTGGCCACGCCGTGCAAGGTCGCTACGCAGACCATGGCCTGATCTTCACCGGCGGCGAGCTCCTGACGATCACTGTGGGGATCGCCGCTCTGCTAGAGGGGATGTTCGACAACACGGTCTGCGTGCCGGGCGTCGGTTGCAGCGCTGGAGAGAGCAACCGTGAATTGTGGATTGCCGTCGGATTCGGCAGCTTCCTCGGCTTCGGGATCTTGCGCATCGTGGAGGCCGTCGACGTCTGGACCGGCCCGGCGCGCTGGAACAAGCGCCACCGACAACTCTGGCGCGAGTTCGGCGAGGCCAAAGCCTCTGGCGCTGCGCCGTCGCTCTCGCTGTCCATTCTGCCGACGCCGAACGGCGCCAGCTTCGGCGCGACGCTGCGGTTCTGAGCGCGGCTCGCCTGCCGGCGCAGGCTACATGTTGCGGCGGTAGCGGCCGCCAATCTCGTAGAGCGTCGCCGAGATTTGACCGAGGCTGAGCACCGGGACGACCTCCATCAGTGCGTCGAAGACGTTGCGCCGCTGCAGCACCGACTGGCGCAGCCGCTCGCGGGCGTCGTCGCAGATGTCGGCGTGACGACTTTGGAAATCGAGCAGACGCCGCAGCTGCGCCTCGCGCTCTTCGTCGCTGGAGCGGGCGAGCTCGATGGTGGTCGGGCCATCGGCGGCGGCGCCCTCGGCGAGGAAGGTGTTGACGCCGATGATGGGCAACGCGCCGCTGTGCTTCTGGGTCTCGTAGTGGAGCGACT
>SXNM01000077.1 GCA_005777155.1 Pseudomonadota bacterium | reverse complement strand
GCCCAGGGCGAGCGGGCCATCGCCGGCCTCTGCCAACGCGCCCGGCGTAGCGCGTCGGCACGCTGCCGAGCGAGCACCGCGCTGCTGTGGGCAGCCGCCGGTCGGCTCGACGAGGCGAGCTCGGCCCTGGACGCCGGCCTACCCGCGGCGTTGCGGCTCGAGCTACGCGGGGTGCTGGCCCACGCTGGGCCCGAGGTGCCGACGCCCGACGCCCAGGTGCGCGATTGGCTGCGTGCGTTGGCGTCGCTGGCGGTCGAGGCGGGCCACGCCGAGCTGATCCGTCGCAGCTACGCGGCGTTGGCGATCGCGGCGCCGGGCGACCGGGCGGTCCAGCTCGCGCTGGCGCGGGCCCACCTCGACAGCGGCGACCACGAGGCGGCGCTGCGGGTGCTGCGGCGGCTCCAACCGCCCGACGACGAGAGCGGCGCCCTCATGCGCATCGCGCTGCTCGGCGCTTGGCGTCGGCACCGCACCCACCGCGACGAGCTCGTCCGCGCCGCTGTGGCGTACATCGCCCGGGCGGACCTGCGCACCGCAGACACCCAGAGCTGGGTCCACCTGCTGCTCGAGCTGGGCGCCGAGGCTGAGGCGCAGCCGTCCCTGACCAAGCTCGCGGCCTGGTATGGCGGCGGCTGGGCTGATCGGCGGCTCTCGGCCCTCAAGGCGGCGGGTGACCTCGGGGCGGTGCGGAGCGCGCTGCTCGACCGAGCGCAGGACTCGGCCCAGCCTTTGGCGGTGCGGTTGGCCGCCATCGAGTCGCTGCGCGAAGGCGGCGAGCGAGAGGCTGCAATGCGGCTGCTCCTGGAATTGGCGGCGGGCGAGCCCGCCGAGAGCCCGGCAGTCGTGCGACTCCTGGCGCTGGCCGGCCCGCGACCGCCGACGGCCGTGCGGGCGCTGTTGGTCAAGCGGGCGGAGGCGGCGGAGGGCGACCAGCGCCGCGCTTTTGCCCGTCACCTGCTGTGGATCCATGCCGAGCGCGACGCCTTGCGCCTGCTCGAGCGCGACCCGCACCCGGAGAGCATCGCGCTGGTCGTACAGTCGCTGGTCGGGCTCCGCGACGGGGCGGCGTTGGCGGCGCTGGCGCGCACCCACTTGCCGACCCTCAGCGACGCCGCCCTGGTCGAGCGCCTGGCGCGCGGCCTACACGATCTCGCCGAGCGACCGGCGGCCCAGCTGGCCTTCGAGCGCCTCCTGGCGCTGCGACCGCAACACGAGGAGGCCCTGCGTCACCTGGCGCGCGCCCAGGCCCGTCGGCCGGCCTTGGCGGAGCGATACTGGCAGGCGCTGATGGCGCTGCCGCCGACGGCGCGTGGCCCAATTGGCTTCCGCGACCACCTCGCTCTGGCGGAGGCTCTGACCGCGCAGCCGGGGCGCGCCACCGAGGCACAGACCCACCTCCAGGTCGCCCTGCGCCTGCTCGACGCCGAGCCAGACGCCCCGGGCTTCGACCGCGACCGGCTCGCCGGGATGTTGCTGGCGCGGCTACGACGGCCTCTCGAAGCGGCAGCGCGCCTGCGAACGGCGCTTGAGCGTGCGCCTTGTGACGATGGCCTGCGCGCCGATCTGGTGGCGGCGCTGATGGCGGCGCAACGCCTGGAGGATGCCGACGCGGTGGTCGAGCCGCCGGCGCGCTGCCGCCAAGGCGCCGCAGTGGGGACGACGCCGTGACCCCGAGCGCGTTTGGACCGGACCTCTCGGCGATGTCGGCGACGTCGGCGTCGTCGAACCGGCGGTCGCCGCGCACCGAGGCGCCGCCCGCCGCCACCAGCGCCGTCTGCCTTGGCGACCTTTGGCCCGGCGTTCGCGCTGCAGCCGGCGCCTTGGCCGTGGCGGTGGCCGTGGCGCTCGCCTGGGGCCCGCCGGCGACCGCTGTGGCGCAGGTCGTCGACCTCCGCGCGGCGTCGGAAAGCAGCGATGGCCGCGCCGTGGTCGAGGTGTGGCTCACCTGGTCGGAGCCGGCGAGCGTCTCGGCGGAGCGGGCGCGCGATGAGCTGATCTTGCGCTTCGATCGACCGGTCGACCACGCCAGCGTCAGCGCGTTGGCGGTGCCGCTGCAGCGCTACGTCGCCGGCCTGTGGAGCGGCTACGACAGCCTGGTGCTGCGCCTGCAGCCGGGTGTCGACGCCGAGGCGCAGGCGACGCAAGGCCGGGTACGCATTGCCCTCTGGCGGAGCGAGGCCGTGGCGCTGGCCGACGACGCGACGCCGCAGGGCGCGGAGGCCCCGGCAGCCGATGGTGGGCGCCGGAGGCTGCGACGTCTCAAGGCCGACCTGCTCTTCTCGCTCGGGCGACCGCTGGAGGCCATCGCCGCCCTCTCGGCCCTGCGCGCCGACGCGCCCAACGACCCGTCGCTGGCGCTGGCCCAGTCGGCCATCGAGTCCTCAATCGGCCGCTGGCGGCGCGCGGCGGCGCTCTACGCCGAGGGGCAGGCCCTGCAGGGGATGGCGAGCCGCACCGGTCGACCGCTGGCGGGCAGCGCCGAGGCGCCGCAGCTCCTCGCCCACCTCGTCTACGACCACCAAGCGGCGACGGCGACCCGCCGGGGCCTGCGCCTGGCTGGGCACGGTTTCGTCGCCGACGGCTGGCGCGCCAGCTTTGCCGCCGAGCTCGCCGACAGCGCGGTCGAGGCGGGCGTCGGCGGCGGGCTCGCTTCGGGCCTCGCGATCCAGGCGCTGGTCGGCGCTCGCTACGACGCCTTCGCCGGCCACCACCTAGCGCTGATGGGCGGCGGCGGTGGCGGCGGCGCCGCGCTGCTCGCCACAGCTGGGCGCTGGGACGCGCTCGGCGAGACGGCGCTGCGCCTGGCCTACGGCGAGGCACGCTGGGAGCTGCCAGCGACGGCGGCGCTGCGGACTCGGCGCGACGCGGTCGAGATCGTACGGACCTTTCGCCCGACGGCGACAACGTCGCGCGCGCTGCATGGCGAGCTCCGGAGCGAGCTGCGCGGCCACGTGGAGCGCTGGCGCCCGGGTGATGTTGACGTCTGGCGCGACGCCGCCGTGCTCGGCGCGGTTAGCCGCTACACCAGCTGGGCGGCGCGACCGCGGCTGTGGCTCCAGCTCTCGGCGCGGGCGTTCTTGCCCTTTGCGGTGTCGCCGCCGCCTGCCGTCGGCAGCCCAAAGTCGCTGGGCGCGGCGCGCGCCGGCCTGATGGCGATCGCCGCCCGCAGCCGCGTCCTCGCGATCGATGCAGGCGCCGAGCTGCGGATCGGCCGCTGGTGGCAGCTCGAAGCGCAGCTCGGCCACGGTTGGAACCTCGATGGCCCAGACGCGATACAGGTCGGCGCCGCCCTGACCGCCCGCCCGCCGATCGGGCTGTTCGGTGGGTTCCGCCTCCATCGCGGCCTCGCGCCTAGCGCCGGGGCGCCGGCGACGACGGCGGCCACTCTGCAGGTCGGCGCCGCTTTCTAGCCGAGGCGCATGATGGCCCTGCGGCAAGCAAGGGTGCGATCGGAATAGAGTAGTCGCTAGGCTGGGTCGGCGCTGAGGCGGGCGCGACAGGCGACAATCTTCGATGTTGGCGCCGGCACGTGGCTGCGGCGGCGGTCGGCGCCGCGCTTCGTCCGGCCCGGCATTGGGCTTTGGGGTAAGGCCCGAGAATCGCAAAAGCTGGCACCCTGTGTCGAGATGGGCGAGACTCATGGGACTGGTCCGCGCGTCGTCGTGACGCGACGTGGACCGAGGCGCCAAGACGAGACGACAAGGCCACTGCGCGCAGCGAAGCGAGCCGATGATCCAGCAGAGCCAGCAGCGAGAATCAGAGCCTAGCACGTGGTTAGGGATGCCGCGGCACGCGACGATCGAGGTCGTCGTCTTTTTTGCCGTCGCGCTGCTGGTCGACGCCGTCATTTTCGACGGTACGCGCTTCCGCGACGCGTCGCCGCACCCGTTCTGGCTCTTTACCCTAATTGTATCGGCGCATTACGGTGTCGCCACGGGCGTCTTCTCGGCGGTGGTCGGGACGCTCTTGGTCTACCTCGGCAACCTGCCGCCGCGCGATCCGCTGGTCGATCAGAGCGCATGGCTGCTCTCGGTGGTCTCGGCGCCGGTGCTCTGGTTTGTCAGCGCCGTCGTGCTCGGCGAGCTGCGGGCGCGGCGCGAGCGCATCTTGCAGGCGCAAGCCGATCAGATCGCCGACCTCACGGCCGACCATCACAGCCTGACCATGGCCAAGATGGCGCTCGAGCTGGCCAACGATCGGCTGCAGACCGCCGCGGCTGGACAGGTCGAGACGACGCTGTCGCTGGTGCAGGCGGCGCGCACGGTCGACGTCCACGAGACCGGGGCTGTGTTTGAGAGCGTCGAGCCGCTGATTCGCAACCTGCTTCAGCCCAAGGGCTACTCGATCTACCTGCGCCACGGCGAGCGGCTAGACCTCGTGATGGCGGTGCACGACGGCAAGGGCCGTGAGGCGACCCCGAGCTTCTTGCGCGGGGACCCGATCTTTGACGCCGTGGTCGATCGCCGCCAGCTGGTGCACGTCGCACACGCCGACGGTGAGCGGATTCTCGGCCGCGACGGCCTCATCGCCGGGCCCTTGGTCGACACGCAGGCTGACGCGGTCATCGGCATGCTCAAGGTCGAGTCGTTGCCGATCTCGGGCCTCAACCAGGGATCGATCCAGGCGTTTCGGATGCTCAGCGAGTGGATCGCCACCGCCTACGGCAACGCCCAGCGCTTCGAAGAGGCCAACCTGTCGCGGGTCCAGCACCGCGGCAGCGTCCTCTTCACCGACGCCTACTACCGCTCGGTCTCGGCCTTCATCGTGGTGCTGGCCGAGCGCGCGACCTTCGAGGTGTCGCAGCTGACGGTGCGCGTCGACGCTGAGTCCGCCACGGCCGGCGCCGTCGACGATGCCGCCCTCAACGCCCGCGTCGCGGCGGTGGTCCAAGAGACGGTGACCGTCGGCTTGCGCTCGACCGACCTAGCGTTCGACTACCAGCGTGAACGCGGAGAATTCGTCATTATTTTGCCCATGACGGTGTCTGCCAACTGCAAAGTGGTGGCCAACCGCTTGCGCGAGCGCCTGCGCGACGGGCTGGACCGCGAGGGACTGCACGGGCGCATCGCCGTGACGTGGGAGACGCTCTACGTGCCGACCGCGCGCGACATCAAGCCCTGGCACCGCGCGGTGATTCGTCGCACGGATCCGTATACGTGAAGGTCCGCTGGACCCAGCCGCAGTGGACCGCGGCGATGCTGGCGCTCGCCCTTTGCATCGATGGCGTCGGCTTGTGGTGGTTCGTCGGGCCGGAGTTCGTGGATTTCGTCGATCTGCCGCGCGCGCTCGCCGAGCCGGGCCTTTGGGCGATGCACGTCGTCTTGGCGAGCGGCGGCCTGGTCTTCTACCAACGCAACGTCCGCGCCCTGGGCCGGGCGCCGCTCTTCGTCTTTTGCCTCATCGTGCTGCTGTGGCTCGGTCCGCTTGGGACGGTGCTCGGCCTGCTCACGCTGACGGTGTTTTGGCTGTCGCCGGCGGACTGGACCGTCACCGTCGCCGACGAAGTGACCGGCGACCCCGAGCAGTCGGCGCTGCTCCGCGAGGTGGCGCTGCCGGCGCAAGCGCTGACGCAGCCGCAGTCGCTGTGCGACATCTTTCGCTTTGGGACCTTGCCGGAGCGGCGCGCCGCCGTCGCCATGATCGGCGCCAACTACCGGCCCGCCTTCGCCGAGGCGCTGCGCATGGCGCTCCACGATGAGCACAACGCCATCCGTGTCCAGGCCGGCATGGTGATGCAGTCGCTGGAGGACGCCTTCGAACACAAGCATCGCGAGATCGAAGCTCGCCTCGACCGGACGCTGGTCGCGCATGGCTTTGGCAGCGATGACGTGATGCTGCAGCTCGGCCGCCTCTCCGACCATCGCGCCTACTCGGGCCTGCTCGACGTCGGTCGCGCCGCCGAGGCCCGCAGCAAGGCGCGCCGGGCCTACCGCGCCCACCTGCAGAAGTCGCCTACCGACCTCGAGGCGGTGGCGGCGCTCGGCCGCCTGCTGGTCCGCGACGACCGGGCCGAAGAGGCCATCGAAGAGATGGAGCGCGCGATCGCCAGCGGCTCCAGCAGCGTGCCGATCTGGATGTGGTACGCTGAGGCGCTGTATCGAGCCCGCCGGTTCGAGCGGCTGCGGGAGATCATGATCGAGCGGGGCGATCGGCTGCGCGACGCCTTGCCGGCGAACTCAGCGCTGCGAGCGACCATCGAGCTGTGGCGGCGCGCCGAGCAGGAGTCGATGGAGGCCGGCTGGCGGCCAGATAGCCAGAGCGAAGTGAACGAGCTGACCGTCCGCTCGGGCCCCGGTCACGCCGGCCTGATGGGCCGCGCAGGCGACCGCGACGGCAACAACAGGCCGCTGGAGCAAGGACGGCGGCAGAACAGCGGCGTCTGGCCGCAGTTCGTCGATTCGGGCGCTGCGGCGGCGCGTCGCCCGAACGCGCCAGAGGCCATGGCATGAGCGATGCCGCGTTTCCGCTGCCGTCGCCGGCCATCGGTCCGCCGCCAGAGGCGGACGTCTGCCTCGTCATCGAGGGCGCCTACCCGTATGTCCGTGGCGGCGTGTCGTCCTGGACGCAGGATCTCATCGCCACCCAGAGCCACCTGACCTTTCACTTGCTGGTCATCGTCGCGCCCGGTACGCCGCTCGAGCTGCGCTACAAGCTGCCGCCCAACGTCTGCGGGCTCACCCACGTGCCGGCCGCCGAGCTGCCGAGCGGCGACCACGCGCTACCCGGCGGCGATCTGGCCTGCGCCGAGCTGCTCGCGCCCGCCCTGCGCCTCTTCGACCTCGGCGCCTCGACCGACCTGCGCGAGCTGGTGGAGCGCGTCTCCGCGCTGCGCGGCCGCCTCGGACGCCACATTTTGCTCGACTCGCGACCGGCCTGGCAGCTCTTCAACGACGTCTACGTCCGCCGCTGCGACGGCGCCTCGTACCTCAACGTCTTTTGGGCCGTGCGGACGCTCTTGGCCGGTCTGTTCAGCATGCTGCTCTGCGAGCTCCCAAAGGCCCGGTGCTACCACGGCGTCTCCACGGGGTACGCCGGCCTGCTGTTGGCGCGCGCGCACTTTGAGACCGGTCGGCCCGTGCTGCTGACCGAGCACGGCGTCTACACCAATGAGCGCCGGCTCGAGATCATGTCGGCGCCCTGGCTGGCGGTCGACGACGCCCGCAGCATCGGCGTCGGTGGCGCCAGCAACAAGGTCAAGTCGCTGTGGATCGACACCTTCGTCGCCTATGCCCGCGCCTGCTACCAGAGCTGCGACCACATCATTACGCTGTTCGAGGGCAATTTTTCCCTGCAGATCGAAGATGGCGCGCTGGCCGACAGGCTGACCGTCATCCCCAACGGCATCGACCTAGCCCGCTTCGCCAGCGTCGTCACGACCAAGCGCAAGGAGGCTGGCGGCCATCGGCCCTCGGCCATCGCGTTGGTCGGCCGCGTGGTGCCGATCAAGGACGTCAAGACCTTCATCCGCGCCTGCGAGCTCTTGGTGCGCCGGCTCCCCGATTTGGTCTGTTACGTGCTCGGGCCGATGGATGAGGACCAGACCTACGCCGAGGCGTGCGTCGAGCTCGTGCACCAGCTCCGCTTGCGCAAAAACGTCGTCTTTACCGGCATGGTGGACCTGCTCAGCTACTTCGGAAAGGTCGACGTCTTGGTGCTGACGAGCATCAGCGAGGGCCAGCCGCTGGTGATCCTGGAGGGCGGCGCCGCAGGGCTGCCGTCGGTCGCCACTGACGTCGGGGCCTGCCGCGAGCTGATCTGCGGCATGCCAAGCGAAGAGCCGTCGTTTGGCATGGGCGGCCGGGTGGCGCGCATCGGCGACCCCGAGCACATTGCGCACTCGGTCGCCGAGCTGCTGGGCGACGAAGAGGAGCGCGTGCGCTGCGGCGAAGCCATGCTCCAGCGGGTGCGGGCGGTCTACGACAAGGTCGACCTGCATCGTCGCTACGCAGAGCTGTACCGCGACCTCTTGGCACCGCAGGCAGCCGGGACCAGCAGCAGTCGGCGGAGGCGCTAGTGGCTGGCATCGGCTTCGCACTCCGCGACTTGATGCGCCGCGATAGCCTCTGGTCGATCGTGGAGAGCCAGCTGCACGGCGTCGTCGTCGTCGCAGGGCCTTGGTTTTTCACGATCTTGGCGATGGCGCTGCCGTCGTTGCTCTTCCGCTCGCTGGCGGCCGAGGCGGCGATCTCCGAATTCGTCACCCTGTTGCTCTATGTCTTCTCCACCTCGCTGACCATCACCGGCCCTATCGTCATGGGCCTGACGCGTCACACCTCCGACCTCCTTTTTGAGCGCCGCGCCGAGGCGGTTGCCGGCCCCTTCGTCGGCGCAGCGCTGCTCTCGCTGCTCTGCGGCGTGCCCGTCATCGCCGTGGCGGCGGCCTTCTTGCGGCTGCCGTCTTGCACAATCGTTGGCGCTGGGGTCGCCTATGGCCTCGTCACGCTCTCGTGGATCGCGGCGCCGATGCTCTCCACCTTGCGCTCTTTTCGCGTCCTGACCGCCGCCTTCGCGCTCGGCACCGCCGCCTTTGGCGCCACGCTGCTCGGTCGCGAGGACGTCACCGCCGGCGACCTGCTGCTCGGCTTCAACCTGGGCATGGCCGTCACGGTCGCCACGATCTGCGGCCTGTTGCTGCGCAGTTTTCCCGGTCCAGTCGAGCCGCTCTTCGCCGTCGTGCGGACGATGCGCTCGACCTGGGACCTCACGCTGAGCGGCCTCTGCTACAGCGTCGGCATCTGGATCGACAAGTGGGTGATGTGGGCGGCGCCCGAGCACGTCGAGCTCGCCGGCGGCCTGTCGGCGTACCCGACCTACGACACCGTCGCTTTCTTGGCCTACATCACGACCGTGCCGGCCTTCGCGCTCTTCGTCATCAAGGCCGAGACCTCCTTGCACGACCGCTGCCAAGACCTGTACGGCAACATCGTTCGCCATGCCAGCCGCACACGGCTCGAGCTGTCATGGGCGGCGGTGGTGCGCACCATCCTCGACACTGGTCGCGACGTGGCGATGCTCCAGCTTGGCATCACAGCGCTCGTTTTGCTGATGCCAACCCTGGTGCTCGACCTGCTGCGGGTTCCGCACGGTGGCGTATTCATGTTCCGCTTCTGCGCGCTGGGCGCGGCGTTTCAGTCAGCGATGCTCATGCTGACGGTGGTCCTGCACTACTTCGACTCGCGGCGCGGCGTGCTGTTGGTCCACGCCACCTTCGCGGTCGCCAATGGCTTGTGCACCGCTTGGACGCTGCAGGCCGGGCTGCCGACCTATGGCCTCGGCTACTTTCTCGCCAGCCTCATCGGCTTCGTGGTGGCGTACATCGTGGTCGCGCGCAGCCTGCAGGACCTGCTCTACCTGGCGTTCGTGCGCCAGAACGCGACGTTGGCGCGCAGCATGCCGCCACCACCGCCGCCGCCAGCTTACTTCGCCGCGCGGACCTCGCCGGAACCGCTGGACGCTGCGCCGCGGTAGATGGCGATCGGCTGATTCTGGCGGACGCCGACGAAGCGCAGCTGCAGCTTGGCGCCGACCCGCAGCGGCGCGCGGACACGCTCTTCAGCGTTGGCGAAGTAGACCTCAAAGGCTTGGCCGTCAAAAGGCCGCAGCGCGTCGAGGCACTCCACCCGCAGCGGTGTGGCGTCGACGCCGGTCGAGGCCCGCTTGGCGGCGATGAGACGAGCCCCCAGCCGGCTGACGCCGGGTGTGCTGCGCAGGGGCTCGACGCGGCCGACGGTGCAAGCGAAGTCACCGCCCTGCAAGCGCCGCCGCTCGACGAAGAAGCGGCGCAGGTCGGTGGCCTGGCTGCGGGCGTCGAGGGCGCCGTGGAGGACCTGGACCAGCTCGGCGAAGACCCGCTGGCCGTCGCTGCCGAGCAGCCGCAGCGAGATCGAGGTGCCGCGGCCGATCTCCAGCAGGCGCTCGGCATCGCGCTCTTGGAAGTAGAGGCTGACGTGGGTCGGCGGCGCGCCGGCGCCCCCGCAGACCAGCCAGCTGCGCATCGGCGCCCGGCGCTGGGCGCGTGGGTCGACGATGCCGGCGCCGTCCTCGTCGAGTAGCTCCGGCAGCGGTAGGCCGAGGCTGGTGCAGCGCGCCAACTCGTCGCCAGCTGCGCCCGCGGTGGCCGTGGCGCCGCCATCGCTGGCGCCGGCGATGAGGGCGAGCCGCAGGGGATCGCGCACCGGCGGCGCGGCGCCGGAGGTGATGCCGACGAGCTGGCCGAGCAGCCGATCGTCAGCCACGCCGTCGAGCTGAACCGAAAGCACCGAGCCGCCGCGCACCTGCAGCCACTCTTGGCCGCGGCGTTGCGGCGCCCGCAGCAGCGCAGGCACGG
>SXNM01000076.1 GCA_005777155.1 Pseudomonadota bacterium | reverse complement strand
GTCGCCCGTTGGCGCGGCGTGGCGGCGGCTGCGCGGCCAGGTCGGCGCCGAGCACCGCGCGGTCAGCCCGGTCGCCGCGGCCGAGGTCGAGGCGCTGCGCGGCGGCTGGCAGCTGACCGTCTTCTTGACCCCCGACGGCTACCACCACGTCCACTGCCCCTTCGACGCCGAGTTGGTCGAGGTCGGTTGGCTGCCGGGCCGCACCTTTCCGCAAAACGATGACGCGTTGCGCGTCGCCGGCCCAAGCTACGCCCGCAACGAGCGCGCCGTGCTGCGGTTGCGCCACGCCGCCGGCTTCGACGCCTGGCTGGTGATGGTGGCGGCGAGCCTAGTCGGCGGCATCGACATCGACGGCCTGGCCCGAGCCGACTGGATGCGGTCGACGCCGCTGGCGGTAGGCCGCCGGCTCCATCGGGGCGAGCGCCTCGGCTGCTTCCGCTTTGGCAGCACGGTGGTGCTGGCTTTGCCGCCGGCTGCGCTTGGGCCGGAGCCCGGGTGGCAGCCAGCTGCGTTTGGCGCTGGGGCACAGCTGCGCCTCGGACAGGCGCTGCTCGCGCCCGCGGACCGTGCGCTGTGATCGACCCGCGCTCGGCCCCGCCTGCGTCCACGGCGGCCGCCCGCGCCCCGTCGTGGTCGGCGTCTGCGCGGCGATCCTTCGTCTACGCGGCCTGGGTGGCAGCGCCGACCCTGCTGCTGACCTTGGCGGCCAAGGCCCACAAGCTCGAGCTGTTGGCACAAGCTGGACAAGCAAATGCCGCTCCCGCCACCTGGGCGGACCGCTGGCTCGGACTGCGCGCTGACGCTGTGTTCGCCGTGGCCGTCGGCGCGACGCTGTGGGCCCTGGCCGCCCTGCCGCCCGGATGGCCCCGCCGCTTCGGCCTCAGCGCCGGCCACCTGCTGCTCGGCGTCATCGGAATCGTCGCGGCCGTCGAGCACGGCTTCTTCTTGTCGACGGGCTCACCGCTCGACCTGCCAATGGTGGGCTACACGCTGCAAAACGTGGCGATGCTGCAAGAGATCTTGGCCAGCGAAGTCGACGCCGGCCTCGTCGCCGGGTTCGTAGCGCTCTCCACCTTGTCGGTGTGGCCGCTGGCCCTGGCCTCCTGCCGCTTTCACCTGGCTCGGGCCGACGCACAGCCGCCGCCGGCCGCCGGCGCGCTCAGCCTGGTCGCATCTGCGACGGCCAGCGCCTTCGGCCTCGTCGCCGCGCTGCCGGCGTTGACCACTTCGACCCGGGCGGCGCTCCCCGGCCGGCTCGCCGTCGTCGCTGAGGCGCCTGTGCCGACCCTGCTGGGCGGGGCGCCGACGCTTTGGGCCGCGGACCCGCTCGCCAAGGTGGCGCTGGAAGGCCGGCCGGCGGCGCCGCTCGTCGTCGCCCGCACCGCCCGCAGCCGCGACTGGAACGTGGTTCTGGTGGCGTTGGAGTCGGTGCGCGCCTCGGCGACCACTGCCTACGCGCCGACGCTAGGCACCACGCCCTTCCTGGCTGGGGTAGCGGCGCGCGGCGTCCGCGTCGAGCGGGCCTACACCGCAGTGCCGCACACCACCAAGTCGCTGGTGCCCATCCACTGCGGCTACTACCCGCGGGTGGCGCCCGGCTACGACGAGGCCCACGCGGGCGCGCTGCCTACAGAGTGCCTGGCCGGCACGCTCGCCCGGCTCGGCTGGGCGACCGCCTACTTCCAGACCTCCGAGGACGTCTTTGAGAAGAATTACCAGCTGATCAAGAACTTCGGCTACCAGCACGGCGTCGCGCTGGCCCAGCTGGAGGCGCAGCGGGCCGACAAGACGTTTGATGAGATCGGCTACTTCGGGCTCGAAGACCGCGCCATGATCGGGCCAGTCTTGTCGTGGATCGACGGCCTGCGAGGTCAACCCTTCGCCTTCGGCTTGGTCACGCTGGCCAGCCACCATCCCTACGACGTGCCCGACTCCTGGAAGCGCCAAGACTTTGACGTGCCCGGCAAGCGCAACGACTACTACAACGCCATCGCCGCCACCGACGCCGCTCTCGCGGAATTGCACGCTGGCCTGCGCGCCCGCGGCCTGCTCGATCGCACGATCTTCGTCTACATCGGCGACCACGGCGAGGGGTTCGGCGAGCACGGGCTGCACCAGCACGATGAGGTGCTCTATGAGGAGGGCGTGCGGGTGCCGCTGCTCATCGAGGCGCCGGGGCTGGGGCCGCGAGTGGTCGGCGGCCTGCGGCAGAACATCGACGTCGTACCCACGGTCTTTGACCTGCTCGGGCTCGAGCTGTTGGCTGGCCAGCTCGACGGCAAGAGCCTGCTCTCGACCGCGGGCCATGAGCGCGTCCCGCTCGGTTGTTGGCACAAGGACCGCTGCCTCGCCGAGATCGAGGCCTCGCCGCCACCGCGAGGCGCTGGGGCGAGCAGCGGACCGTCAGCGGAGGGCGGCCTGCGCAAGGTCATCGACTACCACGATCGGCGGCCGCCGGAGGTGTTCGACCTGCGCCGCGACCCCGAAGAGCGCGTCGACCTCGTCCACTCAGGCGCCGTGCGCGCCGCCGACGTCGCGCCGGCCGTCGCCAGGATGCGGGCCTGGAAGGACATGACCTTGCAGCGCTTCTCCGGCCAAGACGCCCGCCGCGCTGAGACCTTGGTGCGGCGGGGCAGGCCGGAAGATCTCGACCCCGCACGCGTGCTCGACATCCGCTTTGGCGACGGCGAGCGCGATGTGCTGCGGCTGCTCGACGTCTCCTTCGAGGCCAGGGCCGTGTCAGTCGCCAGCTTCACCCACGTCCGCCTGCGCTACGAGGTGTTGGCGCCGATGCCAGCCGGCTATGCGCCCTTCTTGCACGGCGTCAGTCGTGGCGCGCTGGTGATGCGGTCGTCGTGGATACCCGCCGAGGGCAGCCACCCGTTGGCGGAGTGGCAGCCAGGCGAGGTCATCACCGATCGCGTCCACGTTCGCCCCGAGCCCGGCACCGCGATCGGGCCGTTCGACGTCTTGCTCGGCTTCTGGCGACCGGAGGGCGAGGGCCGCCTCGCGATCCGCGGCAAGGGCCTACCTTTGACAGGCGAAGGCCGGATTTTGCTCGGTACGCTCCACATCGACAACCCCGATAAGCCCATGCGCCCGGACCCGCAGCGCCACGTGGAGGTCCAGGGCCTCGCCGGCCTCAGCCGCACGCCGCCGACCGAGCCGCAGCCGCTCGACGTCGCGTTTCTGCAGCCGCCGGCGGCCTTGCCAGAGCCGCTGACACCTGCGGCCGCGGCGCAGTCCTCCCTGCCGGTCCTGCGGGTGCGGCGCGTCGCCTTGGAGGGCCCGGCCTGCGCCGGACAGCGCCACGTCCTGCGCCTTCGACTGCAAGTTGACCGTCGCCCACCCAGGTACAGCCGTATTTTTACGCACTTGCGAGGGCCTGGCGGCCGCCACCGCAACCTGGAGTTCGAGCCCCTTGAGGGCCGTTTGCCAGTCGATGACCTTCGCGCGGGCGATGTCGTCGACACCGACCGCGAGTTCGTGCTGCCCGCCGACTGGCCGAGCGGCCCGACCGACGTCATCGTCGGCGCCTACGGCCCCAACGTCGTCGGGCCACGCAGCCGTATGCCGGTTGCGCCCATTGGCCTCAGCGACAGCGGCGACCAAGCGCGGGTTTTTCGCTTCGAGGTTGGCGCTTGTCCGCAGTGAACCCACCGCCCCAGGCCGCTCTGGCCGCATGGGGCGCAGATGGCGCCGGGCACCGCCTCGCCCTCGCGGTGACGACCAGCGCCCTCGCTGCCCTCTGTGTCACCGCCGCGCTCAGCGGTCAGCTGCCGACGCTGCTGCTGGGCACCGGCGACGATCTGCCGCAGCGGGCCCGCTGGCTCGGCTGGATGCTCGGGCTCTCCGCTGCCGGCCTGTTTGCCTGCGAGGTCCTTGGCGCCGCGCTGGCTTGGCCACTTCAACCGCGGCAGCGCGCGAGGGAGGGCTCAGCTTCGCCAAGCGCAGTGGCACGCGCCGGGCGGCTAGGTGAGGCCTTGACTGCCCTGTTGCACGCGGCGCCCGGCGCCCTGCTGGTCGGGGTGCTGCACGCCGACGCCCGCCTGTACTGCGTCCAGGCGATGCACTTGGACGACGACTTCGTGCTGACGGGCATGCGCGCCGGCAACGCCGATGAGTCCCACCTCGGCGCTGCGACCTGGCTGACCCTCGGCGCGTCGCTGCTGGCCGTCGCTTGCGGCCTCGCGCTGCTGCGCCGTGGGGTCGGCCACGTGCAGCGTCGTCGACCGCGGCTGGTGCTCTGGGTCGGCCTCTGCGGAGCGCTCGGCGTCGGCGCCGCCTACGCCGCTGCCGCCGGTTCAGCGCGCGCCGCGCTGCGCCGAGACGACCCCGGCGCCGACTTGCTACCGCTGGCGCGCCGACTCCTCAGCGTGGATCGCAGCGTGGCCGGCGCTGTGCGCCTCCAACACCCGGGGCCAGCGGCGGTCGCGGGTTGGCGGGCCGAGCGCACGCCAGACATCCTGCTGGTGCAGGTAGAGTCCTGGCGCGCGGATAGCCTCGACCCGCGCTGGATGCCTCGCCTCTCGGCGCTGCGCGAGACGCTGCCCTGCGCCCGCAGCGGTCTCCACTTCGCCGGCAGCCACACGACGGTCTGGTCGACCTTCGCGCTGCTCTACGGCCTCGACGCCGTGTTGTTCACACCGATGGCCGAGGCCGGCCTCGCCAGCGCGCCCCTCAACGCCCTCCAGCGCAACGGCTACACGTTACACGGCGTCTCGGCCTCGCAGCTGCGCGGTTGGGATCGCGGCGACCTGATGGTCTCCAACTTCGGGGCTCACTACGAGGAGCACCTGACGGGCGACGTGCCGGCCCGCGACCGCAGTGTCAGCGCCGCGCTCGCCCACCTCTTGGCGCCGGTGCCGGCCAGATCGGCCCGCAGCCCTTTGTTCATCTTTGGCTTTTTGTACGCTCCGCACCACAACTACCACTTCCCGCCCGAGCACGCGCGCCACCTGCCGGTGCTGCCTGTCGACTACAACCACTTCGCGCCCGACGACCAGCTGGCCCATCACGCCACGGAGATCTGGAACCGATACCGCAACGCCCTCGACTTCGTCGACGCCGAGCTCGCCGGCTTGCTGGAGCCGCTGCGCGAGCGCATCCGGTCGGGCGACCTCGTCGTCGCCATCACCGGCGACCACGGCGAGGAGTTCTGGGACCACGGCGCGGTCGGCCATGGCGCGGCTCGCTTCTGGAACGCCCGCACCGCCGTGCCGCTGCTGCTCTGCGGCCGCGGCCTGGAAGCGATCGATACGCCGCTGTCGAGCCACGCCGACCTGTTGCCGACGCTGCTCGACCTGCTCGGCGGCGGCTTCGACGACCGCTTGCCCACCTTCACCACCGCCCGCTCGCTGCTGCGACGAGCGCCACAGCCAGACGCCCTCATCATCGGCGTCGGCTACCCCTTCGGCGGCGATGGCCTCGCCACGGCGTCCGTCGAGGGCGACCGAGTCGTCAAGCGCTGGTGGCGCCGCGACAGCGACGCCTTGGCGCCGCGCCAGGTCAAGCGCACCGACGGCGACGATCGCGATCTGCCACCCGACGCCGAAGCCGACGCCGACGCCGCACGCGCCCTCCAACGCCGCCTGCAGCGCTTTCTCGGCCGCAGCGACGCCGTGGTCGGCGACGTGCCCGACGGCTTTGACCGCGTCGAGGTGCCGGTGGGTGACGCCGCCGTCCTGGTCGCCGTTCGCGTCGAAGGGGCCGTCCGCGCGGGCGGCGCGCTGCGGGTAGAGCTGCTCTGGCGCCGCACAGCCAGGGGTCCGCCGCTGACCGGCGCGTTGTTTTGCCACCTGTTACGCCAGCGCGGCGCCGCGTTCGAGAGGGTGCGCAACCTCGACGAGGTCGCCGCCCACAGCGCCCTGCCTCTGGCCGCCTGGCCCGAGGCGGGGCTGGTGCGCGCCGTGGTGCACGTCGAGCTGCCGAGCGAGGCCGCCAAAGGGCTGGTGCTGCGCGTCGGCTTGGTCAACGCCGGCGGCGCCCGCGTCGGCGCCGGTTACGATGTGCCGCTGCCGGCGCCCTGAGGCCCGCCGAGGCACGGGCCGGCGCGGTCAAAGCCCAAAGGGTATCGCGAGAATTGGCGTTGCGGTCGATGACTCCAACCTCTTTGCTCCGTTTGTGACCAGTTGGTGCGACTGGCGGTACCCCCCGGGCCACGCGGGCCTCGAAGCCGGACGCTCAAAGCCACAGACAATGGCCACCTGCTGGAAGTACGTCGCAGTGTGGACCAGCAAGGCGCCGCTCCCGAGCTCGGCGACGATCTCCGACTGGGTCGAGGAGGTCCGCGAGAGATGGGAGTCGTCTTGGATCCACTCTGGATCGACATCGGATTGATACCGACGCTGATGGTGCCGTCGCACCGGGTAGCGCCAATAGTGTCTTGGGCTCGGATGTACGTCGCGTCGGCGTTAGGGCGCGGAGGCCGGGCAGTCGATGACCGTGAGCGCTCCCGGCAGCCCGACCACTGGCGCAACGCAGGCGCGGTGGCAAGTCGATGGCGGCAGGGGAAGGGGCCCGCCCTGGCAAGGAAATGGTTGCTTGTCCGAGACGCAGCCGCGGAGGACCGGCGGATAGTCGTTGCCGTACGAACGAAGCTCGCCGATGAGATGAATCGCACCTCGCTGGGGGGGAACGACTTGACGAACTCCGGCACATCGTGCCTGTACACGAGGACGCCCAAAGCGTACTGTATGAACGTGAATTTCGCGCCGGACTGCGGAGCAGGTGGCGCGAGCTCCTCAAGCGGATAGTAGATCCAGACGAGGTAGCGCTCGTCTGGGTCGACGGACTTCCATTTGATCCATTCGGGCCCCGCGTCGGGTTCGGCCGAGAAGCTCGCCTAAGCGGCAGGCGCCTTGACGTTTTGGGCCCAGCACGTGCTGGCGATGTCAAGCAACACCGCCGTCTCAGAAGCGCAGCTCGGCAGTCCCGCGGGCGGTGGATTGGGGTGCCGAGACACGACAAGATGGAGTTGGTCCCAGCCATAGCTGAGCATGACTTGGTGTTGCCAGAGCTCGTCGCTCGGACCCTCTCCAGGCGCGTCACCGCCATCTTCTGCGTCCGTCGACGCGTCGAACATCGAGATGTCGCCTTTGGCCTCCGCCGCTGCCGCGTCGGGGTTCCGGATCGTGGCGGTCGATGTGTCGACGAGGCTGTCGCCGCCGGCGTCAGCGTCGGCGTCATCAGCGGGCGGCAGCATGCCCGCGCAGGTGGCGGTGAGGACGGCCAGGGCCATCAAGGGGGTGAGTCGCATCGTGGTTCTCATGGCACAGACAACAGGGAGATCTCGGCGGCGTGCTTGGCATCGCCGCCCGTAAGCTCATCTTGCGCCCAAGCGCTGGCGCAGCCTAGTGAGCCCGGCGGCCATTGCAGCGCCAGCTTGAGCTCCGCGGTGGTTCCATCGGCCTTGGACTGGAAGCGTTGATCGACCGCGACACCGGAGGTCGTCTCTTCACCCCAGCAGCCCATGTCTCCCTCCAAGCCCGGTGTGGCACCCTGCGAACCTGCGAACCTGCGAACGAGCGAACGGGCGAAGTCAACGCAGGTCGACGCTGTCAGGGCGTTTGGAAAACCACATGAAACTCAATCGATCTTCCAGACCTCGTTCGTAGCACGAGCACCAGCACCGCGCGGCATTCCGAGTAAGCGCTCGTTGCACCTCGCTGGTCGCAAGATGTGCTTGCAGAGGCGCTCGCGATGGAAGCGAGCAAGCGGCGCGAGGGTCGCCGCGGCGGACGATCAAGCGGCGCAACGGAGCAAAAAAGCGGCGCGAAACAGCAACCAGTATTGACCGGGGGCCACGTCGATTGGCGCCTGCTTAGCGAACCGCATCAGAACCCCCGCCCGACCAACTCGATCACAACCGTACCCTTGGCAGCGGTGCCACCAGTCTTGGTGACGACAAGGTGCGGTGGCAGTGTCTGACAGCGAACGATGGGCGACAATGGTGCAGGTTGCGCCAGCCTTACGGCACCCGTTGGCGCAGCGACGCCGTTGACCTCGCAAGGAAGGTTGTAGAAGTCCGTTCCGTTGAAGCTGCCGCGGATCTGGCAAGTCCAAGTTTCAGCCGCGCCGAAGCCCGTCGCACGGATGCCGATCACGACGTTGGCGAGGCCGAGCGTCGACAGTTCGGTGCCAACGATGTCGCCGGTGGCAGCGTCGGCATCGATACCAGTGACGCTACTCTCCGCCACTTCGTTGTCATCTCCGAGCGGCACGAGGACACAGCTGATTTGAGCCGCGACCTGCTCGTTGCTCGCCACGGTGGATGCAGCGGAGTTGGCGATCTGCAGCCCATCACGGATCCACGGCCCGAACTCCGCGCGGTTGGGCACCGCGATCCGTTGGGAGCCCTTGCCAACGGTGGTCCACGTCGTCAGCGGGGAGATCGAGTCGATATCCCAGTCCACGCCGTCGACACTCTGCTGGGCGACGAGAGAGACAACGATATTTCCGCCGAGGCTGCCGGAGTAGAGAGCAAGCAGGTCGCGGTAGACGAGCACGGACGTAGCACCGTTGAAGGCATCGGGATCAAGCTCGTCAGCCCAATAGAGGACCGCGCCACCGTTTCGCTCTGATTCCAGGCGGGTTCGATGGGCAAGGACAAGCGGGGTTGGAGAGCAGGTGCAGGCCATGGCGTTTCCTCCTGGGGGCGAATTTGACATCGCCGTTGCAGGCCTGCGTATCATGGCAATCCGGCAAATGAGATTCGCTGCCGGAATTCCGCATCCGACAAGGGCCATCTCATCGCAGCTACAAAACTTTCAGCGAGTTGCGGCCCATGGACAATACTGGCATCCAACCACAATCCCTAACCAACCTCATTACCCAAATACCACCACCCCATTCACGTCAACCAAACCCATTCATCTATTTTGTTGAATTGCTCCTGGGCAGTGAGGTCGGCGTTGCCGAGCCTCGGTCCGTTGCGGCTGCGCCACACCCATGGTGACGCTGCGCACCGGACTAGGCTCGATCGATATCCATCACCGATGCAACGGCTGCGATGCCCAATGCCAGCAATCCCGATCATGGCGGACCGCAACCCACCCAAGCGCGCCGGTCGTGGCACCGAGGATCCCCCCTACAACCGCACCACCGTCACCGCCCGCCCGCTCGCCGTCGTCGCCGCCTCGAATCGCCCGCGCTGCGCCCAAGGCCCGGCCTCGGCGCGGGCATCGAAGAGCAGCAGCGTCCCCCGCGCCAAGCCCAGCCGCTCCAGGTACGCCTCCAGCTGCACGAGCCCCGACGCCAACGGATCGCCCTGGCCATCGCGCCAGACCTTGACCTCCAGCGCGTGCAGGTCCAGCTCCAGCGGCACGCCGATGGCGTCGACGCGGACGTACCAGCGGATCAGCAAGTCCAGCCGCAGCGTTCCAAGGCCATACTCGCGCTCAATGGCGCCGCCGCCGTTGATCAGGCGCTGCAAGAACGCCATCAGCACGATTTGCTGCGCCGCCTCTGGCCAGGTCTGGCCCTTTGCCATCCACTCGCCGTCTTTCCGCCAGAATTCGATAAAGGCCTGGAGGATCGCTTCGAGGTCGAGCCGGCCGTCGGCCAGCGACCAGCGGCGCACCGGCGCCACCAGGGCGTTGTCGGTCGCGACTGTCAGCTCGCGCGGCAAGACTTCGCGGTACATCGGATTGGCGATGATGAGGCCCTGGCGCGTATGGCGCAGCAGGCCGAGGTCGACGCAGTAGTCGACATCGCGCGTCGGCACGTCCATCGGCAGGCTGTCGCCAGCGAGGATTGGCGCGACCACCCCGTGCACGCGTGGATCGCGCAGCTTGTCGGCGAGGCTGTCGAGGTGGGTGGTGCGGGCCTGGATCAGGCGCTCTTTGGCGTGGTGGATATGCGCTTCTGTCAGGGTTCCCATGATCTTACAGCGGGTCACGAGGTCGTAGGCCAGGGCGTTGACCAGCCACGGCTGGCCGGCCGTCAGTTCAAAGGCGAGCTCGATAGCCTCGTCGGAAAAGGCCTAGCCGGTCTCGCTGGTGTGTTGGCCGTAGAGCGCGGCGATGTCTTGGCGGGTAAAGGCGGCGAGGGTCAGGGCCTCGGCGCTGATGTTGAAGGGCGAGGGGCTGCCGAGCCGCTCGGAGCCGCCGGAAGCGACTTTGTATTCGCGGACATCGCGTAGGCCTATGAGTGCGAGCGAGGCTGGGGCGGCCCGAGGGCGGTGGGGAAACGTGCTGCGGAGCTGGCGCAGCACGCTGATGAGGGCCTGGTCGCGCAGCGCATCGATCTCGTCGAGCAGCAGCACCACCGGGCGCGGGCAAGTGCGGCACCAACCGCGCAGAAAGGCGGCCAAAAAGTTGCCGGTGACGGCGTCTGCCCGCGTCGGTGGCGGCCGCAGCGTTTCGTCGAGGTAGAGTTCGGCGTTGGCGATGATCTCGTCGACGAGGATGCGCTCGACCTTGGCCGGGTCGTCGCCGTAGGGCTCGCCGGCCTCGCAGGTGGTGCAGAGCGCGGCGTAGTTGCCGCTGGCGGTGAGCTCTGCCGCTAGAGCGCGCATGGCGGTGGTCTTGCCCGATTGGCGGGGGGCGTGGAGGATGAACCACTGGCGCGCGGCGATGAGCCCATCGAGGAGCGGAATCCGCTGGAGGATCGGCAGGGTGTAGTGCTATTCGCTGATGTTGGGGCCGGCGATGTTGAAGAAGCGGGGCATGGCGTGGGCCTCGGTGGCGTTGCGGAGGGCGCATAGGTGAGTGTAGGGACCGAGGGCCCTGGCGGCAACCGAGCGGCTGGCGAGGTCGCGCGCAGGCGTGGGATAGCCGAGGCGCCGGCGAGTGATTCCCGCGGGAATCACTCGCCGGGCGGCGTGCTCGTGGCGGTGGGGCGTTGGCTGGGTTGGCGGCGGCTTGGGGCGTCGCCGATGGGCGCTGGCGCCGATGGCGCCGTCAACTGCCGGGTTCGCCGGGGGCGTAGCCTGGGGCGCCGGCCTCGAAGCAGTCTTTCTTGCAGCGGAGTTTGTTGGTGATGGGGTCGTAGAAGGGGTCTTGGTAGGTTTTTTCGTTGTTGCAGCCGATGTGGAAGTAGCCGTTGCACTCGGGCTTGTCCTTGTGGCTGGGGAGGACGCAGAATTTGGACTTGGGTTTGCAGTAGATTGTGTCGACCTGGCAGAGCTCGACGGGAAAAGTCCATTCACCGACCAGGAGGTACTTGGCGCAGTCGCCGGCGGCGGCGAGGACTAGGTCTTTAAAAGGGCTTTTGTCGATGAGCATGCATTGGACGACCATTTTGCCTTTGCAGAACGGTTTAGCGCCGGGCCGAAGTTCGGGATTGGTCGAAGAGATTGAACACCAACTGCCTCCAGCGCCATGGCCTTCGCTGAGCAAAGTAGTTTGGGCCGACGGTGGATTGGCCTTGAGCACGCCGAGTGCGTTCACGGATGTAGGCTGGCAGGCGTGATCTGAAGCTGTGCGAATTACACAGCTCATGTTATGGGCGCAGGTGCCAGTGGGCACTCCAGACGTGACTCCGGTGATGGACTCACACGTCTCCAACTTCCAGCGAAGCCCGGAAAACGACGAGGTGCACCTCACAACGTTCGGCCGATAGCAGCTACCCGCAGCGCTGGCGCGGCATCCAGCTCGACGTCTGCCGGCCAGAGCTGTTGGCCTCGCCCGTCGACCTCGTCGTCCTCAACCACGGGCTGCACTTCTTGCCCGACCCGATGGGCCTCGTCGAAGCCTGGGCGCGGCGCGTGGCGCCGGGCGGGGCCCTGCTCTTGCTCGGGCTGCGCCTCTACCGCGACCCGAGCGCCCGCCGGGCCGAGGTCGAAGCACAGGCCGCGCGCGGTCGCAGCGTGGGCGTCGAGCTCTTTCCGCTCGCGGGGCCCGGGCTCTTGACCCTGGCCGATGGCCGACGCCTGCGGGCGATGGGCATGCAGCTCTGGCCCGGTCGCGACGCCCTGGCCAACAACGTGCTGGCGCTCGGCCGACCGCGACGACCGCTGCGCCTGCGCGGCTTGTGGCGGCCGCGTCCAGGGCGCTGAATACGGGGTTTTGTGGACGGGGCGCCGATTCGCGGCCGAAGCGCCGCCGACTCAGCGGCCGCCCTCGGCGACGGAGAGCGAGCGCGAGCGTGCGAGGTACGAGAGCGCCGCGACCCAGCCGACCACGGCGCTGGCCATCAGCGCGCCGAGGACGCCCCAAAGGGGCACGAGGACGAGGCTGAGCGCGAGGTTGCCGACCAAAATCGCGGCCGAGGTCAGCAGGACCGAGCGCTCGCGGCCCGCCTTGTAGAGGGCGTAAATCCCCGGCACCTGGGCGAACATCTGGGCGACGAAGAGGGCGCCGACGACGCGGACCGGGCCGTCGATGGCAAAGCCGTGGGCCCGCTCCAATAGCTCGCCGAGCGCGAATACCCCGACCACCGCCACGCCCGCGCCGACGGCGAGCAGCTGCAGGTTCAGGCGAAAGAGCTGAACATGCCGCATGCCATAAGACCGCGCGGATGAAGGGCAGCAGCAGCAGGCCGGCGATCGACTGCAGCCAGAGCAGGCCGCTCTGCAGCACCTGGTAGCGGGCCACCTCGGCCGCGGGCAGCAGCGCGCTGACGCAGTAGAGGTCGACGCGTGAGCCGAGCATCCCGGCAGCGCTGAGCAGAAAAAAGGGCGCGCCTTCGCGGAGCGAGATCGTGGCGGTGTGGACCAAGACCGTGACGAACTTCTACCGCAAACGCGCTCGGGAGCAGCACGACGTCGACGACGGGCTCTGCGCGGCGGTCAGTGGAATTCAGCGCTTTGGTGACGGGCTTCGCCTAAACCCCGATATTCATACAGTCTTTGCCGATGGCGTCTGGCATGCCGTCGCCGGCAGCGACGTGCCGAAGTTCCAGCGCATCGGCTCGCCGACGCAGCGTGAGGTGCAAGAGCTGACGCTCGCCGTACGCCGCCGGGTCTTGCGACGC
>SXNM01000075.1 GCA_005777155.1 Pseudomonadota bacterium | reverse complement strand
GCAGGCCAAGCTGCTGCGCTTGCTGCAGGACGGCGGCTTCGAGAGGCTGGGTGGCAACACCACGGTCAGCGTCGACGTTCGCGTCATGTCTGCCACCAACCGCGACCTCGCGGCCAAGGTGCATGCCGGAACCTTCCGCGAGGACCTCTATTACCGTCTCGCGGTCTTCACCCTCAACCTGCCCTCCCTGCGCGATCGGCCCGAGGACATCGAGCCGCTGTGCATGCACTTCCTGCGCCGTGCCTGCCTCGAGGAGCGAAAGCAGCTGCTTTGCCTACCGCCCGAAGTGCTGCGTCTGCTGCAGATCCACCCCTGGCCGGGCAACGTCCGCCAACTGCAGAACGTCATCAAGCACGCGGTGGTCGTCGCACAGGGCCCGACGCTGACCATCGGCGACATGCCGGACTCGTTCATCTCGAGCATCGCCGCGGCGGTCGCCTCAGGCGCGATCTCGACGCCACGGCATACCCGGACACCCGAGGCGCCACGCCGGGACCGCTCAGGGGTGCAGGAGCGGCTGGACTCGTTGCTGGAGGACGCCTTCCCCGACTCTTCCGTGCTCCCGACGATGGATGACCTGGAGGCCGCCGGCATCCGACTGGCGATGAAGCGGCTGGAGGGCAACCGCAAGCAGAGCGCCGAGCGCCTGCAGATCAGCCGCGCCACGCTCTACCGCCGCATCGACCCAGTGACGCCGCGCGGCCGTCGCCGGAGCGGCGTCAGCAGCGCGGCAGGGGAGCGCGACGTGCGCTCGCAACATCGCGAGGAGCTGGCGGTCGACGAGATTGGCATCATGCGTCACTAGGCCCGGAGCTGGGCGGCTGCAGCGCGGCGCGTAGCGCGCGCAGCTGGACCGTGTCGAGCGCCTGTCCGGCCGCCAACGACTCGACCAGCACCGACGAAAGCAGGCGATGAGTCGGCGCCGCGGCCTGCAGCGCAGCCAAAGCTGGCGCCTCCGCCGCAGCCTGCTGCAAGACCGCGAGGTGGTGGCCGATGGTCGCCGCGTCGCCTCTGCGCACCGCGCCGGTGAGGCCGCGCCACAACGGCCCTTTCGCCGGCACCGCGGCGAGCGCCTGTAGTGCGCTGTGCGCCAGGTGTAGGTGCCCGGCGCGGACCGCCGCGGGCTCCACGCCGGCGGAGAGGGCGACGGCTTCGCCGATCATGAGCAACGCGGCGAGATCGTTTGCCACAATGGCGGCGGCGGCGTGCCAGGCGGCTCGATCGGCCGGCGCCAAGCGCAACGTGTGCCGGATGAGCGGTCCGACGAGGCGGCGCAGCGCAAGGATGGCATCGGGCTCGCCGCAGAGGGCCCAGGTAGCGCCCGTCAAGGCGCGCAAGCCCGCTCGGCGGGCCGGTCCTGGGACCAACGTCAGGGGGTCTGGCAGCGCCGCCAGCGGGTGCGCCGCGGCGATCTGCAGCGAGAGCAGGCCGGCGAGCGGTGCCGCGAGGTGGGCAGCCGGCAACGCCCCCGCGAGATGAAAGATCAGGGCGGTCGGGCCGATCGCACCTCGCCGCCGCAGCTCGGCAGCGACGTCGACCAGCGCGCCGTCCGGCACGGCCAGCGCGACGGCGGGCAAGGCAGCCCAGTCAGGGCCAGCGGCGGCGTCGACGCGGAGGTCCGGGTCGGCGCCGATCGCCGGATCGGCCAAGAGCGCGGCGCGTCGGTCCGCGTCGCGCACAAAGAGCCGCACAGGATGCCGCCGCGATCGCAGCGCCAAGGCCAAAGTCAGCCCGGCACGCCCAGCGCCGACGACCCCTACCTCGCACGGCTGCGGCCGCCGTCGTCGAGCGCTCACGACCCTTGCGCTCGGTAGAGGCCGCGCGCGGCGATGATCTCGGCGACCGCGGTCGGCAGCAGGCCTGCCGTCGATTCGCCGCGCTGCAGACGGTCGCGGATCGCGGTCGAGGACAGGTCGGGCAGCGTGATCGCTGGCTGCAGGTCGGCCTCACCTGGGTAGCCCGGTCGGCCAAGGACGATGGGCGGCGCCAGGGCGGCGATGGCGTCGAAGCGGTGCCAGCGGTGGCGCTGTTGCACCTGGTCGGTGCCAAGGACGAGGCGCAGCGCGATACCCGGGTGCTGGCGGCACAGGTGCTCGATCAGCGCGAGCGTGCGCCCACCGGCGCCGAGCTGTCCCTCGTCGTCGCGCACCACCACCGCGTCGCCAAAGACTGCGAAGGCTCGGCGCGAGAGCTCCAGGCGCAGCGCGAGGTCGGTCAGCGGCTTGCCAAATGCGTGTTCGGCGGCTGGAAAAACCCAGACCGCGTCGATCGGCGCGGCGGTGAGCAGCCACGCCGCCGCCAGCACATGGGCGACGTGGGGCGGGTCAAAGCTGCCCCCAAAGACGGCGACGCGGGGAGGCGCCGCCGCGTTCATGCCAGGAGCCCGCGTGGCCGGCGATAGCACAGGTGGGCCTTGGCGCGGGCAGCGAATGCGCGCTCGGCGGCGGCGAAGTCGGCGCAGACCTCATCCATGGGCGCCTGGCGCAGCAGGCACAGGCGGGCGTGGCTGCCGCCCATCAACAGGTCGATCGCGGGCCTATCCTGCACAAATTCATAGGCCTCAGCGCGCCAGTCGAAGCTCGACGGGGCGACCTCAAGCGCGGCGGCGATGACCTCGAGGCCGAGCCGCACCGCTGGCAGGCGATCTCGGTCGAGGACCTCGAGCACCACGCCGTCGCACACCGCGCCGTGGTGCTTCTGAAAGGTGGGCTCGAAGCGCAGCGGCCTGGCGTCCAGCACGTCGCCGAGCCGGCGGCGCAGGCTATCGGCCAAGGCGCAGGCGTCGACTCCGGGCGCGCCGACGACCTCGAACGGGCGGGTCGTGCCGCGGCCCTCGCTCCAGATCGTGGCCTCGATGAGGCACATGCCCGGGTAAACGATGGCGGTCTGCAGGGTTGGCATGTTGGGCGAGGGCGGGGTCCAGAGTGGGCCGAGTCCCTCGGTCGGCTGGTCGTCGAGGAAGGCGCCGATGTCCCAGCCTTCGCAAGCGACGACCTGGAGGTCCAGCCGCAGGTTCCCCTCGGCAGCGGAGAGCCGCGCCAGCTCGCCGATAGTCAGGCCATGGCGCTGCGGCACGTCGATCCACCCGACGAAGGACTGGTAGCGCGGTAACTCAACGGCGTTGCCCTCGACGACGACGCCGCCGAGCGGGTTTGGGCGGTCGTAGACCACGACGCGGACGCCGCGCGCCGCGCAGGCCTGTAGCGCCATCACCAGCGTCGCGGCGTAGGTGTAGTAACGCGCGCCGACGTCGGCGATATCAAAGACCAGGACGTCGACGCCGTCGAGCGCCTCGGGTCGCAGCGAGAGGCTGCCGGCGTCGTGGCCGTACAGCGTGGCGACCGGCAGCGAGAACACCGGGTCCACGCCGTCGTCCACGCCGATCATGTCCTGCGCGGTCGCCCAGATGCCATGTTCGGGGCCAAACAGCGCGACCACTTGCACGCCAGCGGCGCGCAGCGCGTCGACCAGATAGACGCGTCGACGAGGCGGGCCGGCGACGCGCAGGACGCTGGTGGGGTTGCCGAGGACGGCGACGCGCAGGCCGCGCAGATCAGCGAACCCCCGTGCGGCAGCGACCTCAGCGCCGACGCGGAGCGGCGCAGTCGTCATGCGTCGTGCTCCTCGCCCTCGCGCTCGGGAAAGCGCAGCAGCCGCAGCTCGCCTTCGCCCAAGGCGCGGTAGATCTCGATCTCGCGCACGTTGGCGAGGTTCACGTAGAGCGAGGGCTCGGTCTCACGCTCGTTTCGCAGCGCGATGAACCCGTCTTCGATGCTGTCGACGAGGCCGAAAGCGCTGGTGTCGTCATCGTCGAACTGTACGACCCACACCTTCTGCCCGATCAAGCGCTTCATGCCGGCTCCTCTGGCACCCTTGGCTGGGGCGCACGCTCGCCGGACGCTAGCGCAGTCGTGGCCCGCTGGCGAGTTCCTGGCCCGAGCGGCCCAACGGATGCGCGGATCGCGCGCCGCCACGCCGGGTTGCGCCTATTTGCCGCCGACCGCATCTTGACAGCGTCTCCTGGGAACGCGACGCTGCGGGCCATGATGGTGCGCCCCCACGTTTTCGCTAGCCCGCACGTGTTCGCTGGCCCCCAAGTCGCCGGACCCGCACGTCTGGAGTCTGCTGGCTACGGCGGCGTTCGCTGCAGTTGTCGCGGGCCCTGGGCCGTCGCCATCCGCTAGCGCGAGGCGACGACGCAGGGCCCTCTCCGAATGAAGCTGCAAAGCCCCCTTCCACCGTCGCGGCCGCGATGGCCCTCACAGACACCCGCCGGTAGACGCGTGAGGCCAGACCAGAGGGCCCCCTGCAGCCCGCCGGCAAGCGCCAGACAAGCGCACAAGACGACCCTGAGAACCTGGAGCTCACCATGGATGACCTGCACCTAGCGCCCGCCGACTCCGCAACCGCGGCCGCAGGCAGCTACGCCTCCCAGCTCGACACCAACTGGGTCGTCAAGGACGAAGTCGACGAATTCGTCCAGAAGACCGACGCCTACGTCAAAGGCGAGCTTGACCCGGACGCCTACCGCGCCTATCGGCTGACCCGCGGCGTCTACGGCCAGCGCCAAGAAGACGTCTACATGATGCGGATCAAGATCCCCGGCGGCCTCGTCGACACCGCGCAAGCGCGCCTGTTGGCTGAGCTTCTGGACGAAGCGCCGCTGCGCTTTGGCAACATCACGACGCGGACCAACATCCAGATCCACCACATCCCGCTCCCGACGGTGCCGGCGTGGAAGGCGCGGCTCAACGCTGGCGGAATCACGCAGATCGACGCCTGCGGCAACGCGGTGCGCACCGTGACGCAAGACCCCTACGCCGGCCTCGCAGCCGACGAGGTCTTCGACACGACGCCCTTCATGGAGGGGATCACCCGCTTCTTCCTCGACCATCCGCGCGGACGCGGCTTGCCCCGCAAGTTCAAGATCGCGCTGTCGACCAGCGAGGCCGATCGGGCGATGGCGGCCATCCACGACGTCGGCCTGGTCGCGGTCGTCGGCCCCGATGGCGGCCCGGCGTTCCGAGTCCTCTGCGGCGGCGGCCTGGCCTCGATGCCGCAGACCGGCATGGTCCTGCACGAGGCGTGGCCGGCGAACCAGGTGCTGACGCCGCTGCTCGCCGTCATCGACATGTTCCAGGAGCACGGCAACCGCAAGGTGCGCAGCAAGGCCCGCATCAAGCACGTGCTCCGCAAGATCAAGGAGGAGGCGTTCGCGGCCCTCTACCAGGGCTACCTAGAGGCCGTGTTGCGCGATCCGCCGCCTGCCCTGACCGCGAAAGTGTCGGTGCGGGCCCGCGCCGACTGGCGGCCGACGCCGCCGAATGACGACATCTCGCGCGCCAACGGCTACTACGACTGGTTCCGCTCGTCGGTGGAGCCGACGTGGCGGCAGGGCCACGTCTTCGTCACCGTCCGCTTCGACCATGGCGGCCGCGTGCGTGGCGACGACCTGCGGGCGCTGGCTGACCTCGCGGAGCGCTACGGCGAGCCGCTGGTCTGGCTGACGCAACAGCAGAACGCGATGCTCCGCGACATCCCCGTCGAGAAGCTGCCGGCGCTGTGGCGCGAGCTGCAGCAGCAGAACCTAGCGCGTCCCGGCGCGCTCTGGTCGGGCAATGTCACAAGCTGCCCTGGCACTTCGACCTGCAACCTCGGCATCACCCACAGCCGCAACCTCGCGGAGCAGCTGACGGTCTCGCTCCAGTCGCGCGAGGATCAGGATCTGACGATCAAGATGTCGGGCTGCCACAACTCCTGCGGCCAGCACCACGTCGGCACCATTGGCCTGTACGGCGCGGTCCGCCGCGTCAACGGCATGGCGGCCCCGCACTACCGCCTGATGGTCGGCGGCTTCGTCGACGGCGCTGGCGCCCGCTTCGGCGAGAGCATGGGCCTGGTGCCGGCGCGGCGCGTTCCCGAAGCGATCGACCGCCTGCTGGCCTTCGGTGACGCCCACAAGAGCGCCGGGCAGACCACCGCCGAAGCGCTGCGGGCGGCGAGCGTCGAGGCCTTGACGGCCATCGTCGCCGACCTCGTGGAGCCCGAGGAGCTCAGCCCAGACGACTTCGTCGACATCGGCCTCGACGAGCCGTTCCACGTCATCTCGCGCGCCGGCGAGTGCGCTGCCTGAGCGGCGGCCTAGCCAACCACGCGGCAGCACTGACGCAGAGCCGGTGGCGGCTGGGCATGTTGTGGGCCGCGGTTGGGTTGTCGTCGCCGGCTGCGTCGTCGGAGGCCTCGCGCCGACCGCCGCTTGGCTGAAGCCGGCCACCCTGCCCCGCCAGCGCCCCCCGCCACAGCGCTGCGTGCGCCCTTTTCTGCATCGGAGTGCCCATGACAGCCCTTCAGACCGAGGCCCTGGCGACAGACGCTGCGTTGCAACCCCGCGGCGGCGCGCCGACCGCCCACAACCGCCTGGCCCGCCTCGAATCGCAGAGCATCTATATCCTGCGCGAGGCCTACCGCAGCTTCGACTCCCTGGCGATGCTGTGGTCCATCGGCAAAGACAGCACGGTGCTGCTCTGGCTGGCGCGCAAGGCCTTCGTCGGCGAGGTGCCGTTTCCGCTCGTGCACATCGACACGTCGTTCAAGATCCCCGAGATGATCGCCTACCGCGACCGGGTGGCGCGTGAGTGGGGGCTGACGATGGTCGTCGGCCAGAACGAAGAGGCCCTCCGCGACGGCATGAACCACACCCGCGGTCGGCTGACCTGCTGCGCCGCGCTCAAGACCGAGGCCCTGCGCCGCACCCTCGATGGCACTGGGCCGCGCAAGCGCATGAACAGCCAAGGCGTCTATGTCCCGGACTGGAACCCGCGGCCGTACAATGGCGTCATCGTCGGCGCCCGCGCCGATGAGGAGGGGTCGCGCAGCAAGGAGCGCACCTTCAGCCCGCGCGACGAGAACAATGACTGGGACGTGGCGGAGCAACCCCCGGAGTTCTGGAACCAATTCAAGACCCGGTTCGCGCCGGGCACGCACGTCCGCATCCACCCCTTGCTCGACTGGACCGAGATCGACCTGTGGGTCTACATCGCCCGCGAGCAGATCCCCATCATCGATCTGTACTACGACCGCGGCGCCGGGACCCGCTACCGCTCGCTCGGCTGCGCGCCCTGCACCGGCAACATCACGAGCCAAGCCCGCAATCCCGACGAGGTCGTCTCCGAGCTGCGCACCATCAAGACCCCCGAGCGCGCCGGCCGCGCGCAGGACCAGGTCGACCCGCACGCGATGGAGAAGCTCCGTCGAGACGGCTACATGTAGCACCCAATCGCCCCACACTCGCCCGAGGAGCCGTCCACGATGGTCGTCGCCGCCCCGTCCCAAGATCCCACTCCCGCCGCCGCCGCAGAGCGCAGCGCGACGCCCATCGCTGCAGCAGACCGCCACGCCGAGGCCAACCTGCTCGCCGAGCGCGAGCTGCTGACGGTCG
>SXNM01000012.1 GCA_005777155.1 Pseudomonadota bacterium | reverse complement strand
TGAGCACCTTGATCGCCTCGGCGTCATAGGCACCCTCGACCCCGGCGGCGACGCCCCGGACGTCCGCCGCGGCGGCGCTTGGTCCCTCCGGCGCTCCTTCGTTTTTCGTCATGGCCCTTTCGAGAATCTCTGCGATCTGGGTCATGGCGCCGCTCCGGGGTTGCTGAGACGCCGGCTACGGGCGATCAGCTGGGATCGCGCGCGCATACGGGCGCGAAATTTTAGCATGTAGGGCCGTTCGCGACAAGCGCAGGCTGGTGTGTGGGTGGCTCAGCCCGCAGCGCTTGGGCCGCAGCGACGTTTGCGGAAGAGCGGCTCTCCAATGATGGAAGCAGGGACGGATGGATCGGGTGATGGACGAGCCCTACGGCGCAGATGGGGCCGCCGATCGAACCACGGGTCAGCCGCAGGTACAGTTGACCCACCTACCCCGCTCGCAGGGGGCCCACCGACCAGCCGCAACTTGAAGTCGACGCACCGATACGGCAGCTTGCGCCGACGCGCAGGACCGCGACCGCCGGCGCGACATCGGGGGGCAGGGGATGGACCGCAGGCTCGACCAAGCGCAGAGGCGCATCGAGCGCATCGCCGACGCCGCGAGGCAACAGCTCGCCATCGCCGATGACGTCCGTCGACGGGGTCTTCCTGCGCGGATCGTCCGCGAAGTCCGTGAGGCCGCACGCGAAGTCGGCGATTTGCTGCGCAGCGGCGAGTGGCGGATGCCGGAGCAAGAGCTGCGCCGCCGCGTCGATCACCTCCTCGCCCACATGAACCTGAATGAGTTCGGCGTCGATGCCTTCGGGTTTTCGCCCAACTACGTCGCGAACGTGATCCCAGTCGTTGAGGCCATGCACCGCCTCTGGTTCCGGGCCGAGGTGCACGACATCGAGCGGGTGCCCGCGTTCGGCCGCTGCCTGCTCATCGCCAATCACTCCGGACAGCTGCCCTTCGACGGCATGGTGATCGGCGGCAGCCTGCTGCTAGAGCGCGATCCACCCCGAATGGTCCGCGGCATGGTTGAGAAGTTCGCCATTAGCCTGCCCGTCTTCGGCACGTTCTGCATGCGCTGCGGCCAAATCACCGGTCTGCCTGACAATTGCCGACGCCTGCTCGCCGACGAAGAGGCCGTGATGGTCTTCCCCGAAGGCGCGCACGGCATCGCCAAGCCCTTCTCCCAGCGCTACAAGCTGACGCGATTTGGCCATGGGTTCATGCGGTTGGCACTCGAGACTCAGACGCCGATCGTGCCCATCGCGGTGGTCGGCGCTGAAGAGCAGATCATCAACGCCGGCAACTTCGAGCTGCTGGCTCGGCTGCTATCGACGCCCTCGATCCCGTTGCCGCCGCTGGCGCTGCTGCTCGGGCCGCTGGCGATGATGCCGATGCCCGTCAAGTACCGGCTCTACTATGGCGATCCGATGTTGTTCGAGGGCGATCCAAACGACGACGACGCCATCATCGCCCGCAAGGTGGCCGAGGTGCGCGGCGCCATCGAGTCGATGATCGCCCGCGGCCTCCGCGAGCGGCGCGGCTACTTCGTCTGAACCCAGACGCCGGCGGCCGAGCGGCGCCGCGGTCCGGTGCCAGCTGGACGTTGATGCGAGGGCGGGAGGACGAGCATGGCCGGCAGGCGTAGGCGAACCACCGTGGTGATTACCGGCATCGCGGGCCGGCTGGGCCAGCTCTTGGCGCGCCGGCTGCACCGCCAGGTTGACACCCAGGTGATCGGCATCGACCGCCGCGCCTTCCACCGGCGACCCAAGGACATCGAACACAACCGCATCGACCTTCGCCGCAAAGCCGCGGAGGACATCTTCCGCACCCACAAAGTCGACGCGATCTTCCACCTCGGGTTGATGCACAACCCGCGGCAGGACCAAGGCGAGCACTTCAGCTGGAACATCGTCGGCACGCAGCGCCTCTTCGAGTTCGCCGCCCGTTACCATGTGCCCAAAGTCGTCCTAGTCTCGTCAGGCGACGTCTATGGACCTCAAGTCGACAACCCCGCATTTCTCAGTGAGGACGCGCCGTTGCTGGCCGCGCAGCGCTTCGCGGCGATCCGCGATCTCATCGCGGTCGACATGATGGCGCAGTCCTACTTCTGGAAAATGCCAGAGCTCGAGACCGTGGTGCTGCGCCCGGCACACATCCTCGGCGGCGTCCGCAACGCCATGTCCAACTACTTGCGCATGGCGCGCCCACCGACGCTGTTCGGCTATGACCCGCTGATGCAGGTCATCCATGAGGAGGACGTCGTCAGCGCCATCGTCGCCGCCGCCCGCCCAGGCCTCCGCGGCGTGTTCAACGTCGTCGGGCCCAGCGCGCTGCCCCTACGACAGCTCATCGCCGCGGCCGGCAAAGCACCTCTTGACCTGCCGCATCCGATCGCCCCGATGATCGCTCGTCGGGCCTGGACGCTGCGGCTCCTCGACATTCCAGCGGCAGAGCTCGACTGGCTCCGTTTCGCCGCGACCCTGGACGGCAGCCGCGCTAGCGAACAGCTTGGATTCGAGGCGATCTACGGTGTCCGTGACGCCGTCTCTGCCGCCCTGAGGCGCTCGGTGTTCGAGGGCGAGGCAGACCTTGCGCGGCGACAGGGCCAGGCTGACGTTGGGGTCACAGACGACGCCCGGGCACCCTAATCGCCGGCCAGCGTCGCCCACATCGCCGCGCCGTGGGCGACGCACTGGGCACACCGCTGGTTGGCGAGCGCCGAGAACTTTCACCCTCTCCGGCGAGCCGGCGCCACGACCGCCACGGACAGACCGCCCAAGACGCGGCCATTCAGCGCGGGGTCGCGTCTCTAGCGCGTCGCAGGGCGCAGCGGTGGTAGTCGGCGCGGCTGAAATCCGCGAGCTCCCGGAAGGTTGGGCGCCTCGAAGCTGCAACTCAGCGCAGCGTCGGCGCCCTGCCCATCGACGTCGCATAACCAACGGCCTTCGACGTCGCTCCGCGGCAGCGCCACATCGACGCGACGGGCTCCGGTCGCCTCGTCGATCAGAAACGCAGCGATCGCCGCGCTGCGCGGTGCGCCTCCCTCGTCGACGCGTGCCAGCGCCACCATGGCGATCCAGGTTCCGAGCTCCAGTGGCCGCAGATCAACCGCCGGCACCCAAGGCCGAGGTGGCTCGGGGCGCCACGGCGGTAGCGACGACTCGCTGGGGCGGCGCTCGCTCGCTGCGACCGACTCTCGCTCGGTCGCGGCCAGCACGCCGTCGAGCAGCAGCGCCGCCGGAGCGCCATCCGGCGTGAAGTGCCAGAGCTGCCAAGTCACTGGGCCCATGGCGCGCGCCGGCGCGTCGTCCGCGAAGCCGAGCGGCGCCTGGGCCCTGGAAACTTCGGCGGGCGTACGTGGGGCCGCGACCTGCGCGCCGACGCGGGCGAACGAGAGCCAGCCGTACGCTCCGGCATGCGGGCGTTGCGGGACGGCGACCTGTTCCCCCGCGCCGGGCCCCATCGCGCCGGACTCCCCGCCGCCTGCGCTCGCCGAGAGCTCAGGCCAGCCGGCGATGCCGACCACCCGCACCGCCGCGCCGTCGGGGTCGGCGTGAACAAATAGCCGGTGCGTCTGGGTCGCGCCTTCCAGCGAGCCGAGGCAGCTCGGTACGCGGCCACTCGCGTCGATCCAGCGCTCGACTAGCTGCATGCCGAGCAGGTGGCCGCCGTCCGGCAGCGCCATCAGGTGCCGACTCTCCGCTGGCAGGGCCTGGACCCGCAGTCGACCGCGGCCTGTTTCGACGCCACCGCGCAAGACGGCGCTGGGCGGCGCCAGCCCGCCACACAAAGCGCTGGCGCGCTCGAACTTCGGCCCAGCGCGCAGCGCCCGCTGCCAAGCCGCCGGGTCGCCAGCCTGTCCGCTTCGGTGCAAGGTCCTGCCGTCGTGGATGGCGAAGCTCGCGGCCGGCCAGTGGGGATCGCCGCCGCGCTCAAGCACCGCGCGGGCGCGCGTCTGTAGGCGATCGCGCAGCGCCACCATGAACGTCGGCGCCGAGGCCGGTGGCTGTGGATCCGGGGCGCCCAGCAGCCAGGCGACGCAGGCCGCGGCGCTGGCGTCAGGCAGGGCACCGGGCTGCAGCGTCCGCGTCTCAATGCGCGGCGCCGCAGCGCGGGTCTCGCCCAGATGCCCTCGCCTCGGTCCGGGATCTGTCCATCAACACCCGTCGGCGCAACGCCCTGTTACGGGTTCCCGAGCCCTGC
>SXNM01000074.1 GCA_005777155.1 Pseudomonadota bacterium | reverse complement strand
TTTGTTGCTGCGCCCGCCGCGCCCGCCGCTGCGCCCGCCGCTGCGCCTGGTGGCATCGCGCTCACAGGGTCGGTCCTCTTCACCGGCAGCAAGGTCACGGGCAGCCACGAGTGCAAGTTCGCCGAGTGGACCGGCAGCGCGCGGCTGGCCGACGGCAAGGCCGAGGGCGGCTCGCTCTCCTTCGAGGTCAAGACGTCCTCGGTGATCGCCGACTTCAAGCAGCCCAACGACTGGAGCAAGAAGCTCGAAGAGCACCTCAAGGGCGAGGACTTCTTTCACGCTGAGAAGTTCCCGACGGCGACGTTCGAGTCGAGCGCCATCTCGCCATCGACCGGCGGCGAGCCGGGTTCGACGCACACCGTCGTCGGCAAGCTGACGATCCGCGGCGTCACCAAGGACGTCACCTTCCCGGCGTCGATCCAGGTCGAGGGCGGCAAGGTCACGGCCAAGGCCAAGTTCAGCATCAACCGCAAGGACTTCGGGATCGAATATCCCGGCAAGACCGACGACTTGATCCGCGACGGCGTCGTGCTTGAGATCGACATTCAGAGCTAGCATCCACCAGGCGGCCACCACGCGACCGCGCACCACGCGTGCTCGGAGGATTGCAGTGGTCGCCTGAGTCGCGGCGACTACGCGACCGCGCGCCGCGACCGCCTGCCGGCACATCGGGTCCGTTGAAGGCGCGTGCCTGCGCTCGCCCTGTGAGCCGGGCACGCGGCTTCAATTCCGTGACGGCGCCCGCAGATACGTCGCTAGCGACGCGCCGCCGCGTTCGGAAGCCCAGGGTGTTGCAGCGGTCGCTGCAGACGATTCGCGAAGGCGGCGACTCCGATCGGGCGCACCGAGGGTGCACGATCTGACGTGCGCCCAGCGTTCGGGCTCTACCGCAGCGTGTGGCCGGTACTGCGAGCGTCAGTTCCTCAGAATCCCACATCGCGCCATTGCAATTTGATACGGTGTCGATACCCAGCCGTGATAGCTGCAGCGGCTGGGATGTGGTTGGCATGTCCGCGTCGCAGGTCGCAATGCCAAACTCGATGGGGGTTGATTATGCGGAACTTTGCAGGTCGCAGCACGTTGCCGGCGTTCGCGCTCGTGGCCTTGGCTGCGTCTGGCCTTTGGTCGTCGCCGGCGGCCGCAGCAGTCCCGGCGACTGCGCTAATCGAGGGCGTGTTGCTCTCCAGCGGCGGCAGCCCGGCCGCCGATGGCGACTACGACGTCACCTTCTCGGTGTACGCCGCAGAGACGGATGGCAGCGCGGCGTGGAGCGAGGGCCCGGTGAAGCTCAAGCTCGTGGCTGGCCGCTTCACCCACGCGCTCGGCAGCGCCAAGGCGCTGGACGCCAAGGCGCTTGAGGCGCTGGCCGCGCAGTGGCTGGCCGTCAAGGTCGGCAGCGACCCCGAGCTGCCGCGGAAGAAGATCCACTCGGCGACCTTCGCCATCCACGCGGCGACGGCCGGGTCGATCACTTGCAGCGGCTGCATCGGCTCCGATCACATCGCCAACGGCAGCGTCGCCGCGGCCAAGCTGGGCTTCAACTACGCCGGCAGCTCGACCAAGGGCGGCCCCGCGGTCGACCTCGAGTGCAGCGGCTGCGTCAGCGTCGGCGAGATGAAGTTCGACAGTGACGTCGATCTCGGCGGCAACGCGATCAAGGGCGGCAACGGCAGCTTCTCTGGGGACGTCTCCGCCAAGACCGTCACGGCCACCTCCTTCGTCGGCGACGGCAGCAAGCTGACCGGCATCAAGAGCCCGGCCGGCGAGTGCAACGTCGTCGGTCAGGTCGTCAAGGGCATCAACGCCGACGGGTCGCTGATCTGCGTGGCGGCGGTCGATCCCAGCGCGCTGCCGAAGGACGGGCTCAATGAGATCAGCAACGACCTCTTGAGCAACCAGTTCGTCGACACCTTCGCCGGCGCCGCCGACGTCAAGATTCCGGACAACATCGGCGCTGACGCCATCTCGAACATGACCTTCCCCAACATCGGCGTCTCGCAGTCCTTTGAGCTCTACGTCGAGGTCGCCAACACCGACCTGTCGGCGGTCAAGCTGAGCGTCCTGCCGCCAGACGACAAGAAGACCGGCTGGGTGCTCTGCGACCCCTGCGGCAAGAAGGATGAGAAGAGCTTCAAGGTCACATTCTCGAACAGCAACAAGCCGGCGTCGGGCGACCTCGGCAAGTGGGTCGGCGCCAACCCGCAGGGCCTCTGGACGCTGAAGGCGCTCGACAGCGGCTTCTGCATCCCGCAGGCCCCAGGCAACGCGGCGCTCTGCGACACCAACGGCAAGACGGACGGCGCCATCGTCAAGTGGTCGATCAAGATCCAGACGCTGTCGAATCAGAAGATCGCGGTCAACGGCGACACCTTCGCCAGCGGCAGCGTCAACGTCGGCAAGGACCTCGACGTCAAGGGCAAGCTCAACATCGGCGCCGGCGCGGCCATCTCTGGCAACGTCGACGTCAGCGCGAGCACCCTCGGGCCGGCGGTGACCCGCGACAGCCGCAAGTACTACGTCGTGGTGCCCGTCCGCGACCCGGCCTTCTGCCCCAAGGGCTGGAACGTCGAGATGAACCAGAGCCTGCGCGGCAGCAACAACTACGTGTACATGCACATCACGGGCGGCGGCTTGGTCCTGACGGACAATCAGGGCAACGCCTACGGCCAGGAGCATATCTACGCCGGCTGGAACACCAACAACCTCGGCGGTGACGCTGGCGCGGTGTGCTGGAAGGCCTACGACTCGACCTCGGGCCGCCCGCACGCCATGGTCGTCAACTACCGCGGCAATGGCTACACCTGTCCGGAGGGCTTCCACAACTTCAAGTGGGAGCACATCCGCGGCAACAACAGCCACGTCTACCTGCAAGCCAATCGCTGGGGCCTGCAGCTCGGCTACGTCGACACCTGGGACCGTGCCTCGAATCCGCACAGCGAAGACGGCGGCCACTACTACCGCTACTGGCAGAACCAGGACCAGTTCGCTGGCGCCTGCCTGCGCGTGTACGGACACAGCGAAGACCCAGAGACGGCCAATGGCGTCTTCCCCGTGGTCCTCGGCATGCACGGCGACACCAAGGAGTGCCCTGCCGGCTGGAACCTCTCGACTACACAGGCGATTGGCGCCGGCAACCGCATCTACTACAGCGCCCATGCCACGGCGACGACGATGGGCCCCCTGTATGACTGGAGCCACGGCAACATCTACCGTCACACCCACTTCGCCCCCGGCGAGGTCAACAACGTCTGCTGGAAGATGGTGCCGCGCATCGGTCGGCCCTCCGCTCAAGTGCGGGCGCCGCGCTTCGTCTCGAGCTGCCCCGACGGCTTCATGAAGTTCAGCCGCAACAATATCATGGGCTGGAACAATCACGCCTACTTCCAGAACGGCGCCAGCGGCCTCTACTTTGGCGGTCTGAACAGCTGGAGCCACAACGAGAACGATGGCGGCTACAGCGCCATCACGTTCAACGACACGGCGATCCAGTTGTTCTGCCTGAAGCTCGACAACACCAAGCCCTAGGGCCTGGGACGACGCTCAGTCCGTCTCCGCCCGCTCCGGTCCGCCGAGGCGGGCAGTGGCGCTTTTGGGCCTTGCAGAACTGGCGGTCAAGCCCAGCCGTCTAGGGCGTGCCGCGCGTTGTCTCGCCGGCCACCGTAGACTAACATCGCGACGCGGAGGACGTGATGCCTGGCCGAAGTAGCGCTCAGACTGACCCTGGCTTGGTGCGGACGCGCAATGAAGATGAGATCTTCGCCAACGACGCGCTCGGGGTCTACGTCGTCGCCGACGGCGTGGGGGGCGAGGCCGCTGGCGAGCTCGCGGCACGGCTGACCATCGCCGCCTTTGAGGCTGCGGCCGCTGACCTCTCGCGGCGAGTCCGGGTGGCCGAGCGCAGCGGGCTCGACAGCGACCGGCGCGCGGTCTTCGATGGGCTCGCCGCCGTGCTCGAACAGGCCAACCGTGAGATCTTCGAACAGGCGCGCGATGACGACGCGCTGCGCGGCATGATGTCGACGGTCACCGCGGCGCTGGTCAGCAACGCCGCGGTATACATTGCCCATGTCGGCGACAGCCGCATGTACCTCGTTCGCGACGGTCAGATGGACCAGCTCACGGTCGACCACACGCTCGCCGAGGAGCTGGTGCGCGCCGGGCGGGTGACGCGCGACCAGCTGACGACCTTTCGCTTTCGCAACGTGCTGTCGCGGGCGCTGGGCGAGCGGCCGACGGTGGCGGGCGACCTGCTCTATGTCGACCTGCGCGACCGCGATGAGCTCCTGCTCTGCAGCGACGGCCTCACCGACGTCGTGGCCGAGCTCGACATCCTGCGCGCGTTGGTGGCGCAGCCCGACCCAGCGGCGCGGCGTGCCCAGGCGCTGGTTCAGCTGGCCAACGACCACGGCGGCGCCGACAACATCGCGGTGATTGTGGTGCGGATCGCGGTGCTGCGCGAGCCGACCACGACGGTCAGCGCCCTGCCGGCGACGGACCACACCACCAAGCTCGACCTGCTCGGCGGCCTCGACTTCTGCCAGCACCTCTCCAGCGAGGAGCGCATGAAGGTCGTGCGCTACGTCCACGAGGTCGACGTCGCACCGGGCGACTTCGTGGTACGACAAGGCGACGCCAGCCAAGACTTCTACCTCGTCGTCGAGGGCCAACTCGAGGTCCGGGTCGACGGCCAGCGCGTCCACGAGCTCGGCGTCGGCGCCTCTTTCGGAGAGATCGCCTTGGTCTCAGGCGGGCCACGCTCGGCGTCGGTGGTGGCGTCCAAGGCGAGCCGCCTGTTCCGCATCAGCCGTGACGGCTTCTACGACCTCGGCCAGAAAGACCAAGCGACCGCCGTGAAGATGCTGTGGTCCATCGCCCAGTCGCTAGCGCTGCGAGTCATGGAGCTGTCGCAAGACCTCGTCGAGGCGCGCGCCAAGTCGGGCTGAGCGCGGCGCCACGGGCGGTGCGACGCCACGGGCGGTGCGACGCCACGGACGGTGCGACGCCATGGGTCGTGCGACGACGCGGGCCGTGCGGCGCCACGGGTCGTGCGACGCCCGCTGGAAGGCAATCCTCAAGGTTAGAGAGCGCGAGCGCGGACGACGCCGCTCCAGGGGCCTGCCTAGGCCGCAGCCCACCGCGCCGCGTGCCTGCTGGGCCCTCCACGCGCCCAAGACGCCGAGCCCTGGCTAGGGGTGCCTGCCGAGGCCGCAGCCACAGGCCGCCCCGACGGCGTGCCCCGGCCCCTGGCCGCCTGGTTGATGGAACCAGAAGCGCGGGCCGGGCAACGCCGGCAGCGGCCACTGTCGCCGCAGGGTCGGCGCGTCGAACACCTCGCCGCCGATGCCGACGAGCTCGACGCGGTCCGAGCTGCGGATGTCGCGGTCGGGGGCGCCGTCGATGACCGCGAAGTCGGCGCGCTTGCCGACCTCCAGGCTACCGACGTCGCCGTCAAGCCCGAGGTAGCGCGCGCCGAGCAGTGTCCCGACGCGCAGGGCCTCCAGCGGCGTCATGCCCCCCTGCACGAGCGACCAAAGCTCCCAGTGCGCCGCCAGCCCCTCGCGCTGGCCGTGAGCGCCTAGCTGCACGCTGCCGCCGGCCCGCAGCAGGTCACGGGCGAACTTTGCGACCTCGATGTGGTTCCACTCCTCGTCGGGCGCCGTGACCGGGCGCCGAGCGCGGGGGTCGATGGCGAAGTCGGGCACAAAGCGGCTGAGCAGCGGGTGGCGGTCGACCCGCGTCTTGGCATACCAGTGGTTCTCGGCGCCGAGCCCGCCGTAGGCGACGCCGAGCGTCGGGGTGTGACCGACCGCGGTCTGTGACCACAGATGCAACACGTCTTGGTAGACCCGCTGCAATGGCAGGGCGTGCTCGACGCCGGTGTGGCCGTCGACGACTTGCGTCATGTTGTGGTGAAAAAGTGCCCCGCCTTCGGGCACCACCAACATGCGCAGCTCGCGCGCCGCCGACAAGATCTGCTGTCGCTGCGCCCGCCGCGGCTGGTTGTAGCTCTTGGCGCTGAAGGCGCCCGCGGCCTGCAGCCGACGCAGGTGGCGCAGCGCGTCGTCGCGGCTCTCGACCTTGACGTGGTAGGGCGCCTTGGCGCCATACAGGATGGTGCCGGTCGACATCAGCCGAGGCGCCAAGAGCCGTCCGACGCGCTGGCGCTCGCTGGCCGCAAAAAACGCCGTCGTCTCGCTCGATGGATCGTGGAAGGTCGTGACGCCGAAGGCGAGCGTCGCAGCCATCTGCCAATTGTCCTCAGGCAGCAGACCGTCTTCGGCCTGGGCGCCGTGGCCGTGGACATCGACGAGGCCGGGGATGACCGTGCGCCCTTGGCCGCTGACCACCGTCGCACCAGGCGGCACGGTCAAAGCGGCGCGCGGGCCGATGGCGGCGATGGCGCCGTCACGCACCACCATCGTGCCGTCTTCGATGACCTCGTCGCCGCGCATGGTGACGAGCCGGGCGCCGACGATCGCCCACAGGCCGCGCACCGGCTGGCCGTCGCGACCGAGGGCGGGCTGCGACCAGCGCAATGCGATGGCGGTCGGCGTCGCGGGTTCAGCGGCGTCGACCGCATACAGCGTCGCGCCGGCGGCGAAGGTCAGCCGCGACGGCCCGGCGGCGGTCAGAAAGTCAGCGCCGTGCTGCGAGACCCGGCGCACCGGCACCGCCTTGCTGTCGGCAGAGAGGGCCAGCGGCTGCGCTGCGAAGGCGAAGGGCGCGACGTAGGCCTCGGCGTCGGCGCGAAAGGCCAAGGTGCGGCCGTCTGGCAACAGGCGCAGCGACGTGGCGAGCTCGACCTGGGCGTGAAGGCGAGCCTCGCGATCGTGCAGGCCGACGCTCCAGAGCTCGAGGCGCTGCTCGGCGCCGGGCCGCGCCAGGTAGACGCGATCTGCCTCAGGGCCGAAGTGCGGGCCAAAGCCGTCGCGACTGACGAGCCACGGCGTGCGCTGACCGCCGGCGCCTGCCCCGGCCCGGGTCTCCGCGGCGTAGATGCCTGGCTCGACGCCGTGCGCAGCCATCCGGAGGCCGCCGCCGGACACCCGGCGATAGACGATGACGCTGGCATCGCGGCTGAGGGCGGGCTCGACGTAGTGACCGGGCTGCTGAGCCAGCGGCGCGGCGCGCCCCGCTTTGCGCTGCCAGAGCCAGAGCTGGCCGGCGCGGGCATCGTCCCAGCTCACGAATGCGAGGGCGCTGCCGTCTCCGCTCCAGGCCGGCATCGCTTGCAGCAGCGACGGGTCGGCCGCCAGCGGGCGCCGCTTGCCGCCGTTGACCTCGTGCAGCCAGAGCTGGCCGAGCGCCTCGAAGGCGACCAGCGCGCCATCCGGGCTGAGCGCGGGGTGGCGGACCATGCGGACGTCAAAACTCGGCTCGTACTGCCGCTGCGGCCAACGCAGCGCGGCATGCACTCGCCGGCGATCCCGCACGTGGAACGGGATCTCGCGCTTGGCACCGGGCACGGTCTGGGCGAGGCCCGCGTCACCTTGCGGTGGGCTGGGTTTGGCCTCTGGAGGCGCGGCGGCGCCTACAGCGCCGAGCTCAAGGCGCCACAGCTTCCCCGTCGCCCAGTACACCAGGGACCTGCTGTCCGGTGTGAAGGCGAGGTGCGGATAGACGCCGTGGATCGCCCAGGTCTCTTGCAGGTCGCGGTCGAGCGCGGTGTCCAACACCCGGTCGCTGCCGGTGGCGAGGTCGCGGAGCATGAGCACGGTGCGGCTGCGGTGGCGGCGGATCCAGGCCAGGCTGCGACCGTCGGGAGATGGCGTTGGCCGAATGGCGCCGCCAGGGCCGGCGATGAAGCGCTCGACGCGTCCGCTGTGGCGATCGATGCGAAAAATCGCATAGATCGCGACGTTCGGGTCCTTGTTGTACTCAAAGACGGCGCCGTCGGTGGCGTCGCGCGAGATGTAGAGCCAGCGGCCGTCCGGCGAGAAGGAGGGCTCGCCGAAGTCCTTCTGGTCGTTGGGCTTGACCGTCGCCTGCAGCCCGGTCGCTTTGCCGTCTACGGCGGCGTGGGCCGGGTAGAGCCAGATCTCGCCAGCGCCCAGGCTGCGGGTGCCAGTGAGGTGCTTGCGGCCCGCGACGAAGCGGCCGTCCGGGGTCCAGGCGGGAGCACTGACGAGACGAAAGCTCTCGGATGACAAGGGTTTGGCTGCGACTCTCGCTGCCTCGGGCCCTGCCACATCGGCAGGGATCCGCCAGAGGTTGTCGCCTCCGCCGCGGTCGCTGACGAACGCGATGTGCTTGCCGTCCGGGCTGTAGCGCGGGGCCATGTCCCAGGCCGCGCCATCGGTGAGCTTGCGGGCGTCGCCGCCGCGGATCGGCAGCTCGTAGAGGTCGCCAAGCAGGTCGAAGCAGATGCGCTGCCCAGAGGGGTGGACGTCGATCGACATCCATGTGCCTTCGCGGACGTCGAGCGTCACGTCTTGGGTCGGTCCAAAACTGGCCTCGACATCCCAGGTCGGTGGCTCGGCGGCGGCGACCGCCAAGGGGCCGATGACGCAGACGAGGCAGCGAGCGATCGCGTTGGCGTCCCGGCCCGAGAGGCGGCGACGGGGCTGGCATCGAAGGGCTGTGCTATCCATAGGCTCCGGTCGTCGTCGCGGGTGCGGGCGGCCAGGGGTGGCCGCAGGTTGCTACGCTGCCAGCTCGGGCGGGGAGGGCCGATGCAAGCCGTTCGCCTGGAACGCGGCGAGCGAGCCTGGCGGCGGGAACCAGGCGGCGTCAACCATCCTGCGAAGGCGCGGCGCCGAGCGTCAACCAGCGCAGGGCGCGGCGACGGACCTTGGGCGCGAGCGCACGGGCTTCCGCCTCGGCGGCGACGGCGCGCTGGTTGAGGACGTGGACGACCCGTCTCAGCGCCGCCTGGCCGCGCGGGGGCGTCGACGCGGTCAGCGCCTCGATCCAGCGCCGCGCGACGACCACGTCTTGCAGCGCGCCGAGGACTTTCTGCAGCGCGACCAGCCGCCGATGCAGCTTGCGGCCCTTGATTCGTCGCGTGCCGGGCTGCCGCGGCGCTTCGAGCAACCACTCCAGGCGGTAACGGGCCTTCTTGGCGGCGAGGCGAAGCGCGTGCAGGGCGCCAAGGCGCGCGCGCTCCGTCAGGGCTGCATCGGCGACCGGTAGGCCGTCGAGGCCCGAGATGAGGCGTAGCAAGGTCCGGGCGCAGCGCTCGTGGGCGATTTTGCTGAGCTCTGGCCCTGGTATCGGCGGTCGACTCCTGGTCTCTGGCTCCTCGGCGGCGACTTCCATCGGCGCCGTCGGGTCGACGGCTGGGAGATCCGCCGCGAGGCCGCCCGGTAGCGAGTGCTCGGACTGCCGAGTCACTCCGATTGCTGGGTCCAACCCGCGAGCGGCGCTTCCTACTCGGGCGCCAACGCGCGGACCGGCGGCCAGTGCGGCGGCGGTGGCGGCTGATCCTCGGCTTCGCGGCGGCGAGAGCTCGCTAGCGGTCAGGGCATCAAAGAGGCCGATGAGCGCTGCGGTCGCCTCGCCCGAGAGCGCGACGCGGAGGCGCTCATGGCTGGCCCGCCGCTGTGCTTCCAGTGCCCGCAGCGCCCCGGCGAGGGCCCGCCGGTCTGGCGGCGGCAGATCACGAGCGATCTCGTCAAGCAGGTCAGAGACGACGTCATCATCGCGGGCTGCGCCGGTTACCTTGGCCAGCCAGCGCAGCGCGCGGCGGAGAGTCTCGCGCTCGTGGCTGGGCAGGTCCTGATCGAGGTGTCCGGCTAGGGCGCGAGCGCGTCGAGTCGCCACACGGAGCTGGTGCAGCCCCTCTCTGTCACCCTGGGAGGCGGGGCCGATGGCGCTCGTCAGCGAGGCGCCGAGCCGCCCGAGCAGCGCTCGCGGCCCGAGCGCGGGCGCACCTGGCGCCGCCGGTCGCTTCATCGCCACGACCTGGCTGGCGCCAGACGGACGCCGGCCAGACCGACCGCGCTGAAGCAGATCGAATGCCGTGTCGGCGGGTTCACTGACTGGCAATGCGCGCCTCATGCCGGCTCGTCCAGCTGCCACGGCGCCTCAAGGAGCGCGCGCGTCTCGCGGGCCAGGACGCTGGCCTGGTAGCCATCGACGACGCGGTGGTCGAGCGTCACCGTGACCGGCAACAGCTTGCGGATCCGTACCTCGCCGTCGATGACCCGGACGCCGTCTTCGATCGCACCAACCAGCACGCAGCCGAGGCCCTTGGCGGCTGGAAAGTGCGGCGCGTAGGCGCGCCCGACGCCCATCATGCCGAGCGAAGTCACCATGATCGAGCCGAATGGGTCGTTGGCGATGCCTAGCCGCGTCAGATCCAATCCGAGATCGTGGCTGAGGAAGCTCGCCGCCCGCAGCGCCCAGTACATGAGGTACGGTGGCATCCAGGCGAGGTTCTTCTTGGTCGACTTGAGCACCGGGTCGTCGCCGCTGCGGATCTTGTCGGCCACCGCTCGGACCTCCGCGGCGATCGTCGCGACATCTTTCTGATCGCAGTCGGCGATGAGCGCGCCAGAGAGGTCGGCCTTCTGACTCGCCTGCTGCCCACCCTTGTCGGCTGGCGGCACGGCCACCTGCAAGAAGATGCTGACCCGCTGCCGCTGCCAGAGCCGCCCGAGTCGGACCGTGCAGTTGAGCCCCGGGTGGCGGCGCAGGGTCTGTGCGAAGGCGCGCGCCACGGCGTGCGTTGGGGTGATCTTCTGCCCCACCTCTGCAGACTTACGTTCCAACCACGCCAAGAGCTCGGTCGCGTCGACGTCGTGGCCACCGTAAATGGTCGGATCACGGGGCGGATCCCAAGCCACCGCGGCCATCGCGCGGAACATCGACGGTCGCTCGATGCGCTTCCAATCGCCTGCCATGGCGTCCCCTTCGCGCCCCAATGCCGCCGGGCCAGCGCAGCTTACCTACCAGCGACGCCACCAGTGGTGCCTGGCCGCGACCCTGGCTGTCTGTGATCGGGGCGCTCGGCGCCCCCTAGGCCGAAAAAAATTTCATTTTCCGGCATTCACTGACCAGATTCGCGCCCCATTCGGCGCCCACGGCACCCACATGTTGCGTCCCTGGGCGGCCATGGTGCAGTGAATTGGTCGCGGTTGGCAAACCCGCGTTCCAGCGGGTATCGTCGCCCTCCGCCGCGGCCGCTCCCGCAGCGACCGGAGCCGCGATCGCTGTGCAGGGCCTCTTCGACAGCTTCATCTCGCACGACCTCGCCATCGATCTGGGTACGGCGACGACGCTCATCTACGTCAAGGGCCGTGGCATCGTCAGCCGCGAGCCATCGGTCGTGGCTGTGCAGGTCGACAAGCGCGGTGAGCGGCGTGTGCTGGCGGTCGGCAAAGACGCCAAGGAGATGCTCGGGCGCACCCCCACCGGCATCGAAGCGATTCGGCCGCTGCGCGACGGCGTGATCGCCGACTTCGAGGTCGCCGAGGCGATGCTGCGCTACTTCATCACGCGGGTGGCGCCGCGTTGGCCCATCGTGCGGCCGCGGGTCATCATCTGCGTGCCCTTCGGCATCACCGACGTCGAGAAGCGGGCGGTGCGAGAGAGCGCGGAGAGCACGGGCGCCCGCGAGGTCTTCCTGCTCGAGGAGCCCATGGCGGCGGCGAT
>SXNM01000073.1 GCA_005777155.1 Pseudomonadota bacterium | reverse complement strand
GTTGTGGGCGCGGTAGTAGGCCTCAAGGTCGTCGCGGTAGGCGGCGATGCGCTTCTGCAGGCGCTCGCGAATCGGGTCAAAGCGCCGCAGGTCGGCGGCCGTCTGGAGGCCTTGGACAAAGAGGGCGAGGTCGCCGCGCGCCTCACTATAGGCGGCGAGCAAGGCGCCGTGGATGCGCTCGAGCTCCGGGCTGCCGGTCGGCATGGCGCGCAGTCGGTCGATGAAGCGATCCATGGACGGCAGCACTTCGCGCGCCATGGCGTCACGGTAGTCCGGCAGGCTGGCGGCTCGGTTGGCGCGATGGAAGGCGTCGATCACGTCGCCGTGAAGGCCATTGGCCTGCTGCGAGGCGGTCGAGTAGGCGAGGATCGCCGACTGCGCGCGCTGATCTTCGGCGCTGCGGGAGCGATCGGCGTCCACCCGGCCGCAGCTGATGGCGCCGGCCATGGCGCAAAGCGTCAAGACGGCGAGTGAACCGGCGAGACGCGGCACCCGTCGACTGTGGCTTGCTCGCTGGGAGATGGGCACGACCTATCCTCGCCTCAATGGCCGTTGGGACCGGCAACGGGCCACATGGTCGCCCAGCGGGGCGCGTCCATCAAGCCCCGTGACGTCGACAATCGGATCTGCGACCCTCTTTCGCTGCGGTCGCGGGGCCCGCGAGGGGAGATGGTCGACATGGCGACGGCGACTGCGACGCGGCGGCGCGACGAGGGAGAGTCTCTGCGCCGCCGACCCGCCCCTGCGCGGCGATCGTGGCGCCGGCTGCTCGCTGTATGGGCGCTGGGCGCTGGATGCAACGAGATGGGCGGCCCGGCGAGCGCGTCAGCGCCGCGTGACGGGACGTGGAGTGGCCCCCTCGTGCGTTTCGCGGTCGAGGCAGGCAGCGTCGCTGACGTCGTGATCGAGTCGATGGCGTGCGGTGAAGGCGCGTCAAGGCAGACGTATGGTGGCGCGGTCGCGGGCGGCGCCGAGGCGCTGATCGGCCAGCCTTTCGTGATCGTCGATGGTGACCGGACGCTGGAAGGTCGCTTCGTCGGACCGATGGCGGCGCAGGGCGTGCTCCGGCTCGGCGACGCCGCGAGCGGCTGCGCCGTGGTGGAGGCCTGGACCGCGGAGTGGCAGACCCCTCCGGCGGCGGGCGGCGGTGCGGCGGCTGGACAGGCGGGCAGCGTGGACTGGGGCGGCGCCTCTACCGGCGACGTCCACCCAGGCCCCTCGCAGCCAGAGCCGACGCCGCGGCAAGCACCAGCCGCCCTCGGTGCTCAGCGATTGGCCGCGCTCAGCCGCCTCGATGCCGTGCGGGCAGCAGTCGGTCTCGGTCCGGTGGCTGGCGACGACGCGGCGCACGCGGCGGCGCAATCGCACGCCGAGTTCTACACCGCGCACGCCGGCAAGTACTCAAAGACTAAGCTGAACCCCCACAATCAGGACAAGAGCTTCGGCGCCGGCTTCACCGGGGTTGGCCTCGGCGATCGCCTGAAAGCGGCCGGATTCGGCGGGACACCCTCGGCGGAGGTGATGGCCTTCACTGGCAGCGGTGTCGCGGCGGTCGATGGCTGGATCGAGACCGTCTACCACCGGCTGCCGCTGCTCGACCCCCGCGCTGCGTTGGTCGGCGTCGGCGTAGCGAGCGCTGGCGGTGCCCATGCGGAGGTCATGGACTTCGGCGGCGGCGGCGAGCCAGTGAGCGCCCCGATCGTTGTGTATCCATGGCCAGGAATGCAGGGCGTCGCTCGGTCTTGGTCAGGCAATGAGGGCCCGCAGCCGCCACCGCCACCGGCGGGCTATCCCTCGGGGCCCGTAGTGACAGCGCGTCTGCCGACTGGAGCCACGCTCAAGGGCCACAGCCTGCGGACCGCGAGCGGCGAAGCGCTGCCGCACGTCCTGCTGACGCCAGCGACCGATGCGAATTTGAAGGCCTTCGACAGCCGCGCCATCGCGCTGTACGCCCACCAGCCGCTGGCGGGAGGGGCTTGGCACGAGGTCGAGGTGGCGTTCGAGGTTGGGGGAGCGCTGCGAACGCTACGGTGGCGCTTCCAGACCCGGCCTTGACCGGGGGGAATTGCGGGCCGTAATTTCTGCATCGGGCGTGCGACGCGGTCGCGCTTGGGCCGGCGCGGCGGTGCCCGACGCGGCCGGCGGACCGATCCTGGCGCGGTGGTGTGTGGAGACGTCGTGCGACGGCGCGAGCGATCAGGTTGCAGGCGCGGGCTGCGTGCCGCGCCACAAACATTTGGCGGAGGCGAAGATGGGCGGGGCGAGCAAGGCCGGAGCGACGACGCAAGGTGCACAGCCGACGGTGAGCGGTCGAAAGCTGTCGGTCGTCATGCCGTGCTACAACGAGCGCGACACCATCCGCGTCATCGTCGAGCAGGTGTTGGCGCAGCCCTTCGATATCGAGCTGCTCATCGTCGACGACGCCAGCCGCGACGGCACGCGCGAGATCCTGGCCGAGATCGCCGCCGAGCGGCCCCAGGTGCGCGTGCTGCTGCAGCCGCACAACCAAGGCAAGGGCGCTGCGCTGCGGCGGGGCTTCCGCGAGGCCCAAGGCGACGTCGTGTTGGTGCAGGACGCTGACCTCGAGTACGACCCGAGCGAATACAAGCGCCTCGTGGAGCCGATCTTCGCCGGCAAGGCAGACGTGGTCTATGGCTCGCGGTTCGCAGGTGATTCGCACCGCGTGCTCTACTACTGGCACGCCGTCGGCAACTGGCTGCTGACGACGCTGTCGAACATCGCCACCGACCTCAACCTGACCGACAGGGAGACCTGCTACAAGGTCTTTCGACGCGAGGTGATTCAGGCGATCGTCCTGGAAGAGGACCGCTTCGGCATCGAGCCGGAGGTCACGGCCAAGGTGGCGCAGCTCGGCGTCCGCGTGTGGGAGGTGCCGATCTCTTACAACGGCCGCACCTACGCCGAGGGCAAGAAGATTGGGCTCAAGGACGCGTTTCGTGCCTTCTACGCGATTGGAAAGTACGGCGTGGTGCGCCCGGCGCTGGGCCAACGGGCGTCGATGCCGCGGGACGGTCGGCGCTCTGGCGGCTGAGCGTCAGGCGCCGTGGCCAGGCGGCACGTCCGCTGCGAGCAGAACTGTCTGGCGAAATTCGGCACGTCGGCCACAGCGCGAGCGGCGGACAGACGGTTGCAGCGACGCTGAATTGGCCGCCTGGGCCTTGAACACCGCGACCGCGGCACCTTGACACTCGCGGTCACCGACAGCGACAGTAGGGCAGCCCTCCACAGGGCACGGGAGCGGGCGTATGACGGCAGGACGGCATCTGCGAGCGGGTCGTGAGCGGGCGCGGTCGTCGGGGCAACGCGCGCTGCTGGTGATGCTGACGCTGGCCGGCTTGGTCTCAGTCGCCTGTGGCCCCGTCTCAACCGCCTCGACAGTCAGCGACGCCGAGCGCGATCTGGGCGAGGCGAGCAACCTGGAGGCCGTTCGTCGGGCCCCCTATGAGTACACCAAGGCCCGCGCGCTCCTTGAGAAGGCGAAGGAATGCGAAGGGCACGGCGCCTTCGAGACGTCCTCGACCTATGCGCGGCAGAGCCGGACGATGTCTGAAAAGGCCATCGACGTCGCCCGTTTGGCGGCCGAGCGTGAGAAGCGGGACGAGAAGTTCGGCGTCCGCAAAGCGCGGCCCAAGGGCGATGACGCGCCGACGGGCGGAGAGGGCCAATGAGCGGGCGCGTGGTTGCCGACGGAGGGGCCGCGGCCCTGGTGCGGAGCGGTGCGCGGCGCCTGCTGTGGGCTGCGTTCGCGGTGACCGCGGTGGCGCCGAGCTGCATCTCGGGTGCCAAGGTCGAAGAAGAGACGGCGCGCATGACGGAGATCGTCCGTGCCGCCAAGGTCCAGGCCTACTACTGCGCCCCCGAGGCGCTGGCGCTGGCTGAGGCCCACATCGACTTCGCGCGCATGGAGTCGGAGCGCGGCGATACGATCTCGGCGTGGGAGCACATCCAAATCGCCCGCGACAACGCCGCGAAGGTGTTCGCCGTCAAGGACAAGAAGGGCTGCTGCCCGGACAGCGACGGCGACTCGCTCTGCGACGCCGTCGACAAGTGCCCCGAGGAGGCCGAGGACTTCGACTCCGACGAGGACGAGGACGGCTGCCCGGAGTATGACCGCGACGGCGACGGCCTACACGACAGCAAGGACAAGTGTCCGGATCAGGCCGAGGACAAGGACGGCTACCTCGATGAGGACGGCTGCCCAGAGGTGGACAACGACCGCGACGGCGTGCCGGACACCCGAGATCAGTGCCCGAACGTCCTCGAGGACAAGGATGGCTTCGACGACGCCGATGGCTGCCCAGACTTCGACAACGACGGAGACGGCATCCTCGATTACCCTGTGGTGTCGGACAAGTGCCCAGGCAAGCCTGAGGTCTACAACGGCCTCGAGGACGCCGATGGCTGCCCAGACGAGATCAAGGTAGAGGCGCCGCCGCCTAAGGAGTACCAGAACATCGTCGTCGAGGCGGACCGCATCGTGTTCAAGAAGCAGATCAACTTCGAGACCAACTCGGCGAAGATCATCGGCGCCATCAGCTTCCAGATCTTGGATGAGTGCGCCGACGCGCTGAAGACGCGGCAGGACGTGCGGGTCCAGGTCGAAGGCCACACTGACGAGCGCGGTGCGGACGCCAAGAACAAGGTCTTGAGCCAAAAGCGCGCCGAGTCTGTGGTGAAGTCGCTTGTGGATCGCGGCATCGCTGCCAGTCGCCTGATTCCGGTGGGCCTTGGCGAGGAGCGTCCGCTTGACCCTGGGCACACCGCGCCGGCGTGGGCCAAGAATCGCCGCGTCGAATTCAACTTCCTGCAAGAGTAGCCCCTCACGGGCGACGCGCGGCTCATGCTGGCGGCGACCGCGCGCTGCGCTGGGCTTCTACGCAAGCGACGCGACCAGTGATGTAGGGCCGCGTCTCGCGGCGGGCCTTGTGCTCGGGCGGCCATAGCTCTGGCCCGACAGCGCGCGATCCCTCCTGCTTTCTCCAACCAGCGCCGCGGCCATTTCGGCGCACACGGCGCTAGCTTGGTTGCGTCGCGGGCGATGCGCGCTCGGCGCCAGCTGGTGCGACAACATGGGGTCGAGGGGCGCGGCCGGCACGGCACGCCGCCGTGGGTGGCCCAGGCGGTGCGCGCGGCGAGGCCGCTCTGTTGGGCTCCGCGTTGTCGCAGGGGGGCCTGACGCCGACAGGCACTGCGACCTTGCGGCGACCCGTCCCCGCCTCAAATGTCGCGACCACCGTGCCAGCGCAGGGCAATGAGGCGCCTCTGACCGCGAGGCCCAAGGCGCAGAGGGGCCTCGCCGCGCGTCCAGCGCCGCGCTATGCAGGGAGGAGCCGGGAGGCGCCTTCGTCCCAAGGCCCAACGCGGTCGGCACGCAGGGATGCGTCGCCACGGAGCCCGCGCCGGATGGTCAGGGCGCGGGCGCTCGCCAAGGGCGCTGTCGGCCGAATTGTCCGAAGGAGGGCCCTCACAGCCGCTCGTCGGACACGGCGTCGCACCGGCGAGACGCTAGATGCGCCACGCGATCACTCTTTGTCGCTGGAGAAGTCGAAGTTGTTGACGATCCCACGCTTCACGACGATCGGCCGCTCGAAGGCCTGCGACTTGGCGGTCTTGCCACAGCGGATGGTGTGATCACCGGCCAGCAGCCGGGTGCGGGCCTGCTCAAAGCCTTGCATGGTGCCGTCGATGAACACATCGGCGCCAGGCGGGCAGCGGATGCCGATCTGCGCCACGGGCTCTTCGCGCTTGAGCCGCACGGACTGATCTTTCGGCAACTTGGTCGGTGAGGCCTCGATCACCAGCGCCTCGCTTTCAAAGCCTGACGCGCTGAGGTGGATGTCGGTGGTGCCGAATTCGACCAGCACCCGCAGCGGCGTCTGAAAAGGCAGCGTCTTGCCGTTGACGACGATGGTCGCGCCGGGCGGGTTGGACTGGAGGAGCACGTCGCGGTGGGTGCTCTTGAGCTTGTCGAGCACGCCTGTGCGAAGCTGCCGAACGATCTCAAGCTGCTCGGGTGCCAAGGGCGCCTTGAGCGTCTGCTCCAGGTAGGGGAAGGCCTCGGCGTACTGCTTGAGCTGGTGGTACATCGACCCGGCGTTGAAGATCGCGTTTGAGAGCGGGAAAAGCTCTAGCGCGAACAAGAATTTCTGCAGCGCGTCATAGTACTTGCGGTCGCGCGCGAGGGATTTGCCCTCTTCATTGATCCGGATGGCGGCGTCATCGTCAGTCTCGCCTTCGCGCTTGAGCCGCAGCGCCTCGGTGCGCCGGTCGCCCGCCACCGCCAGCAACGGCACGGCGTCGACGACGAGTACGACACCGGCGAGCAGCACCAGAACCCGCAGCGCAGGTTGCCGGCGGCGACGGGCAGCGACCTTAATCATCTCGCCGGACTCGGACCGCCGAGGGAGCAGGTGCAGGGCGAGAAGGTGAAGGGAGCGGAGAGCGGGAAGCATGGCAACCTCCAGGGAACAGGCCAGGCTCTGGTAAGGTAGAACGCTTGGCGTGCGGCCGCAACCTGTGGCCGGCTGCCAGAGCGCGTCGACGCCCGGGACCATGGCGGCAACGCGGCTGGGCTGCCGGCCATTCAGCGGCGCCTCGGTGCCGTGGCGGAGCGTTCGTCTGCCGAGGTGCCCGAGCGTGGCAGACGCCCGCGTGGCGCGTCGTGTGCGCGCTGCTGGCGATGGCGCTCCCTACCCTGCGGCTGGCGAAGCCGCAGCTTGGTGTGTTGGTGGGCCCATCGGTCACGCCGTCGCGACCAGTTGACCGGCGCCGGTGGCCCGCGCAGGCTCGCTCGACCTTGGAGGGGCGGCGTGCACGCAGTTCTTCGCCATTGGACCCGCCACCCAGGCCTCTGGCTGGTGCCGCTGGCCGCTTTCGTCGCCTCAGCGTCGACCGCCGCCGTGACGGCGATCCCTGTGATCTGTCCGCTGCGGTTGGCGACGGCGGTCCCCTGTCCGACCTGCGGCATGACGCGGGCGATGGTGGCGCTAGGGCATGGCGAGCTGATGCCGTCGTTGGGCTTTCATCCACTGGGCTTGCCGCTCGCCGCCGCGGCGCTCGCCTGGTGGCTGCGGGCCGTGATCGCGCTCGGGCGCGGCCGCAGCGTCGCGGCGATCCCCGGTCGCTGGTGGCTGGGGGGCGCCGCGCTGGCGCTCGGCGTGTGGCTGGTTCGGCTGGCGCTCTGGGTGGCGGCGGGTGCGCCGGGGGAGGGTTTTCACGCCGAGCCGAGCCCCGGCGGGGCCGCGGTTGCGCCCATCGCGCCGCCACCGGCGCTTCGGGTTGGTGGCAGCCCCGGCGCCGTACCATCGAGCCCCGCGCCGCGAGAGGCCGTGGCCGAGCTGGTAGTTGAGCACGACTCGAGCGGGCCATCTCAGGGCGCCCTAGGAGGCGAACCAGGCCCACAGTCGCGCGGCGATCTCGTCGAGCGAGTCGACAAGCGGCGCGCCCCCCGCTGGCTGAGCGTCGCCAGTGACGGTCGCGCCACCCTCGGGTGAATTCGGCTTGTCCGTGGCGAGGGCCCGAGCGTCGAGCAGGGTGGCGCCGCCCAGCCGCGCGAACCATGTCCGTTGCCGGCGCGCATAGGCGCGATGGTCGGCGGTCAGGGACTCCGCCAGCGCCCGTGACGCCTCAGCCGGGGTCGTCTCGCCCCGCTGCAGCGCCGCGGCCAGGGCCATCGCGCGCCGATAGCCGAGGGCCTTGAGGGCAGGCGTATCGAGGGCGACCCCGGCCGCGAGCAGCTCCGCCGCCTCCGCCAACAGCGACGGCACCATGACCGATGCCCTCTCGGCGAGGCGGCCGCACAGCCAGTCGCGGTCAGACACCATGACGAAGTCGATGCTGAGCACGGCGGGCGTCGCGGTGGCGTCGCGGTGCCAAGCGCTGAAGGCGCGGCCGGTGCTGCGGTAGACCTCCAGGGCCCGCAGCACGCGCTGGCGGTTGGTGGCCGGCGTGCTGGCGGCGTAGTCGGGATCGACCTCGCGCAGCTCACGCCAGAGCGTCTCGATGCCGCGGGCTTGGGCCTCGTCCGCCAGCGCCGCGCGCAGCGCCGGGTCGACCGAAGGGATGTCCGCCAGCCCCTGCACCAGGGCCTGATGGTACAGCCCGGTGCCGCCGACCAAGAGCGGCCAGCGCCCTCGCGCCGCGATGTCGGCGATCGCGGCGCCTGCCATGGCCGCGTAGCGGGCGGCGTCGATCGGCCGCTCCCAGGGCGCGGCGTCGATGAGCCAATGCGGCACAGCGGCGCGCTCGGCGAGGGAGGGCTTGGCCGTCGCCGCGTCGAGGCCAGCGATCAGCTGCGTAGCGTCGCAACAGACCACCTCGATCGGCATCCCGTGCCGCGCCAGCCGGACGGCGAGGGCCGTCTTGCCGCAGCCGGTCGGCCCCAGCAGCGCCGCGACTCTTGGCAGCGCCGCCGAAATCGAGCCCAAGTGCGGGCGCGCGGCGGCGGCGCCTTCGGCCTGTCCCTGGACGACGCTAGCCACGGCGGCGGTCACGGGGCCCGGGCGAGGCGGTCGAGGGCGGAGGCGTCGAGATCGATGCGCAAGCGGCGCCCGTGGGCCCAGCACTGACAGAGATCGACGCCGGCGCTGCTCGCCACCAGCGTCTCGACCTCGGCGTCGCTGGGCGCGCGCGCGGGCGACATGGCTGCAGCGCAGGCGATGGCCGCCAGCAGGTCCTCGTCGGTGGCTGCGGTGTCCGCCAGAGCCAACGCGATGGCCTCCAGCATGGGCGCGGCGACGCTGGCGATTCGGGCAGACGGCACCTCGCGCGGCGCGGCGCGCAGTAACACGGCCTGGGCGCCCGCGGGCTCGATGACGACGCCGAGCTGTGCGAGACGCTCATGGGCGGACGCCAGCAGGGCCTTTGGAGCAGCCGGGAGCGGCACCAAGGGCGGCAGCAGTGGCCGTTGGCTCGGCATCGCCCCAGCCCGCGAGGCGAGGCGGAGGCGGGTCGACAGAGCGCGCTCGTCGGCGCCGTGGAGGTCAACCAGCGCAACGCCGTGCGGCGTGCCGAATGCGAGCCAACCGCCAGGAATGGGGCCGAGGTAGCGGCGAGCGTCCAAGGCGGGGGCCGTCTCTTGCAGCGGGAGCGGAGGAGGGTCGGGAGCGTAGCGCCGATCCCTGTCGATGCCCGCATCGCCCGGCGTCCGCGCGTAGTGCCCGAGGGCGGCGCGGCTTGACCCCGTAGCGTCGGCGACGCCTCCTAGCGCATCAGCGGCTGAGGACGACGTGGCCTCTGGCTCGGCGACGCCTGGAAGGGACGTCAGTCGCGGCCGGTGCGAGCGCGGGATCGCGGACTGCGCCACATCGTCGCTGGGGTGGACGCGGCGGGGCGCCTCCAGGCTGGCCGGTGATCCCGGGCGCGGCGCGGGCTGGGCCGGAGCGGGCCGCAGCGGCCGCGTCGCCGGCACCGAGAAGGGCAGCGGCGCCTGGTCGGCGGCGACCTGCCAGGGCGCGGCGTCGAGCATCTCCCGCACGGCGTCGCCGATCGCCGCGTGGACCGCTCGGCTCGAGGCGAAGCGCACCTCGGCCTTGGTCGGGTGAATGTTGACGTCGACGGTGCCAGGCGGCGCGAGCAGGTGGAGGACGCCGACGGGGTGGCGGCCTCGCTCCAACAGGTCGCCATAGGCGGTGGCGACAGCGTGGGCGAGCGTGCGGTCCTGCACCACCCGGCCATCGACGAGCAGGCAGAGTGAGGGTGTGCCGCGATGGACCGCAGGCCGCGACAGCAGGCCCTCGACCCGGTAGCTGCCCTGCCCCGCTACCGCGTGGAGATCGGCGGCGAGTTCAGGCCCAAGCACGTCGCGCGCCCGCTCGATCAAGGTGGCTCGGGCCGGCCAGTCAACGAGTCGTCGGCTGTTGGCTCGCACGGTCAGATGGAGCTGGGGACGACCGAGGCAGAGCGCCTCCAGCATGCGCAGCACGTGCCCCAACTCCGTCGCTGCGCCGCGCAGAAAAGCTTGCCGTGCTGGCGTGTTGAAGAACAAGTCGGTGACGACGATGCGGGTGCCAACGGCGCAGTGGATCGGTCGGCTAGAGGGCTCAGCGCTGCCAGCGACCTCAACTCGGACGCCGACGTCGTGCCCCGGGCGCCGGCTCTCCAGCACGACCTTGGCGACCGACGCGATGGAGGCCAGTGCCTCGCCGCGAAAGCCGTAGGAGCGGACGCGGGCTAGCTCCTCGACGTCGCGAATCTTCGAGGTGGCGTGACGGGCGAAGGCGAGCTTGGCGTCCTCGGGCTCGATGCCGCCGCCGTCGTCGCGTAGCTCGATGCGGGCTCGTCCACCTTCATCGAGCTCGAGCTCGACCGTGCGCGCGCCAGCGTCGAGCGCGTTTTCGAGCAGCTCCTTGACCACCGCGGCCGGTCTCTCGACGACCTCACCGGCGGCGATCTGGTTCGCCACCAGCGGATCCAGCAGGCAGATGCGCCTTTGCGTCGGCTGCATCGCAGGCCTCAGAGGCGCGCGCGCCGGCGGTGCACCTCGGCCGTGCGCGTCGCCGTCCGCTCCCGCTTTCCTCCCGCAGGGGCGGCCTTACGCATGCCACGGCCAGGGCTCTGGCGCGCCGAGGGCTCGCGGCCGCGCTTGCCTCTGCCGAACGCGGCGCGCTTGGTTGGGCCGGCGCGGCCGATGCTCGCCTTTGTCTTGCGCTGCGATCCGGGTTGCACCTTGCCGTGGCGCGTTGCGACGGCGCCGCGGGCCATGGCGGTGCGGGCCGGGGCGTCATCACCTGGGCGCTCACAGTCGCGCGCTTCGTCGCCATCCTCGCTGCCGTCGCCGACGATCGCCTGCAGCGTCGCCGGCGCCGCGGGCGGCGTCTGCGCCGGCCGACCGACCAGAAAGGGCCCTGGGGTCGAAGGTGTCCGCACCGGCCGCCCACCGCGAAGGGCGCCCAACTCATTCCACGCCGGATAGAGCCAGCCGTACGAGGCCGCCGTCGCCACCACCGTCATGGCGTAGGAGCGCGCGCCTGCAGACGGCAGGGCCTCGACCAGGACGTCGCTGGGCTGCCCGCTGGCCGGCTCAAGCCAGCGACGGACCGCGTATGGCCCGGCGTTGTAGCCGGCGGCGACCAGGGCGTGGTTGTCGTGCACGAGGCGCGACAACTCTCGCAAGTAGCGGGCGCCCAGGGCGACGTTGGCGCTTGGGGTCCGCAGCCGTTTCGCGGCTTTTGCCGGCAAGCCCCACAGCGCGGCGATGCGGACGGCCACTGGCGGCATGAGCTGCATCAGCCCGACGGCGCCGACGCCCGACTGCGCTGTGGGCACGAACGAGCTCTCGGTGCGGGCGATGGCATAGAGTAGCGCCCGCGGCACGCCAGTCTCGGCAGCGGCGCGCTCAAACGCGTCGCGGAACGGGGTCGGGAAGGCGCCCCGCCATAGGGCGAGGGTTGAGGCGTCGGGTGCGCTGGCCGTGCGGACATAGCGTTCAAGGACGGCGAGCGCCGCCTGGTGCTGTCCATCGGCGGCGTGGAGCAGCGCAAGCAGCTGAACGGCGCCGGCGGGCAGACCGTGGGCCAACCGCGCCCGCAAGAGCCGGCGCGCCTGCTCGCGCTCACCGAGGCGGACCAGCAGCGCGATCTCGGCGAGCCGGGCGTCGGGCCGCAGATCGATGTCCTCGATGCGAGGCGTCGGCTCGTCGCCGACCGGCGGCGGGCTGCCTTGAATCTTGGCCGCGGCCTCGGCGTCGCGCTCGTGCAGACGATCATGCGCGATGACGCCGTAGTAGCTCTGCGGCCAGCGCGCAGCGACCTCGGCGTAGCGGACGTTCGCGCTGGCAGCGTCGCCACGCGCGGCGTCGATTCGGGCAAGCCAGTAGCCGGCCTTGGCGCGCCAGGGTTGCGTCGAGCCAGCGATGGCGTTGCCAGCGCGCTCCGACAGCCTGGTCAGGTAGCGCGCCGACTCTTCGAGATCGCCGATTTGCCAGCGCCGCCAGCCGAGGCCCCAGAGGGCCAGCAGCTCATGCACGGTGCCGGCGTCTTTCACCACCGCCTCTTGCAGCAGGCGCTCGCCGTCGAGGCCGCGGCCAAGGTAGAGCAGCAGGCGCGCGAGGCGGAAGCGGATCGTGCGCGCCACCTCCACGTCGCGGGCGCGCTGCAGCGCGGCGTCGAGATCTACCGCCGCCTCGGCGTCGCGCTCCATTGTGCCCAAGAGATCGCCGCGGCGGTAGAGCGCCATCGCCGCGACGTCGTCATCTTGGGCGGCGACGGCGGCGCGGGCAAGCAGCGTCAACGCATCACCGCGGCCCTCGCGGCCGGCGCTGGCGATGACGCCTTGGGCGTACTCAAGCAACCCGGGTGACAAGGACGCCGCCGCCTCCACCGCGCGGATGCGGGCCCGCCGAACCTGCGCCGTCTGGCCGTGCCGGGGTCGTCCGTCACGCAGCAGGGGGTGGTTGAGCAGGAGCTCGACGCGCTGAAGCGGCGTCGGCGCGGCGCCAAGCGCGGCCAGGCGTTCGAGCGCGGCGTCGCGTACCACGTCGCCGCCGGCGCGCGCCGCCCGCAGATAGGCGCCGATGGCGAGGCTGCGCTGACCGCTGCGTCGCTCCAGATCACCGTGCAGGAGCTCCCACTGCGGCCGCAACGCGGCGGGGAGTCGGTCAGATAGCAACATCTCATGGACGCGGCGGGCCTCGGTCAGCTCACCGCGATCGAGGTGCAGCGCCAGCCGGCGCAAGCGTACCTCGTCGATCTCGAGGTGCTCAGCGCCGACGGCGGCCAGCAGCGCGATGGCACGGCCGGGATCGCCTCGTGCTTCGGCGAAGCGAGCCAGCTCGATACGCGCGCGATCGGCGAGGGCACCGGAGCGCTCCAGTTGTCGCCAAGCCTGCTCCGCCGCGGCGCGATCGCCGAGACGGCTGGCGGCTTGGGCTGCGATCCAGCCCGCGGCTGCCCGGAGCTCACGGTCGGTCGAGTCCATGAGCGGCGCTGCGGCGGCATGGGCCGCGGCGAACTTGCGTCGGCGGTAGGCGTCGAGGGCAGGCAGCAGAGTCGGCCAGCGGGCGGTGGCGCTGCTGAGATCGACGCGCCCATCGTCGCCCGGTCGCGGTGGCGTCGCGACCTCGACGGCGTCTGGCGCCACGCCGCCGGCGTCGTCGGCCTCAGCGTCGTCGGCGGTTCCATTCTGCCCGCTCACCTCTTCCTCGTCGCCGGCCGGCTCGCTGGTGGCCCCGGCGGCGCCAGCGTGGCCTGGTGCGCCATCGGCTGGCGAGGCGCTCGTGGCGCCACAGACCGCGGCCGGCGTGGTGAGCAGCAGCGCGAGCGCCGCGGCGAGACGCATCCAGGCGAGGCGTTCTAGCGGGTAATGCTGCACGTCAAGGCGCGGTGGCGAGGCCAGGCGGGCGTGGAGGCGAGGCTGGGAGGGTGCGCACACCTCCTCAGGCTACCCGCTCAAGAAGCCTTGGCAAGGAATAGGCACCATGGCGCGCCCCAGCGCCACCACCAGCGCGACAGATCGCGATGCGCTCGGCGCGATCGTCGAGGTGCCAGCGACAAGATGCCGGGTCCGATGTGGTGTGCACGCGGACGCCACGCAGTGCGTGCTGGCGTCGCCGAGACGCTGGGAGGGACTCTAGGGCATGAGCTTCGGGCAGACGTAGCCCTTGAATTGCTCGTCGCGGTACTTCATCCACTCCGGATCGGCGTCGTTTTGCTGGGCGATCTCCATGATCTCTTTGGTGAAGGCCTTCTGCTCCCACATCAGCTCCTCTGCCGCCTTCTGCGCCTCGGGCGTCTTGCCCTTGTACTCGGCCGAGAGCTTCATGCAGTGGATCTCCTTCTGCGCCTGGATGTAGCGCGTCCAGAGCGTCCGCGGCTCCGGCAGCAGATCGAAGGCCGCGTTGTCAATGATGAAGCGACCGTCAGGCTTGCGCTTGAAGGCGCGTGAAGCGAACCCTTCGGCCTCCATCTTCTTGAGGTCGACATCGGGCGGCGCTGGGGCCTCGTAGAAGAGCACCTTGCGCGGCTTGTAGCCCGGCGCGGTCAACTCGATCTCGTAGGCCCAGGTCGAGAGCGCGAGGGTCTTGATTTCGAGCTTCGGCGACTTGACGAGGCGGCCATCAGCGTCTTTCTTGGGGTTTTCCTTGGCCTTCTCGATGGCGGCGATGTCTTCGAGCGTCAGGCGCTTGCCGTTGCCATCGACCTGCTCGCGCTCCAACAGCGGCAGCTCGGGCAGCGCGAGCGGCAAGACGATGGTCTTGCTCGGCTGCGGCTGGTACGTGACCTGCGCCGGGTTGTCGCCGGTGAAAGCGACGGTGCCCTTGATGATGCCGTCCGGCTGCTTCTTCTCGGCGTACACACCGGCCTTGGTGCTCTTACGGACGCGCTTGTCGGGACCACCCTCGCGGATGCGCTTGACGAAGTCCGCACGATCTTCCTCGTAGCGGTGCTGACGGATGGTGAAGGACACCTCGTTCGCTGGGGTAAAGCTGAGGTCGAACCCGCCGTAGTGGTGGGTCATCAACTCGATCTCCTCCTTTTTGGTCTGCTGCTCAATTTCGAACATCCGGTCTTCCTCGGTGATGCAAGCGTCGCGCTTGCCGAGGATGTTGCAGCGGAATCTGGCGTTGAGCTCGTCGTCGCTCGCGATGACGATGGCGCCGATGGCGATGACGCCGATGAAGCTGCCCATAGCGATGAGGCCAACGGGCAGTGGCTTCTTCTCGCCGCTCTGCTCCCTCGACGCCTCGGGCCGGGGCAGCGCGTCGTCTAGGGCCGCCGCCGTGTCGTCGTCGTCGGCGTCGTCGTCATCGCTGGAGGCCAGCGCGGCGAGCCTGGACTGCGCCGCTGGACGCTTGGCGGCGACAGCTGGGGCTGAGACGGTAGCCTTGGCCGCCGCAGGGGCGCTCGCCGCTGGCACGATGTCGAGGCTAGGGGCGCTTGGGCGGTCGCGGGCGGGCTCTTGCGCGGCTGGCGCTGCGGCCGGCGACGCTGTTTCGCCGACTTGGGCGCCACAGCCGGCGCAGAAGCGGGCGGCCTCAGCGAGGGAGGCACCGCAGGCGCTGCAGAACTTCGGGGTCGACATGTCGGCTCCTGGCGTCGGAGGGTGGGTCGAGTGTAGTGATCCGGCGAAGGCGAGGGTCCTGAGTCCGTTTGGACCGGCAGAGCTCGCGCTGCGCGGCGGGGATGGTCGCAAGCTGAGGGGGGCGCGTCAACCGAGCGCCTCGGCAGCCGTGGCCTAGCCGTCGCCGGCGCTGTGCGCAGGTCCGGGCCATTTGTTTGCCCTCGCCTGCGCTTTGACGTAGGCAGGCGTCGCCGGGCTGCACTGCCTGCGGCCGCGGGTGCGCGCGCTCGCAGGTCGGCCACGGCGCGATCTGGCAACGGCGGCGATGCGATGGCGATGACCCCAGGCGCTGCGACCGAAGCGAACCACGCGCTGGGTATGGCGATGGCGGTGGGGACCGCCATCATCTGGGCGGCGTCGGTGCTGCTGATGCGGCGCGGCGTCAAGGCCGGCGCTGGCGCGACCAACCTGCTGAAGAACGTCATCGGCTCTCTGCTGATGGTGCCAACGCTTGCATTCGTCGGCTGGGACGGTCTGACGTCGATCACCGGACAGGACCTCGCCATCCTGGCGTGCTCGGGAGTCCTCGGCATCGCCATTGGCGACTGGCTCTTCCTCGGCGCCCTGGCGCGCCTTGGCGCCGGTTGGATGGCGCTGTTCGACTGCGTGTACGCCCCCACCGTCGTGCTGGCCGCGGTCTTTGTGCTCGGTGAGCCCCTGCCGCCTGAATTCGGCCTCGGCGCTGGCCTCGTGGTGATCGGCTTGGTGTTGGCCACTTGGCAGACGCCGCGCGACGCCCCCGTGCGAGGTGGCGTGTGGCTCGGCATCGGCTCCATCGTCGTCGTCGCGCTGGCGGTGGTGCTGGCCAAGCCTGCGCTCGGCCGCACTGGGCTGCTGGCCGCCACCGCGGTGCGACTATGGGTCGGCTTGCTGGCGCAGGCCGCTGTGTTGTGCGCCGTGCCGCAGGGACGCGCCGCCTTTCGCGTCCTGATCAGCGCTGAGGCGTGGCGCACCATCGGCCCGCCGGCGGTGCTGGGGACCTGGGCGGCGATGATCCTATGGCTCGGCGGCATCAAGTACACGCACGCCTCGGTCGCGGCGGTGCTGAACCAATTGGCGGTGGTCTTCATGCTCCTGGGCGCCCGCTTCTGGCTGGGCGAGACCGTGAGCCGGCGGCGCTGGCTCGGATCGGCGCTGGCAGCCTCGGGCGCGGCGGTCATCGCCGTCGCCTAGGGCGCATCGAGGCCCCGGTCCAAGGCCGCGCCGACGAACCCGAGGCCGGCGCGCGCGATCGGCGGGTCGAGAAATCGACACGACAGGCGCAAACAGCCAGTCTAGCCAGCCCCGAATCCCTGGTGCTGGTCGCGCACAGGTGCTACCTTACCTGTGGGACGCCTTGCATGCGTTCGATGGGGTGGAGGCGAAATGCTGCGCGGAGTCGTTCGTCGAGTCGATGGGGGCCGTCACATGCGCTGGCTGGGCGCAGTCGCGGCGTGGCTAGGGTGGACCGCGTTGATGGCGCAGCCGGTGACGGCGGCGATACCCGCGCGGCTGCACATCGAAGGCGTGCTGTCGGGGAGCGGAATCCCAGTCGCCGATGGCGACTACGACTTGACGCTAAACTGGCTGGACGACGGCATCTCGGGCGCGGTCCTTGGCAAGAGCGGGCCGGTCAATGTCAAGGTTGTCGGAGGCCGCTTCGCGTTGATGGTCCCAATGGACGCCACCGCTGCGGCCAAGCTCGCGGTCGCCGCCGACCCGCACCTGCAGCTACAGGTCGGCAAGGAGCCGCCGCTGCCGGCGATCGCGCTCGCGTCTGCGCCCTTCGCCCTGCATGCGGCCACAGCGGCTCAGGTATCGTGCACGGGCTGCATCGGCGCCGACGCCATCGCCAATGGCAGCATCGCGGCCGCAAAGGTGGGCTTCAACTACGCTGGGTCTTCGGTCAAGGGCGGCGCCGCGCTCGACCTCGAGTGCACTGGCTGTGTCAGCGTCGCTGAGCTCAAGTTCGACGCCGACACCGACTTCGGCAGCCACAGCGTCAAGGCCAAGAACGGCGTCTTCAGCGGAGGCGTCGTCGCAGCGACGGTGACGGCGACCGCGTTCGTCGGCGACGGCAGCAAGCTCACCGGCCTCAAGCTCCCGCAGGGCACCTGCAAGCCCGGGGAGTCCGTCACTGGCATCGCGAGCGACGGCAGCCTGCAGTGCGCCAAGGTGTCGGGGGCCTTGCCGGCCGACGGGCTCGATGACGTCTCCGGCGGCATGTTGAGCACGGAATTCGACGAGTCCATCGCCAGCGTCGGCGACACGGGCATCCCAGACAACACGGGCTCGGACGCGACCAGCACCCTCAAGGTGCTGGACTGGGGCAAGGCGAAGTCGATCACCATTGGCGTCAAGGTGAGCAACACCGACCTCTCGACGTTGCGCCTGCGTTTGCTGCCGCCCGACGATAAGAAGGTTGGGATCGTGCTCTGCGACCCGTGCGGCGGCAAAGACGCCAAGGCGCTGACGCAGACCTGGAGCGACAAGCTGCCACCGAAGACAGGCGATCTCAGCGACTGGATCGGCAAGAGCCCGGTCGGCGACTGGACGCTGGTCGCGACGGACAGCGCGTTCTGCGTCAAGCAGGCGCCGGGCAATGACGCCATCTGTGACCTGACCAACAAGATCGACGGCGCCATCGCGAGCTGGTCGGTGACGGCGGGCGTCGTCTCGGCGCAGAAGATCAAGGCCGCCGGCGCGTTGCTCTTCCACGTCGACGACAAGCCGCCGGTGCCTTGCAACGCCACCACGTTTGGCGCGACCTACGCCAACAGCGCCGAGAAGGCGCTCCACGTGTGCAACGGCAAGAACTGGGCGGTGGTGTTCCTGACCATCCCTGGCAGCAAGGAGAACCCTGTCAGCAGCTGCAAGGAGCTGCAGACGAAGGTGCCGAACACCAAGAGCGGCAAGTACTGGGTCACCAACGCGGGATCGCCGGTCGAGGTCACCTGCGACATGGAGACGGGCGGCGGCGGCTGGACGCTCATCACCGACGAGTCCGGCGTCGCTTGCGGCGAGGGCTTCCCCGACGGGTGGAACGACGGCAAGGAGACCGACGCACAGGTCGCCGGTACGTGTACGCGCGTGCACGGCACGTGGGGTACCGGCCCGGTCAGCAAGAAGGTCCTCGATCTCTTGAAGGTGCCCCACACCGAGGCCCGCATCTTTGGCCGCTACTACGCGATCGACTCTTGGGACAACGAGGGCAATGGCGCGCAGATGTGGGTGGACGGCGGCATGAAGTGGTCGGCGCAGAAGAACTACCCGCAGGTCGGCTCGGGCAACGGCTGGGTCTCGGCGACGATTACGCCGGCGCCCTGGGGCAACAACGGCAACGGTCCCAACGGCTACTGGCAGCTGGAGAACGCGACCGGTGCGGTGCAGCACAACAGCGAGTCGCTGACCCTGGAATTCCGCACCGGCATCGACCAGGACCAGTCGGATGAGTCGTGGGCCTTCTCGCACGTCAAGGTCTGGATTCGCTAAGTGACGCCGCGAGGCGTTGCACCGCCGGCCGCAGCGGCTGCGCCATCGACGCCCGCGACGCGGCGAGACATGGCTGCGGTGATTGGCGACCTCGCGCCCATTGGCGGCATGGCCGTGGCCGTGGCCCTCTACCTCGTCGATGCCGAGGTCTGGCAGATCCTCTTTGCCAAAGAGCAGGTGGCCGAGCACCTGACCCACGTCGCCTGGCTGCTGCTCGGTGTGCGCCTCGCCAGGCTGACGCGAGCGGCGCCGAGGCCGCAGGCGACGCGGGTTTGGGCGCTGTTGGGCTTCTGCGTCGTCATGGTGCTGGAAGAGACCAGCTACTTGATAGTCTACCTGGAGTGGCTTGCGCCCAACAGTGGCCCGGCCAACGTCGACTTGGCCTCGGCAGAGGCGCTGCACAATTCGGCGTTCGGCGTGCTGGCGCAGGTCTTGTTCATGCTCATCGTGGTCGGGCTGGCGGCTGGCGCGCCCGGCCTCTGGCGGCTGACGGGGAAGTGGGTGCCACTGTCGCGCCTGGCGTTGGCGACCTTGGCGGTGGTCTATTTCGGCCAATTCCTGGCTGAGGCATGGCTACCGCGATCGCCGGTCGCGGTTGGCATGCAGGCGCGGCCCGGCGGCGCGTTCGACGAGGTATTCGACCTCGGACTGTGCTGGGCGGCCTGCTGGGCGGCGCGGCCGTCGGCCTTCACCAGATGGCGCGCTGCCTCGCCCCAGCGGCGCGCGGTGCGGGTGGGTTCGCGGCGTCGGCGCGGCGAGCAGGCCGCTGAGGGCAGGCCGCTGAGGGCAGGCCGCTGAGGGCATGCCGCTGAGGGCAGGCCGCTGAGGGCAGGCCGCTGAGGGCATGCCGCTGAGGGCAAGCCGCTGAGGGCAAGCCACTGCGGGCTGCGTGTCGACGCCGCGGCGCGCTTGCCGCTGCTCCGCATGACCCGTCGCCGCCCGCGGGCAAGCGACCGCTGCACGCGAACTGAGGCCCCTGCGAGCCCGCCGTCGGAGGGTGTGCGCGGTCGCCGGGGCGGGTAGTGCGCTGCTCGGTGTGAGCCGCCGCCGGTACGGCTGGGCGCTACTTGCCGGCGCTCGGCGTGGCGATGCGAATCTCGACGCGCTCGTTCTCAGCCCAGGCCTTCTTGCCGGTGGCCTGCGAGATCGGCTTGTCGGCGCCGGTCGGGATGACGACGATGCGGCTGCCGTCGATGGCGGAGTCGACGAAGTGGGCCCGAATCGTGGCGCCTCGCTTCTCCGCCAGCTCCTTCTCGACGTCTGCGGCCTTGCCGGCGGTGTGGATCTCGACGGAGATCTTTACCGAGTCGTAGGTCAGCATGAGCTCGACGTACTTCTCAAGGACCTTGCTGGACTTCTTGTCGAGGGCGTCGCCCTTCCACTTCAGGCCCTTGAGGGCACCCTCGAAGAGCGGCGCGTACTCGGCGGCCATCGCGTCGGGGCAGCCGTCGCCGTCGTCAACGCCGTTCGGCGTCTCTGGCTCGGTCGGACACTTATCCTTGCCGTCGGGGAAGCCGTCACCGTCATTGTCGCGGTCAGGGCAGCCGTCGCTGTCTTCGAAGCCGTCCTTGTCCTCGGCCTTGTCGGCGCATTTGTCCTGCTTGTCGGCGATGCCATCGCCGTCGTTGTCGAGTTCGGGGCAGCCGTCGTCGTCCTGGAAGCCGTCCTTGTCTTCCGACTTGTCCGGGCACTTGTCTTGCTTGTCGTTGATGCTGTCGCCGTCGTTGTCGAGGTCGGGGCAGCCGTCGTCGTCCTGGAAGCCGTCCTTGTCCTCGAGCTCGCCCTGGCACTTGTCGGCGGCGTCGATCACGCCGTCATCGTCGTTGTCGAGCTCTGGGCAGCCGTCGTTGTCCTCGAAGCCGTCCTTGTCCTCGGCCTTGTCGACGCACTGGTCGGTCTCGTCCGGTACGCCGTCTTGGTCCTTGTCTTCGGCCGGACCACCGAGGGCCCAAGACATTCCGAGCAGCACCTCGAAGCCATTGGCCATGCCGCTCATACCCGGGCGCACGTCGCCGCCGACCCAGCGGGCGTCGATGCGAGCGCTGCCGCGATAGCCGATGTCGTAGCTGGCGCCGACGCCGATCAAGTAGGTGTTGTCGACGTCGGGCGACTTCACCGAGGCGACCTTGGTTCCGGTGAAGAACTTGTCGGCGATCAAGATGGCCTGGCCGAAGCCGGCGCTGAAAAATGGAGTGATGTCGCCCAGATGCACGATATCCCAGCGAGCGAGCAAGCGGACGCCGATCACCATGCCGCTGCCCTCGTCCGTCGCCGAGAAGTCGTTGCCGGCGGCGTCCTTGCGGACGGGTGTGGACGGCAGGCTGGTGGGCGTGAACATCGCCTCGGCGTCGAGGCCCAACTGCTCAAGGACGGGCATCGAGAGGCGGAGGCCAAACGAGGGCCCGGCCTGCGGCACTTCGTCGGGCTGGTTGCCATTGCCGAGGCCGCTGTCTTCTGAAAAGGCCTGGTAGCCAACCCCGGCGCCCAAGGAGAGCCGTCGCATGAAGGGCCGGTGATCGGCGCTCGCCGGGGCCGTCGAGAGGGTCGTGACGCCGGCGCAAGCGAGGGCCAGAGCGAGGGCCAAGCCCTTGTAGCGTGCCACGCTTGTCGATCCACCGCTCGCTTGGGACGCGCTTGTGGCGCCGGCGGCTGCGCGATTGCGGAGTCCCAAAACCAAGTCAACCATCGCCTTCTCCATGATGCTCTCTCCCACGTGGGGCGCCTGCCTGATCACCGGCACTCGCCTCGCACGGACAGTCGCAGAAGCCGCCAACCGAGGGTATCCCACGGCGCTGACAGGTGGCGCGACGGTGGAACGCTAGCGCACTGCAGGGCAGAGGGAAAGCCCCTTAGAGACCGATCCGGTGAAGGAGTGCAAGTGATGAACCGTGGGGCGCTCGGCGTGCCCGCTGAGCTCGGGATTGGCCTTCGCAGTGTGCCGGGAGTCTGCTAGGGTAGCAGGAGCGGGGCCGCGGGGCGGTCGGGAGGCAACGTGTCTCAGGCAGCGCGTCGAGTCTTCGGGTGCCTGGCCGGAGCGCGTCGGCCCGTGGCGGCCGGCGAGCGCGCCGCGCTGCGGAAGGTCGCGCCGTGGCTGGTCGTGCTGGCCGGGCTCAGCGCCGGCCTAGGCGGCTGTGGCGAAGGCTCCGACGATGGCGCAGCGACGACCGGCGCGTCTGACGCGTTCGACGCCTCGCCAGCGGACGTCGGCGCTGACGCGGCGGGGGATGGCGCGACCGAAGGCGCCGACGCTGGCGAGCCCGCATTGGGACCAGACAGCGAGGGCGCGACGGGCCTCGGCGAGGGACCCATCGCGGCGCAGGACGCCAATGAGGACGGGGCGCCAGAGCCGACCGCGGAGGCCCTCGGCATGGTCATCGAGGCGGTGACGCCGGCGGAGGGGCCAACCAGCGGCATGACTGAGGTGCTTATCACGGGCAAGGGTCTTGGGCAGGTCGTCACCGCCTACTTCGGCGAGTCTGCGGCGGTAGAGACCGAGACGCTCGACGACTGGACCGTGCGCGCCGTCGCGCCGCCGCGGACGGCCGGCTTTGTCGACGTGACGCTGCAGGCGCTCACGGCCAAGGGCGACGCCGTCGAGGTTACGCTGCAGGCGGCCTACCGGTACAAGGCGACCATGGCATTGACCGCCGTGACGCCCGGCCAGGGCGACGTCGCGGGCGGCGCGCTGGTCACCGTGGAGGGTTTTGGCTTCTCGGACGATACGCAGTTCGTGTTCGGCGATCGCTTGGCGGTCACAGCGCTGGTGCACGATGAGCACGCCGCGACGCTGCACACACCGCCGGGCGTCGCTGGGCGGGTAGACGTCCACGCTGTCGGTAGCGACGGCGCCGCGACGCTGAGCAAGGCCTTCTTTTACACTGAGGCGCCGCGCATCGACGGCGTCGCGCCGGCGGTCGTGCCGTTGAGCGGCCTCAAGGTGCGGGCCCAGGGCGCTGGATTGCTCGGCGACGGCGCCGTGGTGTCACTGGTCGCTGGCGCAGCGTCGACGCTCGTGCAAGTGGTCGCGTCGGCAGCTGACGGCAGCTGGATTGACGTCCAGTTGCCGGCCCAGGCCGGCGGCGCGACGTTCGATCTGCGCTACAGCAGACCAGGGGCGTCGGTGACCAAAGCCAAGGCGGTGACCTACGCCTCGTTCGTCAACCCGACCACGGGAAAGTCGCAGAAGAACGAGATCGTCGCGGTGACGCCGGCGGTCGTCGCGGCCAATGAGTCGGCAGACGTCGATCTGCACCTGGTGGGCCCCATCGCGGCGGCGCAGGGCCCGGCGATCGAAGTGCGCGTCGGCAATGCGGTGGTGCCGCTGATCGACAGCGACGTCGGAACCTGGAGCGGCCCGCAGCCTGGGGCGACGCTGCGGGTTCGGGTGCCCGCGCTCAACAAGCCTTGGACGCCTTTGGCGCAGGGCATCTTGGTCAAGGCGGGCAACCAGGAGGCCTTTCTGGCGGGTGGGTTGAAGCGCAGCGCGGCGCTACCGCGTCTGATCGCCGTGACGCCGGGGGCGCTGGACGCCGCTGGCGGCACCCTGCTGACCCTCCACGTCGATCCCGGCAGCGTCGGACCTGCAGACAGCGCGCCGATCGGCGTCCGGGTTGGGGCCCTCTTTGCCAGCGGCCTCAGCGGTGGCGCGCCGATTCAGGGCAAGGACGGCGCCCAGATCTTGATGTTCACGGCCCATGCGCCGCCGGGCAGTCCGGGGCCGGCGCTGGTGACCGCGACCTTCCCCACGGGGACGTCGAGCTTGGCGGGGGCAGTGTTCTATGGCGGCGCACCGGCCTTGGCGGCGGTGCTCCCGGCGTCTGGCTCCCGGGCTGGCAACACGTTGGTCAAGGTCGTCGGCGCCGGGCTAGACCGGCTGGACCGGCTCTTCTTCGGCAACAGCGAGGCGAAGGACCTGCAGCACATTCACCCCGGCTTGGTGCTGGCCCGGACACCGGCGGGCGAGGTCGGCACCGTCGGTGTCGAGGGCTGGTTCCTCTTGGCCGCGGGCGCCGCCACCCTGCCCGGCAGCACGGCGCCGGCGGTGTCGTGGACGTTGGCTTCGGGCTTCACTTACTACGACCCGCAGGCAGGCCACGCTGGCAGCTGGGGCGGGCCCATCGCCGGCGCTCTCGACATTACGGTCCGGCGCGCCAACCTCGACAAGGGGCCGATTGAGGGCGTCTTGGTCGTGGTGGAGCAGCCTGGCAAGCCGACGCGCACGGCCCTCACCGACTCTCGCGGCCAGGCGACGCTGAGCGAGCTCGACCTGCACGGGCCGCTCCAGGTCTCGGTGGCGCGCCAGGGGTACACGGCGGCCTCGATGGTGGCGGTCGACAGCCGGCATCTGACGTTTCGCCTGACGCAGTTCGTCACGCCACCGCCGGACGTCGGCGCCGGTCAGGGCGAGGGCGAACCCGAGGCGCCAGATCCCTTCCCGGATGGCGCCATCGAGGGCGTGGTCCTCAACGGCTCAAAGTACGCTAACGTACCGCTCGGCGGTTGCGCCGGCGCTCTCACCGTCGGCGGCAACTGCTTGCCCTGCGACAGTGACTTCGCATGCCCCGGCGATCTAACGTGCGAGTGGCTGCGCGACCCCTTGGCTGGATTCTCGATGCAGGACGTCGAGTTATCTGATGCGGCGACCGCGACCTTGCCCCGAGTCTGCAGCGCGCCCTGTGGCGGCGGCGCGCCGGCATGCCCGAAGGGTTTTGGCTGTCGTGTCGCTGGATTTGGCACTGAGGGCGGGCCACGCTTGCGCTGTATGCCCCTGGCCGGCGAGGCGCAGACGCGCTGCCGCACGTCGATGCCGGGGCTCTTTGGCGGCAACCCCGACCCCGGCGCCAAGTCTAACGCCGCGCCGGACGGCACCTTCCGCATCGAGTCGCGCCTCGGCGACATCGCGGTCGCCTGCACCGTCGGCTACCTGCCGAAGGGCAAGCTCAGTAGCGGCTCTTCCAACAACAGCGCGAGCAACGACGGTTTCGTGCCGCTCGCCATGGGCATCACGCGCAGCGTGACGGTGGGGCCCGGGCAGACGACGGCTGGCGTCAAGGTGGTTATCGACACGCCGATGACACGGACGATCGATCTGCACCTGCAGGGCCTGCCGATGGGCGACGACGTCAAGGGCGACGAGCGCTTTGTCACCGCGGTGCTTGACCTCGGCGCCGCAGGCTATCTCCCTGCCGGCAACGTCCTGACGCGCCTCCACACCGACCGGCTGCGACTCACGCGCCAGCCCAGCGGCTTCTCGGGCGACAACGCCGACATTCGCTACACGTTCTACGCCGGCCTGTCGCAGCCGGGCGGCGACTCACCGCTGACGATCGCCATCGCCGAGGAGCTTGAGCCGCAGGTCTCCGACTTTGTGGCGTTCTGGCCGACCGGAGCGGCGGCGCCCGAGCAGGGCAGCGCGCTCGGCTCGCCGATTCGCGCCGTGGCCACCGACGGCAAGCAGGTCATCGCCGTCGGCGATCGCGGCGGAATCTACGTCTGGGGCGGCACCTCGCTGACGCAGCAGGGCTCGCCGACGACGCGTGACCTCGGCGCCGTCTGGCTCGACCCGCTCGGCAGCGGCGTCGGCTTCGCCGGCGGGGCGCAGGGTACTTGGCTGCGGCGCGACCCGGTCGCCGGCTGGCAGGCGGCGATTGGGCCATTGACGTTGGGCGTGCCGACCGTGCCAGAGGGCGTCGACACCATCGTCGACATCGCCGGCCTGCATGAGCACGATCTCTGGATCGCCGACGGCGGCAATCGCATCTGGCACCGCACGGCGCAAGGCTTTGAGATCAGCAGCTCGCCGATGGCGCAGCCGACGCTGCCCACCTCAATCTGGCCGCCGGCGCCGCCGAGCCCGCGCCTGCGCGCGCTGCAGCGCCTCGGCGACGGGACGCTGATCGCGATGGGCGACGACGCCATGCTGGCGCTTGCACAGCCGAGCGGCGGCTTGCTCAGCTGGCAGCTCGTGGCGGTCAGCAAGCCAGGGGCGCTGCACGGTGCGTTCGGCGTCTCGAAGGAGGACTTCTGGGTCGGCGGCGATCACGGCATGCTGCTGCACGTCGTGGCGGGCAAGGCCACGGCGCTGTCGAGCGGCACCTTCCAGCCGCTCTTTGCCGTCGCGCCCACCGAGACCGGCTTGCTGGCGGCCGGCGGCGCTGGGACGTTGGTGCGCGTCGGCTTCGACGGAGTGGTGCAGGCCTTCAAGACGCCAGACGTCAAGTCGGACCTGCGCGCCGTGGTCGCGGTCGAGGGGGGCGTGCTAGCGATGGGTACGCCGGCGCTGCCGCTTGGGCCCTTCCTGGAGCTGCCGGTCTTTGACAAGCCGGCCTGGGGCGCGCCGCTCGGCAAGGTGGTGGACTGGCACAGCGCAGGCGGCGTCACCCCAACCCTCAACATGCTCCGCATCGCCGGCCCGGACTACAAGACGCACTGGGAGGTGTTCAGTCGCGGCGACGTCGAGGAGGTGGTGCTCCCGGACTTCCAGAGCCTCGGCGGCTTCTCGCCGGTGCCGCCGGGGCAGCTGCGCCTGCGGTTGTGGCGCATCTACGCCCCAGGTCTGACGATCGACTCGTTCCAGTCCAAGCAGCTCAGCGCGTGGCAGTGGGTCAGCTACGCCTACGCCGTCCACCTGACGTCGCTGCCGGTGCAAGTGCAGGCTCCGGCGGCGGCCGGCCCGGCGCCAAGCTTCGCGCCCAAGCCGAGCTTGCCCAAGAGCCCCTACCCGTCTGCCCCTTGAGGCCGCGGTCGCCGATAACGCGCCCACCCGCCGGGCGCTTCGTCGGTGCCTCGCCAGGGATTCTGGAGCCCCGCGCCCGATGAACCCAGTCTGCAAGCAGGTGGAGCCGAGCAGCGCCACCTTTGCCCATGTTCGGCGGCGTGACCTCACCCGCTTCAAGAAGCGCGCGCCCGTCACGAGGCCGCTCTACGCGGTCGCGCTCGGCTTGCTGCTCCAGTTCGTGGCCGCCGAACCGACGCTGGCGACGCCCGGCGCTCGCCCTCCAGCGCCGGCGCCCGCCTCTACTGGCGCGGCAGCGCAGTCGGACTGGCGCGGGCTGCACCGCCTCGATGCCCGCGGCAACCGTGTGCAGGCGCGACGACCGACGGCCAGCGACTTCGAGCGGCTGGTCGGCAACGCGCCATACCGGGTTCAGGTCGCTACCAGCGATGGCCAAGCGATCCGCATCGTCGATGCCTTCACGCTCGAGCGCAGCCGGCTTTTTGAGGGCGCGCCCGTGCATGGATTTTGCTTCAACGGCGACGGCACCCTGCTCTATGCGGTGGTCGGCGAGGCGCCCAGGCTGCGGGTGATCGCCATCGATGTCCAGACGGCCAAGGCCCGGGAAGTCGGCGCTTTGCTGCTGGATGCCGGCGAGGCGGTCGCACACGTCGAGGCCGGCGCAGGCGGCAAGGAGCTCGGGGCGGCGGTCACTGTCGGTCGAGCGAGCGAGTCCGGCGGCTGCCTCGCTTTTGAGCAACTGCGGCGCTTTCGCGTGCGGGCCCTTGCGCCGGGCGCGGCTGGCCGCGAGGCGACGGCGGAGGCGCTCGCCGGCCCGCCGACGCTGGCCGGGCCGCTGCGCAAGGCGGCGATCGCGCCCAATACGCGCTGGCGGGCCGAGCTGAAGGATGGCTTGCACCTGCAGGGCCGCTTCGGCGACGCGACGCAGGCCCGGATCGACCGTGAGCCTGTCCCGCGCGGCGCGGTGGGTCTGGCGTGGATGCGCGACAGCCGGGGCATCTTGGTCGCTGGCCGCCGAAAGGGGTGTGGTCCCGCCGAGGTCGTGGCCTACCGCGCCGCCTCCGATGGCAGCGGTTGGAGCGCCCAGCGTGTGCCATCCGACGTCGAGCTCGGCGTCCCAGGGCTCGATCCGCTGGCGCTGCGGTTGGCTCCAGACGGCATGCGCCTGGTCGGCACCCAGGGCGGCAAGGTCGTGCTGGTGGAGCCGGCGCCACGGTTTCGCGGGCTCATCGCCATCATCTCAGAAGAGGGCGCCCTGCCGCCGCAGATCCGACCCGGCGTGCGCTCCTTGGCGAGCGGGGCGGGCGGGCTACGCTTCTCGGAGCTGCTGCTTGAGCAGGGCGATCTGGACGCCGCCGCGGCGCAGCTCGAGCTAGACGGCACGTCGGCGCCGGCGGGTGAATACCAACGGCTCATGGCGCGGCTCGCCAAGCTGCGAGCCCTGCGCGACAAGCGCGCCCAGGAGCTCGGCCTGCCGGTCTGCGCCCTGTCGTCCAGCGGTTGCGCGGCCAACCGGTCGCCGCAGCCCAGCGCGCCGGAGCCGACGCCAGCGCCCGAGGGCAGCAAGGCCACGCCAGGCACCGACACGATTCCGCAGCCGCCGCCCGAGCGTGGTTGACCGCGTCGGCCCTCGCAGGTAGACCGTGACACCCCGGCAGCACGGCAGGGGGGAGCCGTCGGCGCAGCCGCGGCGTGGAGACGGCGATGACGACCCTTGAACAGGCAGTGGCGCTGCAAATTCCCGGCTGGCAAGAGCGGGTCAAGACCCTCAACAAGGTCCACGGCGAGGTCGATCTCGGGCCCGTCACCGTGGGCGCTACCATCGGCGGCATGCGCGACCTCAAGGCCCTGGTCTGCGACACCAGCTACCTCGATCCGCTGGAAGGCATCCGCTTCCGGGGCTTTACCATCCCCGAGGTGCAGGCGCTGCTGCCGCGCCCGGCGGCGGGCCTCGAGCCGTATCCGACCGGCCTGTTCTGGCTGCTCGTGACGGGCGAAGTGCCGACAGCGGCGCAAGTGCTCGAGTTGGAATCCGATCTGCGAGCTCGGGCCGAGGTCCCGGCCCACATCTACGACGTGCTGCGAGCGCTGCCACGCGACACCCATCCGATGACCCAGTTCTGCATGGCGATCACGGCGATGCAGGGCAGCTCGACCTTCGCGGCGCGCTATGGCGCTGGCACGCTGCCCAAAGGCGGCTACTGGCAGCCGACCCTTGAGGACTCGCTGGACCTCATCGCCCGACTGCCAGCGGTGGCTGCGTTCATCTACCGTCGCAGCTTCCACGACGGCCGCGTCATCCCCGCCGACCCCAACCTCGACTGGGGCGCCAATTTCGCGCACATGATGGGCATCACGGACGCCGGCTACCACGACCTGATGCGCCTGTACCTGCTGCTGCACATCGACCACGAGAGCGGCAACGTCAGCGCCCACGCCGCGCACTTGGTCGGCTCGGCGCTCTCCGACGTCTACCTCTCAGTCTCGGCCGGTATGCACGGCCTCGCGGGGCCGCTGCACGGCTTGGCCAACCAAGAGTGCATGAAGTGGATCGAGGACCTGATGCAGCAGCTCGGCAGCAACCCGAGCCCCGCCGAGGTGCGCCAGTACGCCTGGGACACCCTGAAGTCGGGCCGCGTCATCCCCGGCTACGGCCACGCCGTGCTGCGCAAGACCGATCCGCGCTACTTCGCCCAGCGCGAGTACTCGCTGCAGAAGGGCATGGGCAGCCACCCGGTGGTCCGCATCGTCCACCTGCTCTACGACATCGTGCCAGACGTGCTGCTCGAGCAAGGCAAGGCCAAGAACCCCTGGCCGAACGTCGACGCTCACTCGGGCGCGCTTCAGGTCTACTACGGCGTCAAGGAGCAGGACTTCTACACCGTCCTCTTCGGCGTCTCGCGCGCCATGGGCGTCTGCGCACAGCTCATCTGGGACCGCGCGCTCGGCATGCCCTTGGAGCGGCCGAAGTCCGTCACCCTCGAGATGCTGGAAGAGGCGGCGGGGATCCAGCGCTAGACCCGCCTGCTTGGCGCGTCGTCGCGCGACGCCGCACAGCCCTCTAGCCTAGAACGCTGCGCGCATCCGGCCAGCGGACAGGGTTTCGTCGCCAACGCTCGCGCTCAGGGCAGGACCATGACCCCGCCCTCGCCGCGCGGATCGGCCACGGCCTGTCGCTGGCCGTCGCTGAGGCGGACGATGGCCTGGACGTTGCACCAGGCCGCCTTCTCGATGGTGCGGTGGCCGAGGGCTTGCAAGGAAAATGCCCACTCCGAGGCTTCGGGCTCGAGCCAGACCTCGTGCGGCGACGCTTGGTGGTGCAGGCGGGGCGCAGCGACGGCTGCTGCGAGGTCCTGGCCCAGGACCCGTTGCCGGTACAGCACTTGCAAGACAACCGTCGGGATGCGGGTGCCGCCCGGGGTGCCGACGATGGCCTCGGTGTGGCCCTTGGCATCGAGCAACACCGTCGGTGTCATTGAGCTGACGGGCCGCTTGCCGGGGGCGAAGCGATTGGCGCGGCTGGCGGCGAGCCCAAAGGCGTTGCTGGCGCCGTCGGCGTAAGAGAAGTCGTCGAGCTCGTTGTTGAGCCAGATGCCCGTCCGACGGCTGACGATTCCAGCGCCGAACCAGAGGTTGATGGTCTGGGTCGAGGCCACAGCCAGGCCGTCGCTGTCGATGATGCTGATGTGGCTGGTGTTGTCGTGACGCTCGCCGGCGCGATCGGCGGCGGGTGGCGGCGGCTCGCTGGCGCGCCGTGGCGAGAAGCGGCGTGCCAGCGCAACGCGCGCCTTGGCGGGGTAGACATCGTCGAGGCTGCGAGCAGGTCGCTCGGCGTCGCCCGAGAACTCTAGCCGCAGCAGAAAGCTGGTGCGCATCGCCTCAGCGAGGGCGTGGGCCTCGGGCCCGGCGAATGGCCGCGGGCCGGCCTTGGCCTTGCCCCGCCCTGTCGGCGCCGGCGCCCAACGCTGCAGCAGCTCGGCCATGGCGAGCAGCTGGGCTCCGCCGGCGCTCGGCTGCGGCATCGTCAACGCGCGTGCACCAAAGACTGGGCCCTGCAGCGGCGGCAGCTCGCGGACCCGATAGCTCTCGAGGTCTCGCAGGGTCAGCTTCGAGCCGCGGGCGCGCACGGTCGCGACGATGTCGGCGGCGATCTCGCCCTTGTAGAAGGCGTCGGCGCCGCCGACCGCGATGGCGCGCAGGGCTGCGGCTTGCGCCGGCTGGCGCAGGACCTCGCCGGGCCGCAGCGGCCGACCGCCGGGGGCCAGCAGAGCTCGGGCTGTCTCATCGAGGTGCGCTGCCTCGGCTGCGAAGGCGGCAGGGACGTCCTCGCCGAGGGCAAAGCCGCGCGCGGCGGCGTCGATCGCCGGCTGCAGCAGCTCGGCCCAGGGCAGCTTGCCGTAACGCTGGTGCAGCGCCCACAAGCCCGCCACCAGCCCAGGCGTGCCCACCGCCATGCCGTGATGGGTTGTGCGCCCGGCGATCGGCCGGCCTTGCGCGTCCAGGTAGTCGGCGAGTTGGCCATCGAGGGGCGCCGCCTCGCGAAAGTCCCAGGCGGTGGGCCCTGCGGCTGCGCTGGCCCCTGGCGCCGACTCAGGCGGTTGGGCTGGCGCAGCGGGCGCGGAGTCGGACGACCTGGCAGCGGGCAGCGGCGGCGGCGGCACGACGATGGCGAAACCGCCGCCGCCGATGCCCGTCGACTGCGGCACCACGACCGAGAGCGTGAAGCTGGCGGCGACCAGGGCGTCGATGGCGTTGCCGCCGCGGAAGAGCGCCTGGGCGGCGGCGCGGGTCGCCAGGGGGTGGGCAGTGGCG
>SXNM01000072.1 GCA_005777155.1 Pseudomonadota bacterium | reverse complement strand
GCCCAGCAGCGCGATGAGGCCGACCACTCCGAGGGCGCGGCTGCCGATCGCCGCCAGCTCCAGGGCCAGCGCTCCCGGCCGCAGCTTGTGGCGGCCCACGAGGGTCCACGCCGTGTAGGCAGCGGTGTCGGCAAAGAGCGCGCCAAGGCCGACGCTCTGCCGTACGAGGTCGAGCATGTCGCCACCGAGCGCCGTCAGCGGGTCCACACTCGACGTCGCCGCGCTCGCCGGCGCTGGCAACAGCGGCCACGCCTCGAGCCGCCGCTGCACCAGCAAGCTGGCGCCATGGAGCACCAGGCGCCGCTGCTCTCCCTCCAGCGAGCGCACCTGCAGCGCCAGCCACGCCGCGCCGACGCTGTCGATGTCTTCGACGCGGCTAGCGTCGAGCTCGACGGTGGCCGACTCACCAGCGAGGCCCCGGGCTGCCTGCAGCGCGCGCTCGGCGAGGTCGAGGTGTGCGGCGTCGAGCGCGGTCGGCAGCGCGGTCGGCGGCGCGGTAGGCGGCGCGGTCGGAGGTGTCGGCGGCGCGGTCGCCATGATGGCAGCCAGAGCGCCTGCAGGCGCCGTCGCTGGCGCGTGACCGCCGCCACTCAAGCCCCTACCTCGGGTCGCCGAGCAGGCCGAACGCCGCCCAGTGCAAGGGGCTGGCGTACGGCTTGCGGCCGCCTTGCTGCAGCCCGATCAACTCGACCTGCGCTCGCTGCAGCGCCTCTTCGCCGGTGATCTTGCCGCCGCGGAGGATGCGGTAAAAGCGCACCATCAGCTCGCTGGTCGCGTCGTCCGGGACCGCCCACAGGCTCGCGATGAGCGTCGGCACACCAGCGCGGCTGAAGGTGTCTGCGATCGAGAAGCCCTCCTCGGCGGTGTCGCCAACGGCCACCGCGGTCTGGCAGGCCGATAGCACGACCAGATCGACCTGATCGACCTGATCGACCTGATCGACCAGATCGAGCCCAGCGATGTCGTCCAGGGTCAGCTTGGTGCCGGCCAGCTGCAGGAAGCTGTCCGGGCCGTTGCCGGCGAGGACGCCGTGGGTCGCGAAGTGCAGGACGCGCGCCTGTCCGATGACTGAGCGGATGGCTTCGGCGACGACGCGCTCGCCGAGGAACACCTTCGCGCCGCGGAGCACGTCCGACGTCAGCTTCTCGACCTCCGCTTGGGCCCCGGGGAGGGTGCCGTCTGGATTGGCGAACGCCTCGAAGCTGCTCCATTTCCTCTGTGCAGCAGGGCTCTGCAGCGTGACGATGGTCTCGCTGACGATGGTGCCGAAGCGCCAGCGCTCGATGGCGTAGCGGTGCTTGCCGGGCGGCGGCTCCAAGGCGCCGAACGGCAGGTAGAAGAGCGGGCCCGAGGGCACGACGAGCACCGTTTTGGCGTTGGCCAGCTCCGCCTCGACAGGCGCCAGCAACCGATCGTAGAGCTTTCGCCCGAGCGCGCTCTGCCTGGGCGTCCGCTTTTGCACCGCTTGTCGCCACGCCAGCACGTCGGCGCGCAGCTCGGCGGCGCCGATCGGCACGCGGTAGGCCTGGACGCGGTCTCGCTCCTTGGCGATCACGAACAAGAACAACTCGTTCTCCGCCGCGTAGGTGGCGACGACCACCGTGCCATCGGGCAGGGCCTTGCGTCCGCGCAGCAGCGCGCCGGGATCGGCGACCTGCGCCGACAGCGCGTGCAGCCGCGGGTGGTCCTTCTTGAGCTGAAACAGCAGCTGGCGCGCCTTGGCCTCGCCGCCGGCGATCTTCTCACCTAGCGCCTTGAGGCGGGCTTCGCTGCGCTCGGCGTCTGGCTTGGCCTTCTCGGCCTCCAGGGCGCGACGGGCCGCCAGCTCCTGCTCCTTGGCGTCCTGCGCGCCCTCTACCGCCCGCTGCGCGACCTGATCTTGGACCTTGGGCCGCAGCTTGCCGAAGGTGCGCTGAAGCGCCGCGTCGCGCGAGAGCTGCAGCATCTCCAGCGCCTCCTCGGCCCGTCCCGCGGCCAGCAGGGCGTCGATGGCGTCGCGGAAGATGCGGCGGCTGCGGCCGTAGCCCGTGGCGCCTTGCTGCTCCGAGTCGCCGCCGGTGCGGGCGATCTCCTCGGCGTTGATCTTGGCCGCATGCTTGAGCCGCTCGAAGCCCTCGTCGCGCTTGTTGTTGCCAGCGAGGGCGAGGCCGAGCAAGTGCAGGGCTGCGGCGCGCTGACTGCCGATGTCCATCGACTCGACGATCGCCGTCGCTCGCTCGGCGTGGGTCAGCGCCACCGCCGGCCGCTTGGCGGAGAGATCGACGTGGCCCAGCTCGATGTGGCTTGAGGCGATCATGACGCGGCGCCCGGCGCCCTCGGCGTAGGCCAGCACGGCCTGCAGCCGCGCCCGCGCGTCGTCGAATTTGCCGAGGCCGTGCTCTGCGCGTGCCTGACCGGCGCGGGCGCGGGCGGCGCCGTAGTCGTCGCCGACGCTCTCTGCCAAGGCGCTGGCGGCGGAAAATGCCGGCAGCGCGGCCTTCTCGTCGTGGGCGGCGTCGAGGTGGGTCGTTCCCTCGAAGAGCCGCGCGAGGGCCTGGATGCCGGCGTCGCCCATGCGGACGCCGACACGTAGCACATCGGCGAAGTAGCCAAGGGCTGTCGGGGCGTCGCCGCGGCGCATCGCCACCGCTCCGTGCAACATGAGGGCGAGGCGCTCGTTGTTGTCGTCCTTGGCCTTGCGCGCCAGCGGCAGTAGCTCGGCGGCGAGCAGGTTGGTCTGCGGCAGGTCGCCACGCACCAGCGCGACCTCGGCCAGCTGAAACAACGCCTGACGAACCAGCGAGCCGAGGCTGCGGTCGCGGGCGAAAGCCAGCACGTCGGCCACCTCGCGGTGGGCATCGGCGAGCCGCCCGGCGTCGATCCAGCTGGCGGCGCGGCGGATGCGCATGCCCTGAACGCAGATGTCGTCGTCATAGGCGGCGCAGGTGGCGAGGGCGCGCTCGGTCGCCTGGCTCGCAGCCTCCAGGTTGCCGCGCCACGACAAGAGCCCCGCCTGGATGTACTCGAGATCTAGGGATTGCAGCGGGTCGAGGTAGCGCGTGATGCGCTTCTGCGCCGCCTCCATCGCCTGCAGCGCTTGCTCGACCCGGCCCTGGCCCGCCTGCATGACCGCCAGCCAAAACGCCGTGCTCGCCGCCTGGCTCCAACACTCGATGGCCTCGAATTCCGCATGGGCGGCGGCGAAGAGGCGCTCTGCCTCGGCGCTGGCGCCGCTGCGGGTCCGGGCCTCCTGCGCCTGGGTCAGCAGGTCGCTGCCACGCAGCCCACGCCGCGCGGCTTCGGAGGCGTTGGCGGCGGCGCGCTCGATGTCCGGCGCCGCGGCGGCCTGGGTCAACCCGCCGAGGGTCGCCAGCGCGAGGTGGAAGCGCCCCTCGCGCACCAACAGCGCCGCCAGCCGCGT
>SXNM01000011.1 GCA_005777155.1 Pseudomonadota bacterium | reverse complement strand
GGTCGGTCACGGTGTCAGAGCCGACCGTGCCGTCGCCGCCGCCGGCGCTGTCTGGGTCGGTCACGGTGTCAGAGCCGACCGTGCCGTCTTGGCTGCCGCCTCCGTCGCCGGCCGTCGTACCGTCGTCGTCAGTGCCGGGCGCAATGTCTGCCCCACCGTCCGTGAGCACGTCCTGTTCGCCAGCGTCGTTGAGCACATCGTGGTGGCCGGAAGCGTCCGCGAGAGCACCGCCGTCACCGATCTGGCCGTCAGCGCCAGCGCTTGCGACGCTGCCATCGACTCCTGCCTCGCCCGTCGAGTCACCGCAGCCAACCGTCGCTGTCAACAGCAGGGCGGCAGCGAAGAGCGCAAACCTAGGCGAAGTGACCGCGCCGAGGGAGAGACAACAGCGGAAAGTACGAGCGACAATCATCATGGGCGGCTCCTCGTGGCTCGGGCGATGCGACTTTCGATCGATGGCCGAGCATTCCAACAGCGGTGCATCCAAGTGGGCTAGGACGGCAGCATCCCTCGGCGGAACGCGGGCGCACCTTGCCCCGGGCGGGGAGCATAGGAGCCGCCGCGCTTTACTGCAAGGGACTGGACGTCGAAAATTCGGTCGTGACTAGGGGGTAGGTCTTGCGCTTCCGGGCACCCTTGTTTGATCTCTCACAAAGAGCGCAGGGCGCGGAGGGCTAGGCACCGCCCTCGGGTGTATCCGGTCGGTCCATGGAGCGCCGCCGAGGGTTCGGCAACCGACGCGACCGGTCGCTTGCGACGCTGTGTCGGCCCACCCGCAGCGGTGAGGCCGGAGGCGCTCTCATCAGCGCAGAGGCCGAGGCCGCGGTCGCCGCAGATACCGGTCCAAACACACGGATCGCGGTGGTGCAGCATGATTTTGTTTTCACACATTTTTTATAGTTTTATCTGGACGATCTCCACCCATCGCCGCCGGCGCGCGAGCTGGCTGTGTCGCGGTCAGCGGGTCCGGCTCGGCTGTGGCGTAGCCTTGGACGGCAGCAGCGCACCGGAGCATCGAGGTCTGGCGTGCTGTCGCGGAGTGGGTCAGTTTGAGGGGCGCTAGGTGGGTCATCGATGCTGGCGACTCCCAGACGGTGAGTAGGTGCGGGCTGCGGTGTGATCGTCGGCGGCATTGTCGAGACCCGAAGTTGGAGTCGCAGCTGGGCGCGCTGGCGGGCAGGTGACATTTCGCACACACCCTCTTAGATTGCCGACTTGGCTGCGGCCCAGGCGTGGCATTCGTTGCCACTGGCCCCGCCAAGTCCGACGGTCGTAGATCGCTGTTGCCGCTCGTGCGTCGTTGGGGGTGGAGGGATGTGGTTCTTTGGATGGCTGGAGGCCGAGCAGGAGGAGAGCGACGAAGAGTTGATGGCGCGGTTTCAGGGCGGCGATGGCCGAGCGCTCGGCACGCTTTATGACCGATATGCGCGGCGGCTGCGCGCCTACGCGATGCGGCAGGGGGCCAAGCGGCCCGACGACTTGGTGCAAGACGCCTTCGTGCGTGTCGTCCGCGGCGGAGACGCCTGGAAGGGCGAGAGTAAGTTCAAGACTTGGCTCTTTCAGATCGCCCGCAACCTCGCGGTCGACGCCTCGCGACGGGACCGATTCAGGGTGATGCCATCGCTCGACGCGCCCGCAGGGCGCGACCCGGGTGATGACCGAACCTTGGGCGATCGCATCGCCGACGACGGCGCGGACGGCGACGGCGAGCGCCGAACTGCCGACGCTGAGTTCCGGGCCTCCTATGAGGCTGCGCTGGCCAAGCTGCCGGAGGAACAGCGAGAGGTCTTTTTGCTACGCCAGTACGGGGACCTCGGGTTCGCGGAGATCGGCCAGCAGCTCGGGATCAACGAGAACACGGCCAAGAGCCGGATGCGTTATGCGCTGCAGGCGCTGCGGGCGAGTCTGCAAGATCACGTCTGAGACAATAGGGTTTGGGCACGAGCGAGGCCCGCGGACCGAGTCTGCGGGCGGTGGGAGCGAGAGGGCGGTGCGAGGCCGCGGCGAGGGTCGCAGAGACCGCGCGGGCCACCACGAGGTGGGCGCACCAAAGGTCGCGGAGTAGCTGGTTGAGCCAAGCGCGAAGCCAGGCAGACCGCGCGGGAAGGTGGCAGCATGACTGCCACGGGCGGCGAGACCGCCGAGGAGGCCAGCGATGGCCATGGGCATCAAGTCGGGTGGGACCGCAGACGATCGCGAGGCCGCGCGGCTGATCGACGCGCTGGCGGCGCACGGCCGCGGGGAGGCGCCTGTCGACCTCGAGCCGGCGCTGGAGGCCGAGCTCGTGGGCTACTTGGCGCTGACGCGGCGCATTGGGGCACTCGACGACGGGCCAGTCGCGCCGTCGGTGCGGTCAGCGGTGATGAACGAGGCGGCGCGGGTGACGGCCGAGCGCGCGGAGGCGGCGGGCTCGACCCAACAGGGGTGGCTGTCCTTGCTGCTCGCCTTGCTACGGCCGGGGCCCGTGCTCGCGATGACCGCCCTGGCAGCCGTCGCGGTCGCGCTCTCGCTGCGTAGCAAGCAGCCGGAGGTTGGGCACGATGGGCCGGAGATGGTGGCGATGCAGGCGTCAGGCCGTACCGTGGCGAGCGTCGACGACCCGGCCGGCGCCGCACCGGCCTCGCCCGAGGCGCTACCGGCGGCGACTGTGCCTGCGGCGGCCCCAGCTGAGGCTGCAGCTGCGGCTCTGGGGACCGCGGTCGTCGGGGAAGCCGCAGCAGGAGCGGCCGCTCCGTCCAATCAAGAGGAGGGTCTAGGCGCGCCTATCGCTGACGCGCGCGCCCTGCCAGCTCGACCTCGCACGGCGATCGCTGCGAGCCCGGCGTCTCTCGGGCCGCTGCCCGAGGCGCCTGGGGATGCTGCGTTGGCGCAGGCGGCGCAGGCAGAACGCGGTGCGCAGTCCCCCGCGGCGCAGGCGGCGCAGGCAGAGCAGCTGGCGGGCGGGGGAGCGAGGGCGCGGGAGGACGCTGGCCGCGATCTGTCCTACGGCAAAGGGCAGCAGTCACGTTACGTCGCGGCGCCGAGAGCCGAGGCGCAGAGGCTCAATGACATGGAGTCCGCAGCCATCGAGGGCGCTCCAGTCGAGTCTGCTGCGGCAGACACCGTGGCTCAACGCCGCGAATCGGCCGAGGCCAAGCAGGCCGATTACGATGGCAAGAAGACGGTCTATGCCGGGCGGGCAAACGCGCCGAGCCCAAGTCAGCCGCTGGCCAAGACCAAGGAGGCGAATGCGGCGCCAGCGCCCGCCGAGACTCCGCGGGCTGCTGGGAGTGGCGCCCCGCGGTCTGCCGAAACGTCAGAGGTCGAGCGCCTGCGCAAGGAGTTGGCGGTCTCGACGTCTATGAGCGCCCGCGTTCAGGTCCTGGAAAAGCTCGCGGCTGCCGAGGAGCGCGCCGGCGACGACTTGGCGGCGGCCCGCACCCGCAAGGAGCTGGCGGCGGCTCGGAGCGAGCTTGCGTCGGAGGGCGCGCGCACCAAGGCCGCATCGAAGCGTGTCGAGTCGACGTCAGCGCCATCGAAGTAGGGACAACGCCCACGGCGCGGCACCGAAGCGAGGCAGGGACGCCCTCGCCTGCGCTGCTGCTGTGCGGAGATCGGCCGATGGCGGACGGCAGCGGTTCAGAAGGGCCGCAGCGTCGTGTGGGGCATCAGGGCGCGGCGGAGCCGACGCCACGTGGACGACCCTTGAACGCGAGGCAACAAGCGCGGGACCAGCGCGCGCCGTGCCGCAGAGCCCGGCACCTCGAGGAGGCCGCCGACCGCCACGCGAAGCCCATCACGGTCGGCAAGTTCGCTCAGGTCTCGGAGCACGCCGAGGTCGAGGTCCAGGGGCAGCCGACGGCGATCGATGGCCACCGCGCCTGGCCAGCACCCGGCGGCGACCGCGATGCTCGCCCCAGCGCGCACGGCCTCGACCAAACCAATTGCGGCGGCGCGGCGAGGCGCTGCGACGTCGATCACGAGCACGATCTCAGTGTTCGCCGCCTGCAACCCAGCCATCAGGGCCTCCAACGGCGTCACAAGACCTCCAGGCTGGGCAATCACTTCGAGTCGTTCGCGCTCGGCGAATTCGAAGGTGTCGTCCACCGAACCGAGATCGAGCACCGTCGCCCGTACCTCGAAGCCCGGCAGCATCTGGCGCCAGTCCAGCCACGCCGTCGCCAGCGCCTCGCCGCTGTTGCGGGTGACGAGCAGGACGCAGAGCCTTGGCTGCTCAGCGACAGCCATCGGAGCTGGTCGGACGGCGACCGATTCGGCGGCGTCTGGCTCCGCGAAGCGCTGACGTCGGGTCCTGTTGTCGACGGCGCTGCGCAGGGTGGACGCCCCAGCAGCAGAGGCAAGCGCCGCCGCTGGCAGGTGGCTGAGCTCATCGGCGGTAGTGCCAGCCGGGACATCTGCGGCGCGGGTCGCGGAGCCGGCGGGCGCCAGCGCCGGGCGCCCCGTCGAGGCCGTGCCGGGGCGGGCGATCGTGGGTCGTTGACGGGTCGCGTCGTGGGCGACTGGGCCAGTGCGCGGTCCGCGCGGGCCAAGCGGCGCGACCGGGGGACGGGAGATCTGACCGCCAGCGCCGGCGCCGCCAGCGTCCGGCGGAGGTCGTGACCCACTCGACGAGCCCGGCGGGGCGATCTGCGGGCGACGCTCATCCATCGATGACTCCCAAGGAGGTCCGTCTGCGCTACTTCAGCGAGCGACGTCGACAAAAACGTACTTGCCGAGGTGTGCCGACAGATAGGATCGCGGCTCGCGCAAGGCGATGGTCACCCGGGTACCGCGGCTGTCGAACGTCTCCACATGGATCAGCGCCACCGGCGTCGGGAATGCGCCGGTGAGGATGTCGCGCAGGAGGTTCGGGTTGTCGACGCGGACCGCAGGCAGATCGATGACGATGTGCAGCTCATCGGGGCGATAGACATAGCCACACGCCTCTCCCGGCACCGACACGAAGATGCGCGAGGAGTCGAAGTTGTTCTGAAAGCCGACCCACTCCAAGGGCTGTGCGACCACTTGGCAGCGGCCGCGCTTGAGGGCTCCGCTCTGGGCCCAGGCTGGCACCACGCCTGAGTACTTGCGCTCGCGGTAGAGGTTGCCGTCGCGGTCGACGTAGACCTCACGCGCCCTCTCGTCGCCGAGCAGCGGGAAGGGAAAGGGCGCGCCCGGGGCGCGAAACTCGCCGAGCCGCAGATCTTCCGCCGACAGCCAGCTCTGCTGGGGCGCACCAGCGTCGCCGCCAGCCGCCGCAGCGGCGCCGCTGCTGGCCGGAGCCGCGCCCGACCGCACGCTACCCGCAGAGTCGGAGCCCGCGCTGGGTTCGCCTTCGCTGGCCGCGCCGTCCTTGGTGTCACCGTCGGCGGCAGGCACGTCACCACTCGCCGTCTTTGGTGGTGCCTTGGCAGGCCTCTTCTGGCCGCGGGCGTGCGCCGGGGCGCCGAGAGCGACGCAAAGTCCGGCGAGCACCAACGTCGCCGCGGCCGAGTGGGCGTACCTGCGCTGGGAGCGACCTTGGACCATGCGACCTCCGACGCCGAGCGCCTGCGCCCGTCAAGATACGCTGGCTCAACGCGGCTGTCCAAGTCACGGCCGGTTCGACAGTCAAACGCTCTAGATCACACGAAAAAAGACGACGGCGCGGAGCCGAATCCGGCCCCGCGCCGCCTTGTCTCACCGCGGTGGGCGCCGCTGGTGTCGACGGCGGCCGGGTGGCGCGCCGTCGACACCGACGGGCGGACTAGGGGACGACGACCTGGACAGCGCTCGAGGGCTTGAGGTCGCCCGACTGCGTGCCCTTGTAGGTGGTGGAGCCGTCGGCGGCGCCGAGGTAGAACGAGCCGGCGTCGACGCCCATCTTGGTACGGACCTTCACCTTGTACTGGTCGGCGTAGCAGACGCAGCCGTCGTAGGCGTTGCCTTTGCCAGGGCCGTCGCCGTCTGCCTTGTAGGTGTGGTCGACCTCGTAGATGTCGATCTCGTCGCCGTTTTTGATTGTGACCTTCGCGCCCTTGCCGTCGCAGGTCTTGACGTCGGTCTGGCCGGCGCCGCAAGCGCCGAACTCGAGCTCGATCGAGCCGCCGTTGAGGCTGATGTAGCCCGTGTCCGGATTCTTCTCGTAGACGAAGCCGTTGACCGGGCCTTCGGCGGCGGCCTTGACGTTCTTCTTATTGTCGCACTTGCTGGCGCTCGACGTGTCGTACACCGCCGAACCGACGCGGCCGACGCCCATGAGCGTCCACTTGTCGGCGACGTTGCGGTACAGGGCGACAGCGTCGAGGTCGGTGCCCGGGCTGCTGCCGCACTTGCCGTTGAGGAAGGTCGGATCTTCGGACTTGTCGAAGATCAAGATCGACTCGAAGGTGGCCGAACCGCCGCCGGTGCTGTCCGAACCGCCGCCGGTGCTGTCCGAACCGCCGCCGGTGCTGTCCGAACCGCCGCCGGTGCTGTCCGAACCGCCGCCGGTGCTGTCACTCACGTCACTGGTGGTGGCGTCGCCGTCGTCTTCTGCACCCACCTCAGCCGAGCAGCCGGTGGCCAGAAAAAGGGCGCCAGTGGCCAAGATCCCCAAGTACTTCTTCATGTGGTCACTCCTTCTCTCACGCGAAGGCGCCCCATTGGGCGGCCCCGCAGGTCTGTCGGTCCGCGCCAGCTGCGAACCCTTGCTTTCGGAGGCTTGCCGTGAAACGGGCTTGCCTTCCCCTCGGTCGATGCCAAGTCGAGCGTCTATCGCCCCACCCCGCGCCGCTGGCCACCCAACGGCTGAGGGCGGCACCCGATTCGCGCCGGAGAATAGTCGCGGCGGATCAACTGTCAACCGGGCCGACCGGCAGAAGCACCGTGACCCTCCAGGCGCGGTAGCTTGCGGCGGCGGTTTCGCTTGCGCGTCACGCGGTGCAAGGCGCATACTCTCCGCCCTTTCGCACCGACCGGCGACGCCACTTGCCGTGTAACCTTTGGGGTCGATAATGGAATGTCCTCGCTGTGGCCATGACAACGTGTCCAGCTTCCGCTTCTGCGAGGTCTGCCTGGCGGCCTTGAGCCCAGGGGAGGCCGGCGACACCTCGACCGCGGACGTGGTGGGAAGGTTCTTTGCCGAGGCGGATCTGCTGGAGGCCTCTCCTGTGGTCGCCTCGCGCGGGACCGCCCTGCCGGCGCGCTTTGATCTGCCATGGCTCCCCAAGGGCCATCGCCTGGGCCTCCTCGGCCGCGACGCCGTCGTTCAGGCCGTAGCGGACGAGATCGTGGCCGCCGTGGAGGCCAAGCGGGGTCACGCCGCCCTGCTGCGCGGTGAGCTCGGCAGCGGCCGATCACGCTTGCTGGCCGCGATCGGCGAGCGCGTCCATGGCGCCCTGCCGGCGGCACGCTTCCTCGTCACCTCAGCCCAAGGCTGCCTCCGGCCCTATAGCCTGATTGAGCGGCTGCTGAGACTTCGCTTCGACATCCCAGAGTACCTCGGCGGCACCATCGCCGGCGAGCGCTTCGAGCGGGCGGGAGAGTCGCTGTTCGGCGACGCCACCGGCGCCGAGGTGGCGCGCACCTGCGGGCCGATGCTCGGGTTCCACTTTTGGAACGAGCACGACATCGACTTCGAGGACCGCCTGGAGGCGAGCCGTCGGGCAAATGAGGCCCTGCACAGCCTCTGGCAGCGGGACCTGTCGGAAGCGCCAGCTGTGCTGGTGGTTGACGACGCTGGTGAGGCGGACGACGAGAGCCTGCGCTTCCTCGCCGAGCTGCGCGCTGACGGGGCCAACTTGCCGCTGGTGCTGCTTTTTGCTGCCAATCAGCGCGGCGTGCTGCGGCGCCACTGGCTGGAGACGCTTACGGTCCACGCCCTCGATGCGCTGCCCGAGTCGGCGATGTTAACCCTGGCGCGCCAGGCGACGGCGGGTCTAAGCGGCGCCACCGATGAGATCCTGGCGGCCATGACGGCCTTCGCCGAAGGGCGCCCCGGCTCGCTGCTCGCCGTATTCGAGGCCGCCGCCAAGGCAGGCGCCATCGTCGAGTCAGATCGAGGCTGGGCGCTGTCGCCGGCGGCGATGACCGAGCTGCTCGACAAGGGACGCCTCAAGTCACGCCATGGCGGTCGATTCGACGCCCTGGGCGAGGACGAGCTGCTGGTCGCACGCCTGGGAGCCATTTTTGGCCAGCGCTTCTGGCTCGGCGGCGTCGCCGCGATGCTGCGCAGCGAGGGCGATCAACCCAAGAGCGTCGCCGAGCTCGGTCGCGACGAGACGCCGTCCAGGGTGGCGCGGGCGGCGTCGTCCTTGGCCGAGTCGGGCATCGTGGTGCGCGAGCGCGGCACCAGCCTCGCTGCTGAGGGCGCCTTCCGCTTCGTCGAGGCGGGCGATGTCGACAAGCTGCTCGAACTGCATGAGGCCCAAGAACTCCGGCGGCTCTCGCACCGCGCGGCGATCTGGCTCGAGTTGGTCGGACGCTCGCGCGCGGCGGAGTTGGCTGCTGTGCGCGCCCCACTCTGGTTGGCCGCCGGCGAGCGCAGCCACGCCGCCCACTTGTACCTCATCGCCGGCGAGCGCGCAGCCGAGGAGCTGGCGCACGACGCGGCGCGGACCCACCTCGAGCGCGCCCGTGAGCTGGCGAGCGATGGCGCCGCCGACGTCCACCTCGCGGCGCTGCTGGCCCTCGGCGATCTGGCGGAGCTCGATGGCGACGCCGAACAGGCCGAAGCGCGCTGGTCAGAAGCGCTGGGCCTCGCCTGGAGCTTTCGGGCCCGCGGCCAAGGCGCCGCGGCGCTCCTTCGCATGGGCCGCCTGCTGCGGGCGCGCGGTAAGGTGGAGCAGGCGCTCGATCATCTGGCGCGGGCGATCGAGCTGTATGAGGCTGTCGGCGATTTCGCCGGCACCGCCGCGAGCGCCGATGACATCGGCCGCAGCTACTGGCAACAGGGCAACCTCAAGAACGCCGCGCGCTTCTTGCAGCGGGCGGCCGAGCTGCGCGAGCGCCACGGCGACCGAGTGGGCCTCGCCGGGACGCTGACCAACCTCGGCATCTTGGCCATGAGCACCGGCCACAGCGATCGCGCTCGGCGCCACTTGGAGCGGGCTGTGACCTTGCGACGCGAGGCGCGCAAGTTCCACGGCCTCATCGAGTCGCTGAACGCCTACGGGGCGCTGCTGCTCCAGGTCGGGGAGACCGACGCGGCGGTGGCCGCGATGGAGGAGGCTTACGACCTCGCCAAGCGCGTTGGAAATCGGCGTATGCAGGCGACGTTGCAGAACAATCTTGGAGAGGTGCTGCTCGGAACCGGCCGCGTCGATGACGCCGAGGCCCTGCTCTACAAGGCCGTCGAGGGCGCCGGACGCCTGGAAGACAGTAACCTCCTCTCGGACGCGGCGCGCAACTTGGCCGGCGCGGCGCGGGCTCGCAACGACAGCGACCGCGCGCTCACCTGGGCGCGGCGCTCGGTGGCGGCGGCGCAGGGCTCGGCGCTGGCACGAGTCAAGGCCGCCGCCCATGGCACGTTGGCGGAGATGCTCGCTGACCGCAAAGAGATCGAGGCCGCAGAGAGCGCGTTCACGCGGGCGGCTGAGCTGTGGACCGAGGCCAACGACCGCACCAGCTTGAGCACGCTGCTGCAGACGATGGCGGCCTTCCTGATGCGTGTGGGGCGCAACGAGGCGGCCAAGCGGGCGCTGGCGCGGGTGGATGCCCTGAACGCCGGCCGGCGAAACGGCGAAGAGGCGAGCGCGTAGGTCGACAGGGCGCGGCGACCCGGAGCACCGCGGCGGAGCGTATGGCCCAGCCCTTGGGCCGGTATCCCAGCGACAACCGGATCATGGTTCGCAGCGATCGGCGCGCCGACAAACCCGAAAAATACGGCTTGTCTTCGTCACTTACGCACCAGGACACCGGCAGAGTTCACACGCGCGAGCGCTTCGGACATCGATGTCATGCTGGGCCCCTGCCAGATCCCCGGCGGCGAACGCAAGGGCAATCGAAACTGACGATCGCCGTAGGTTTTTTGGCGCCCGTAGCCAGATGGCCGCATCCTTGCATGAGCACCTCACGCCGCCAACTCCACGCGGCGCCGGGGGGGGGAGACGATGCAGCAGGCCCAGACGATCGACCCAAGCTGTCCGACGACGACGGTCAAGATCTTCCACGGCGGCCTCGCGGCCCAGGTCGGGGAGACGCAGGCCATGAGCCAGGCCCTGCACGACTCGACGTCGACGACGACCCGCGCCAACACCTCTCCGACGAGCGACCCGGTCGCCGCGAGCGTGTCCGACCCGCGCAGCATGGTGGCGCGCGCCGGCGCGGGCGGTGCCAAGGTGTCGGTGAGCGCCGATCCGACTCTGTTGTATCTGCAGGGCATCGGTCGCGTTTCGCTGCTGACGCGCGAGGGCGAGGCCGAGATCGCCCGCCGTCTGGAGGTCGCCTCCGCGGACATCCTCGAGCTGCTCGAGGCCAACCCCATCATCCGACCGCTGCTGACCGAGTTGCCAGTGAGCATGGCTGACGACATCGACCAGCTGCGGGCCTGGACCACGGAGCACGACTGGCGCGACCGCGACGCGCGCATCACGACGTTGGCCCGGGCGGAGCGCTTCAAGGCGCGCACCGAGGAGCTTGTCGCTGCTATCGCGGAGTGCAGGCAGAACCAGCCCGACGTTGGCCGCAGCGACGAACTGCACCAGGCGATGCGCGCCAAGTACCGAGTCTTCTACGAGAACCGCATCGGTGAGCGGCTGATGAAGGCCGCCCTCGACCACGTCTACGGCGCCGGTCGCGCTGCCGTGGAGGCTGATCTCGACCTGCGCGAGGCCCTGCAAGCCGCCGGCCTGACGCGCGCCGGTTTGGCGATGCTCGACCCGGCAGAGCTGACCAAGCGGCCACGCACCGACGGGGCCCGCGCGCGCAAGGCCGTGCTCGAGGCGGCGGCGCGGGCGGCGGCCGTGGCGGCGGAGTGGGGTGGCACTGCCGAGCAGGCGGCGCGCGCCATGCGTCGGATCCGCGAGGCGCAACGCCAGATCGACGAGGCGCGCAGCGTTATGATCCAGGCCAACTTG
>SXNM01000071.1 GCA_005777155.1 Pseudomonadota bacterium | reverse complement strand
CGAAGCTCGTGGACCAACTCGAGCGAGGCGGTGCGGATCTGAAGGTCTGGGTCCGCCGCCAGCAGGAGGCCGAGCCGGTCGCTACAGCGTCTCGCTCCGTGGACGTCCTCGCCTACAACGAGTGGACACGCGTGGGCGTGCCGCAGCTCCTCGCCGCTCACGCCGCTGGCCTCTCCGACTCGGGGCGCGCGGCGCTTGAGGCAGGGCTGCGCGAGGCGCTGCGTCTGCATGCCCGGCGCTCGATGGCGGCCGCCTTGGCCGGCCCGGCGGTCGAGGGCGGCAACGTCGAGCGCGAGCAGCCAGGCGACGCGGCGCCGACGCAGGGCGGACTCGCAGGGGCCAGCGCCACGCCTGCGGTTGATGACGATGACGCTGACGACGGCGTGGGTCGCTAGCGCGGCGAGCTGGCGCGGTCCGCCGTGACGGTCGCCGAACGCCGCCGACGATGGCGCAGCTGTCCGTCGAATCGTCCGGCACCTGCGCTGGCAAGAGTCGACGGTGCAGTCGTTGCCATCGGAGCAATCCTTGGTGGCGCCGGCGCAAGTGCCTGCGTTGCAGGCGTCGCCGCTCGTACACTCGTCGCCGTCGGTGCACGCCTTGCCGTCCAAGGGTGCTTGCTGGCAGCCCTTTGTGGGATCACAGCTGTCCTGCGTGCAGTCATTGCCGTCGTCGCAGCCCTTGGCGCTGCCAGCGCAGACGCCGTTTTGACAGACGTCAGTCACGGTGCAGACCTTGCCATCGTCGCAGGCCACGCCAGCGAGCTTGGTGTAGCTGCAGCCGCTGCTGGCGACGCAGAGATCCAAGGTGCAGACGTTCTTGTCGTCGCAGGCGAGGGCTTCGCCGCCTTTGCACTTGCCACCGACGCAGGCATCGGACTTGGTGCAGGCGTCGCCGTCGGTACAGAGCTTGCCGTCTTGGCTCTGGTGGGTGCATCCCTTCGCTTTGTCGCAGGCGTCGATGGTGCACCCCTCGCCGTCATCGCAAGACACCGGCGTGCCCTGACAGGCGCCTTGCTGGCAGACGTCTTGATGGGTGCAGGCGTCGGCGTCGTCGCACCCGACGCCAGAGAGCGCCTTGTTGACGCACCCAGTGGCGCCGTCGCAGGAATCGGCGGTGCAGCCCTTGCCGTCGTCGCAGGAGACGCCGGCCCCTGGCGCGCAGCTCCCGACCTGGCTGCAGGCGTCACCGGCGGTGCAGGCGTTGCCGTCGCTGCAGCCCTCGCCGACTTTGGCATTGTAAATGCAGCCTTTGACCTTGTCGCAGCTGTCTTTGGCGCAGGCCTGCCCGTCGTCACAGCCGGCGACGGTGCCCTTGCAGGCGCCTTCGGCGCAGGCGTCGCCCTTGGAGCAGGCATCGGCGTCGTCGCAGGGGACACTGCTCAACGCTGCGTACACACAGCCGTTATCGGGATCGCAGCTGTCGGACGTGCAGGCCTTGCCGTCGTTGCACACCACGCCCTTGCCCGGCGTGCAGCCGCCGACCTTGTTGCAGACGTCGCCGAGGGTACATGCGCTGCCGTCGCTGCAGGGCGTGGCGGCGAGCGGCAAGAATACGCAACCCTTGGCCTTGTCGCAGCTGTCCTTGGTGCAACCTTGGCCGTCGTCGCAATCCAAAGCGCTGCCGACGCACTGACTCTTGGCGCAGGCGTCGCCGCTGGTGCAGCCGTTGCCGTCGTCGCAGATCTTGCCGGTCTGGGCGATGTTCTTGCAGCCGGCGAGCTTGTCGCAGCTATCCTGAGTGCAGGCCTTGCCGTCGTCACAGTCGAGGCCCGCTCCGCCGCAGACCGCTTTGTCATTGCAGACATCGCCCTTGGTACAGGCATCGGAGTCATCGCAACCGGCGCCGGTCTTGATCTCCTTTTGACAGCCCTTGTCGGCGAGGCAGGGTTCTGCCGTGCAAGCGTTGCCATCGTCGCAGGTGACCGCGACGCCGGGCTTGCAGTAGCCGCTCTGTAAGCAAGCGTCACCCTGCGAACAGGCGTCGTTGTCGGAGCAGGTGGCCCCAGACTGCACCTGGTGGGTGCAGCCGCCCGCCGGATCACAGCCGTCGGTGGTGCACACGAGGCCGTCGTCGCACGATTTGCCGGTGCCCTTGCGCGCCCCGCTGACGCACTTGTCGGCCTGGGTGCAGCCATCGCCGTCGCTGCAGCCGATGCCATCCAGGGCATTGTGGGTACAGCCGCTGGCCGGATCGCAGGCGTCGGTGGTGCAGCCGTTGTTGTCGTCGCAGGAGAGGCCTGGACCGGGCACGCAGGCGCCGGCCTTGGCGCAGAGATCGCCAGCGGTGCAGGCGTTGCCGTCGTCGCACTTGCTGCCCGCGCTGACAGCATACAAGCAGCCGGCGTCCTTGTCGCAGCTGTCCTTGCTGCAGACGAGGCCGTCGTCACAGTCCCGCGGCGAGCCGGTGCACAGGCCCTTGTCGCACCCTTCGTTGACGGTACAGGCGTTGCCGTCATTGCATTTGCTGCCGACGACCTCTTGCTGGACGCAGCCCTGCAGCGGATCGCAGAGATCGACCGTGCATGGGTTGGCGTCGTCGCACACCTTGGACTGGCCGCTGGCGCAGAGCCCGCTCTGGATGCAGGCGTCGCCGACCGTGCAGGCGTTGCCATCGTCGCAAGGCTTGCCCTTCTGCGCCGCGTGCTTGCAGCCCTCGTCCTTGTCGCAGCTGTCGATCGTGCAGGCGCTGCCGTCGTCGCAGCTGAGCGATTGGCCCTTGCAGGTCGCGTCGCTGCAAGCGTCGGCCTTGGTGCAGCCGTCGCCGTCGTCGCACTTGCCGCCGTCCTTCGCCTTGGCAAGGCAGCCTTGCTTTGGGTCGCAAGAGTCGGTCGTGCATGCGTTGCCGTCATCGCAAGCCAGCGCCTTGCTGCCAGACAAGCACAAGACCTGCAAGCAGAAGTCGCCGACGGTGCAGACGTCGCCGTCGTCGCAGACGGTGACGCCCGATGGCAGGTGGACGCAGCCGCTCTTCGGGTTGCAGGCGTCCGCGGTGCATGGGCTCATGTCGCTGCAGTCCTTGGTGGTGCCGACGCACTGGCCCTTGCTGCAGTGGTCATCGGCGCTGCAGATGTCGCCGTCGTTGCAGGGCCCAGCGTCCAACGACTCGAATGTACATCCTTTCTGTGCGTCGCAGGTGTCCTTCGTGCAGGCGTCGGCGTCGTCACAGTCGGTGGCGATGCCGGCGGCGCAGACGCCTTTGGCGTCACAGACTTTGGCGCCGGCACAGACGGCAGACTCGCCGCAAATGGTGCCGACGGGCTGCAGCACCAGCTTGCACGCACCCACGGCGGGATCGCAGGCGGTCTCGGCGCACTTGCCGTCCTTGGACGTGTCGCACGCGATCACCTTGGTCGGCTTGCAGCTGTAGGTCTGCTTGTCGCAGAACATGTCGACGATGCACTTGTTCTCGCCCTGCTTGCCGGTGCAATCGGCGTCCACGTAGCAGCCGCAGGTGACCTTGCCCGCCTTGCAGACGCCGCCAGAGCAGAAGTCGTTCTGTGTACAAGGGTTGCCATCGGCATCACACCCCACGCCGTTGCTGGTCATCGTCAACGCGCACTGCCCGGACTTCGGCTGGCAGACGTTGACCTGGCAGGGGCCATCCTCAACGCTCGGACAGACCTTGAGGGTCGCGGGGTTCACCTCGCAGCTGCCTGATTTCTTGTTGCAATACAGAGTTCCGTTGCAGACGTTGCCGTCCTCTTGCGCCGCGCAGTCGGCGTCGGCGCTGCAGGCGCAGACCTTGGCGCCCGCGCAGACGCCGGCGGCACAACCATCCGACGCCGTACAGGAATTGCCATCATCACAGGGCGCACCTTCGGGGTGCTGCCATTGCACGCACTTGCCGGTCTTAGGCTGGCACTTCGCTTCAGCGCACGGCCCGTCGCCGATCGTTGGGCAGTTCACCACAGTGCTTGGGTTCAGGGCGCATTTGCCGGCGGACTTGTCACAGTACAGCGTGCCATTGCAGAGGTCGCCGTCCTCCTTGGCAGCGCAGTCGCCGTCCGATTGGCATTGGCAAATGTTGGCAGAGGTCGTGCACGCGCCATCGTGGCAGACATCGCCGACCGTGCAGGAGTTGCCATCGTCGCAGGCGCCGGCGATCGGCAAGAGCTGGCAGAGCCCGGTCTTGGGCTGGCAGGCGTTCTTGCGGCAGGCGGTGTCGTCGACACTTGGGCAAGTCACGGTCGTCGCCGGGTTGAGGTCGCATTTGTTGGTCTGCTTGTTGCAATGGAGCACGCCGTCACAGATGTCGCCGTTCTCAAGCTTGGCGCAGTCGGCGTCGACTTGGCATTGTGCCGTCGAGACGCCGGCTTGGCAGGCACCGGCCTGGCAGACGTCGCCAACCGTCGTCGAGAGCCCGTCCTCGCACACTATGCCGTCTTTGGCGGGCGCCGACGCGCAGCCGCCGGTCTTCTTGTCGCACGCGACGACCTGGCAGGGCTGCGGCTTCTGGGTGCAGACGACGACGCTCGCCGGGTTGACTTTGCAAGTGTAGGGGAGGGCTGAGGTGTCGCAGTAGAGCGTGCCGTTGCAGGGATTGCCGTCGTCGCTCCCGGCGCAATCGGCGGCGATTTGGCATTGGCAGGTGTTTGCGATGGCGCCGCAGGTGCCGTTCTGGCAGCTGTCTCCCACGCTGCAGGCGTTGCCGTCGTCGCAGGGCTTGTTGTCGCCCACCGCCATCGACTCGCACTGCCCAGTCAGCGGCGAGCAGGCGGACGTGGCGCAGGGGCCATCGCCGCTGGTGTCGCAGATGACGAGGCTGGAAGGCAGGACCTCGCAGGAGGGCGTGGGCTTGCTGAGGTTGCAAAAGAGCGTGCCGTTGCAAGGGTCGCCGTCGTCGAACGCGGCGCAGTCGACCAGCGAGGCGCAGCCGCATGTGGTCGCGCCGCCGCCGCATTGCCCCTTGCCGTCGCAGGTGGTGCCGCTGGTGCAAGGGTCGACATCGTCGCACGGACTGCCGGCTGCGCTCGGGGCGTGAGCGCAAGCGCCGGTTTTGCCGTCGCAACTGTCGATGGTGCACGGGTCGCCGTCGCCGCAATCGATGGCGGCGGTTGGCTTGCAGACGCCGCCTTTGCAGCTAGCCTTGGCGGTGCACAGGTTGCCGTCGCTGCAGGGCGCGGCATCGGGCAGCGGCTGAGGCTGGCAGGCGCCGCCGAAGCAGACGTTGGCGAGGCAACCGATGGCGGGCTATGGGCAGTCGGCCGAGGCGGCGCAGGCGGACGGGCTCGTGGAGTCGGAGTCCTGCGTGACGTCTGGCGAGGAGTCGAGCGAGGCGCTGTCTGACGAGGCGTCTAGCGAGGTGCCGTCTAGCGAGGTGCCGTCTAGCGAGGTGCCGTCTAGCGAGGTGCCGTCTAGCGAGGCGTCGGGCGACTCGACGGCGCCGTCTATGTCCTGCGAAGCATCGGTCGCTGCTTCGGCGCCGATCGCGTCGACAACGTCCGTACTATCGGCATCGTGACTGTCTGCTGTGGTCGCGCCGTCGTCGATAGCGCCGTCCGGCGCGTTGGTGCCGCAGGCAGCCAAGAGCGCGAGCAAACCGAGCCAAAGCGCTCGCTGGCGTAGGCATCCAACACGCAGATAATGCATCCCAAGACGCCCAGTTGGCGACCGCGGGCATTGCGCCGCAGCGCTACGCTAGGCCGCGACAATATCAAGACCGGCGACCGTCGTGCAAACGCAGCCACCCGATGCCCAGCCGCAATCGGCGCCGCCGCGGCCACGCCGCCCCGCGCGCACACCGGCGCGTGCGACAATGCCCAGGCCCCGTCCTCGGCAAACCGCGACCATCTACGTCAGCGGGTGCCGACGGAGCCGTGGGGAAGATCAGCGGGCGATGTGTCAACGAGATTCCGCAGGCGTTTCATCGGGCTGGCAGACCTGGCGACGCCGGCCTGTGACCAGGTTCCGACGACGGAGCCCCGCCTGCGCCTCCTGCGTCGCCGTGCGCAGCGCCATCTGGATCGTCGCTAGCGGCGTCGGCCACCCCATCGCGCGGTTCGACTCTGATCGGCGCCATGACGAACACGGCAGTCGTCGCGATGATGGCGGTCGAGTCCGGCACGAATGCGCAGGTTTGCAAGGCCTTCACCAGGGAGGTCCGGTTGCCCAAGCTCAAGCGCAGAGTGCCGGTGGTGCTGGACAACCTTGGCGCCCATCGCCGCTTGGAAGTGCGCGCTGTCTTGGAAGAAGCTGGCATACGTCTGAGGTGCATGTCGCCGTACTCGCAGGGCCCCAACCCCATCGAGCTGCGGTGGCACTGTCTCAAGAACCGGCTCCTCACGCCGCGGGCCCGAGTCCACCAGACGATCGACTCGGCCCTGGTCGTGGCGATGGAGGCACGGCCGCAGGATATCGCGAGGAACTCAGTGCAGTATCTCGGATATTCGGCCAATTCGCCCTGACCACAGCAGACGTTGGGCGCGGCGCTGTCGGTCAAAAACGACGGCAGGCTAGGCGCCGCTGCCGCCGACCGTCCCGCCGCGCACAAGCCCGCCGCGCACAAGCGCAAAGCGCACATGCCCAAAGCGCACATGGCCACCACGTCCGGATGGACGCAATCAGAGGCCCTTTCGCTTGCCGCGGCGCCAGAGCCAGGCTGCCAGCAGCAGGGACAACGCCGAGAGCCCGACGAGCGCCGGCAGCCCGCTGGTCTGCACCGCCCCGGTCTCGTCAAAGAGCGTGCCGCCGAGGTAGCTCACGAGCAGCAACGGCGGGATGTAGCCGAGCAGCGAGCCCAGGGCGTGCGTCCAGAACGGGACCGACGATACGCCGAGAAAGTAGTGCAATGGCGGCGGCATCCACAGCACGAGGCGCAACAGGAAGGTCGTCTCCAGCGCCCGCGCCCGCAGCGCGTCTTCGTAGCGGCGCAGGCGCGGCGGGATGCGGGCTTGGACCCAGTCGCGGGCGACGAAGCGGGCGAAGGAGAAGCCGACGATGCTCGCCAGCATGGTGCCGACGAGGTTCAGCGCGAACGCCACGGGCCAGGGCCAGATGAGGGGCGCTGCGACCACGAACACGGTGCCGGGCACGCCGAAGGGCTGCAGCAGCGTGTAGGCGGCGATGAAGGCGAGGTAGCCCATCGGGCCCATCGCCAGCAGCGCATCGGCCAATTGGCGCGGGTGCTGCAGCCGGTCCAGCGCGCCTTGCTGCCAGCCGATGAACAGCAGGACGCCGACGATCGCGAGGACGACGAGGCGCCACTTGGTCATGGCCTAGCGCCGCACGCCCGGCCAAGGGGCCGCAATTCCCACGGCGCTTCGAACCCGCCAACAGGCCGGCGCCGTCGGCACACAGGCCGGGCGCACGTCGCAGGTCGCTGGCGCGAGTCGCCGCCGCGTCGCCGCCATCATGGCTGCTCGACCCAGAGCTCCGGGTCGCCTGGGCCGAACCAGTGCTCGACACAGTCGTCTGGGCCGCCGTCCTCGAAGGCCAACATGGCGAACGAGCCGCCGGCGTCCAGGGCGATGATCGGGTGGTGCCAGACGCCGCGGCGGTAGTTGATGCCCTGGCCGGGCAGGCAGAGGAAGGCGCGCACGCCCGTGAGGTCAGGCAGGCCGTCGGCGGCCGTCGGCGCGACGCAGATGAGGAAGCGCGTGCAGACCAGCGGCAGAAAGGCCTGCGTCGAGCAGGGGTGGCGCTCGAGCAGGCGCAGGCGGAAGGGCAGCTCGCGGCCCTCGGCGCGGAACACCGCTAGGTTGGGCTTGGCCCCGGCGCGGCTCGACTCCAGCGTGGCGGCGAAGTCGAAGCGGGTCGCCGAGCCTTGGTTCGCGGCCTTGCCGGCGGCGGCCTCGGCCAAGAGGTCGGCGGCCACCACGTCGCCAAAAGGCGCGAAGGCTGCGGCGCTGAGGGGCTCGACGCGCACCATCAGGAGCCCCGGTACGTCGAGTAGCCGTAGGGGCTCAGCAGCAGCGGCACGTGGTAGTGGGCGCGCGGCGGGTCGTGGACCAAGAACTCAATGTCGACCCGCGGGTAGAAGGCCTCGACGCCGTGGCGGTCGAAGTACTCGCCGATGGCGAAGTCGATGCTGTAGTGGCCTGGATCTGGCGCCTCGCCGAGCAGGTCGCCGACCCGGCCATCGGCGTTGGTGGTGCCGCGCCCGAGGTGGCGCCACACGCCGCCGACGCTGCGGTACAGGTTCACCTCGACGCCGTCAGCCGGCATCCCGATGGTGATGTCGAGGATGTGGGTGCTGATGCCCATGGGGGGATCCTCCTGACGCGGCGGTGGAGCGCGTCTGCGTGCACGGGGCGGCCTCGCGCTAGGCGGTCAGCAGCCAATTCTCGAGGCGCAGTCGGGTGATGCGGGCCTGCTCGTCGCTGGCGTTTCGCAGCTCGGTGTCGCGACCGTTGCCGAGGCGCCGCTCCAGCAGGGCGAGCATCTGCGCCGCGTCACGCCCGGTGGCGAACACGATGTAGATGAAGCCGAAGCGCTCGAAGTAGGTCTCATTCAGCGCCGCCAGCCGCGCCGTCACCGACGCTGCGGCGCTCTGCACCTGCGCTTGCTCGCTGCGCGACCAGTGGGCCGATTGGGCCGTCGCCGCCGCGGCGTCTTGGCGGGCGCCGATGCGCGGGTGGGCGGCGAACGCCTCCAGCCAGTCCGACTCGCGGAGGGCCCAAAAAGCGACGTCGGCGGCCTGCATGACGTCGCGCACCTGGCTGCACGCGGGCAGGGCCCGCGCCACCTGCTGAGCCCACGCTGAGGCGCCGCAGAACGAGCGCAGCAGGGCGTCGAGGTCGGCGCGCGGCAGCGCAGCAAGCGCCGCCAGCTTGTCCTGTTCGCGCGGGGTGGGCGCCGCGAGGCCAAAGACGCGCATTCGGTTGACGCCGCCGTGGGGAAAAATGTGCACCCGCAGGTGGGTGGCGACGGTCGGGCGGGCAGGCTCGAAGCTGTGGCGGCGGTGCTGGACCAAGGGCGCGAGGTCGAACAGGGGCGTCCAGCCGGCGTCGTCGCCGCTCGGCACCCCTGCGTGCGCCGCGGCCATTCGTTCGGCGTCATCGGGATCGACCGCCCCAGCATCGAAGGCGAGGACGCTGCACGCCTGCGGAGCGTTGCCCTTGAAGAAGTGGGTGTCGATCTCGATGCGCTGGACGAGGCCGCGGCGCCCGAGGCCGATCTCGCACCAATCCGAGCCAGGCGTGCGTCGCCGCCGCGTCTCCCAGCCGTCGCCCATGTTCACGCCGCGGCCGGGCAGCAACAGGTTGGCCGGCGGGCCGAAGAAGGCGTCGCTGATCGCCGTGACGCGGCCGCCGTGCTCGACCGCGGCGAGGTCGATGGATCCCTGCTGCCAAAAGAGCTGCGGCGCAGGCCGCGCTACGCCGTAGACGCGCAGGCGGGAGACGCCACCGTCAGGGTAGATGCGCAGGCGGACGTGGGTCGCCCGCGGCGAGGGCGCTGGCAGCGCGATGACGTTGCCGTGATCGGAGCGGACGTCGGACTGCGGCAGCGCCACGCGCCAAGCCTTGGCGGTTGGCGCCGAGTCTGCCGCTGCGGCGTCGACGACGGGCCAGCTGAGCAGCTCCTCGGCGGTGGCGGTGTGCGGCGCCTCGCAGACCTCCAGCGCCACCGCGACCGGCGCGTTGCCCTTGAAGTGGGTGGTGTCGACCAAGAGGCCCTCGACGCTGCCTGGGACGCCGAGGCGCAGGATCGCGCTGTCGTGGCCCGGACCGCGCATCCGCTGCGACTCCCAGCCGTCCATCCACTTGCCGCGGTCGGTGTAGACGCCCTCCTTCCAGACCGGCGCGTCGGAGCGGACGAGGTTCTCCTTCTCGGCGAAGTAGTCATCGCTCGCCCACAGCACGAAGGTGCCGGTCTCGTCGGCGGCGAGGTTGACGAGGTGGCTGAAGGCGGCGGGGGCGGGCTGCTGCGACACGGGGGACTCCCAGCGGGGCGAAGGGCTCGAAGGGCGAGCCGGTTCAGCGGTGGACGGCGACGAATGACCCGACGGGGCGCGCCGTCAAGCCGCGCTCGTCGTCGTAGGCGAGCTTGCCGCCGACGTAGGTCTGGTGGACCCGGCCCTTCAGCGTCCGACCTTGGTAGGGCGTCAGCTTGTGGCGGTGACGGATATCGGCGGACTGCACGGTGAATTCGGCGGCGTCGTCCCAGACCACGATGTCTGCGTCGTAGCCTACGCGCAGCCGGCCCTTGCGGCCGCCGAGGCCCACGAGGTCTGCGGTGGCCTCGGTGTGCCAGCGCGCCATCGTCGCCACGTCGTGGCCGCGCGCCGACGCCCCCGTCCACAGCGCCGAGAGGCCGAGCTGTAGGCCGGCGATGCCGCCCCAAGCCGCCATGAAGTCGCCTTGCTCCAGGCGCTTGAGCTGTGGCGTGCAGGGCGAGTGATCCGAGACCACCATCGACACCGGCCCGTCGGCCAGCGCCTGCCAGAGTCGCTCGCGGTTGTCGGACGAGCGG
>SXNM01000070.1 GCA_005777155.1 Pseudomonadota bacterium | reverse complement strand
GCGCGGCCCCATGCGCGAGCAGCCCCACTTTCCGCGCTTGGAGGCGCTCCCACAGCGGCTCTCACTGCTGCTCTCCGCCGGCTTTGCCCTCAGCGATAGGCTGGCCATCGGCGCGGGCGTGCAGGTCTTGGCCAGCATCGGCAGCCACATCAGCGGCGACCTGGACCCAACGGGCGGGCGCATCGAGCCGGCTGCGGTGACGATCGCGCTGCGTCCCGTGGCGCGGCTGGTCGCCGGTGTGCATTGGCGGCCCCGCGGCGATTTGGCGCTCGGCCTCTCGGTGAGGCAGGCGATCGGCTTGCGGAGCGCAATCACCTCCCGGCTCAGCGCGGACCCCGTGGTCCACGCGGCGATGCGAATCGACCTCAGCGGCTTATGGTCGCCGCTGACTGTGCAGTTCGGCGTGCGCTGGCTCGCCCCATCGCGCCGACTGAGGGTCCAGGCGGCGCTTCAGCTCGCGCGCTGGAGCCAGCTGCGCGATCCGACGCCGCAGGTGCGGATCGATCTCCAAGGAGATGTCCTGCGGGGCCTCGGCGCCGAGCGCTGGCTCGACGTCGGGACGCAGAGGGCAGCGGCAACACCCGGCGCCAGCGATACGGTCTCACCGCAGCTGGGCGTCGAGGCGTCTCCTTGGCCAGGCATCCTGCACGATCGTCTCCGGCTGCGCGCCGGTTACGCCTTCCATCCCGCCATGTTGCCCCGAGCCACCGGGACGTCCAACCTGATCGACAACGACGCACACGTCTTCGGCGCCGGCGCTGAGTGGGCGCTGCGCGCGGTGTGGGTGCGCGGCGATGACACCAGCCGCCGCGCCGACCTCGCGTCACCAAGCCGCGGGCCCTTTGTCGCCTTCGGCGCGCAAGGCCAGTATCTGCCGCGCCGGTCGGCGGCCAAGCAGGGCGGCGACCGGGATCCGATCGGCGATCTCGACCATGGCGGCGCGGTCTGGCACCTGGTCCTGCAAGCGGCCCATCGCTTCTGACTGGGAACGATCTGGCGCGAAGCCGATAAGGTGGTACGCTAGCGATGGCGCTGAGGCAGCTTGGCCACCTCGATGCGCCACCGATCCGTCCGGGAGCTACGGCATGTTGCAGCTTTACGATCGCTCGGCCCGCCCGCGACCCGCCGCCGCCTGCTCTCTGCGAGGCCGCGCCCTCCGCGTCTCCCTGCTGGCGCTGACGGTCACCCTTGGCTGCGGCGGAGAAGGAGGCGCTGCCGCCACCGACGCCGCGACCGGGTCCGCAGCCGACAGCGCGACGCATGACGGCGGCGCCAAGACAGACTCTGGCGCGAGCGGCGACGGCGGCGACGGCGGCTCCGGCGCGACGGCAGACGCCTCTGGCGACACCCAGAGCGCCGCGGACACCACCGTGGCCTGCCACCCCATCAAGAACACAGGCTGCCCAGCCGGCCAACACTGCATCTATGACGGCGACTTCATCCGCTGCGAAGACGATGGCGCCCACGGGCTCGGCGAAGACTGCGAAGACGGCAAAGGCTGCAAAGTCGGCGTCTGCATCAAGCCTCAATCGGGCGAGTCGCGCTGTTCGCCCTTCTGCACCTCAGACGTCCAGTGCGCATCGGGCAGCTGCAACGCGCTCAAGACCGGCAAGGGCAAGGTCTGCGACATGGGCGGTTCAACGCTGACGCCGTGTGACATCCTTTCCCAGGACTGCCAGGAGCCCGGCATGGCTTGCTACGGCACCTCGAAGGGATTCGGCTGCCTGAAGGTGGGCGTGGCCGCGGGCGGCGAGGCCTGCAGCGACGAAAATGGCTGCCAAAAAGGCTTCGCCTGCGCCGGTCTCTCGGGCTCTGGCAACGGGATGTGCCGAAAAGTCTGCAAGATCGGGGGGGGCGAGCCGAGCTGCGAGAGCATCACGGCGCCCTGCAGCAGCTTGAATGGCAGCAAGATCGCTGGCTATTGCGACGGATGATTGAGGGACACACGTGAGCGTCCAAGAGACGATCGACACCACAGTGACGTTGCAATGGGGCGATCACCGCACCATTGGCACGCTCGTCGAGCTCAGCGGCCACTCCGCTGTGCTGACGGCCTTGCGGGCGCCTGAGCCCGGCGCGTCGCTGGCGTTCCGCGTCGAGGGCGACACCGAAGAGGAGGCAGTGACCATCGACGGCGTGTGCGTCGGTCTCAGCGACACTGACTGGGGCGAGCGGCGCTGCGAGATCGATCTCATTCGAGTCGGCACCACATGCTCTGCAAGCCGCCTGCGCGACTTCATCGAGGGCTGGTCCATCGCCCGCGGCGGCTCAGTGCACATCGGCCAGAGCCCGCCTGGGGCCCAACCTGCCGGCGGTAAGCGCTTCGTCTATCACCTGCCGGACCGGTCTACAGCCGTGCGACGCAGCGGCATGGTGATCACGTCCGGGACCCTACGCGACATCCCGGCGGGCAGCTCCGAGGCGCCCCTCGATCTGCCAGATGCGGTCGTCATGCGCCGCATGCACGCGTCCACTGCGCCCGATACCGTCGCCAAGGTCGACCGCCATGCCGCCGCGCGACGCCCGGCGCGTGAGACGGTGTCCGCGAGCGGGAATGCCGCCAATCAGGTCGTCGGCGAGCTGCCCTTGGACGACGACGGTGAGCTGTCCGTCAGCACCCATGCGGAGCGGACGCTGAACACAGAGATCGCCTCTGGCCTACTGGGCGGCAGTGGGCTCGACGCCGCGTTCCGCGATGCCCTCCGCGCGGTGGACTCGCCGCGTGTGCCACGCTCGGTCAAGGCGCCGGTGGCACAGCCCATGCGGCTGACCGGTGCAGGCTTAACCAAGCCGCCGCTTAGCTTGTTCGACGCCGACAGCGACGATGCTCGCAGCTTTGAGCGCGATGACGCCGACGCGCGCCCCTTGGCCCGGGAGCCGACGCAACAGGTCCGCTTTGGCGCGCCGGACGAGGACGAAGACGACGACGACGACGAGCTTGAGTTGACGCGCGCGATGGCTGCGATGGGCGATGGGCCGATGCGCTTCGCCTTCGAGACCGGCGAGCTGAGCATTGAAGAGACCCAGGAATTGATGGCCAAGGTCGACGGCGCCATCGCCCTCGAGAAGGCCTTTGCCCAGGGCGCCGAATTCGACTTCGACGAGCCGATCGTGGTCAACACTGTGCCGTTGGACGTCCCGTTCGCTGACCCGGTGCAGCTGGGCCACGACAACAGAGCGCCCTCGATGGCCAGTGTCTTCGCGACACCTAGCCAGAGCGCGCCAGGTCCGCGGGCGACACCGACGACCGAAGCGCGGCAGGCCGAGGTGGGCACCTCGACTGCGCGCACCCGCAAGATGACGGTCGCCGAGGCGCTCTCGCTGCCGCTGCGCGCCCCAGCGCCGCTTGTCCCAACGCCGGACGCCGATCAGGTCGAAGACGATGACTCCATGCTGGCCGCCGGTGAGGACTTCGAGGCGGCGGTCCAGCGCCCATCTTCCCGCGAGATCTCGCCGGCGCTGAAGCGCGTGGCCGAGATTTTCGCAGTTGATTTTGCGGTGCGGACCGAGATCAGCTGCAATATCGTGATGGGCAGGAAGAAGGCAGATGGCCACATTATCCGGCTCGCTGAGAGCAAGCTGCGACTACAGTCCCAGCAGCAGCCAGACATGTACCAACGCATCCAGGTCGCGCTGATGCCGGCGGACGGCGGCAAGAAGCCCTTCTCGCTACAGTGCGAGGTCATGCGCATCCGTGACCGCGCTGAAGAGGGGGCGCCTTGTGCCTTTGATGTCCGGGTGTCGCCGGGCAACTCACCTAAAGACATGGCATCGCTGCGTGCGGTCATTCAGGCTGCGCACGCGCCTGCCGCCACCTGATTCTGCGCGACGCAGCGCCCCCTGCTTGCGGCGCCGCCAGCGCGCTCCTAGCCCCGCGACCAGGGGTGAGCGGCCGCATGCCTCGCTGTCTCGCTCCGTGCGCGCGGCGCACTCTCAAAAAAGGGAGGGTCATCTGCGGCCCTCATCAATCGGCGCGCGCCCAATTTGGCGCCCACGGGTCCAACGTAGAGGGTGCGCTAGGCTGCTCACCAACACTCGAGGTCGCCGCTCCGTGCGGTCGAGGCGGCACGCTGTCCCGATGTGAATCGCTCACGTCGCATGACGACGCACCGGCGTAAGGCCACGCCTGCGGAAGCGAGGAGCGCGGAGCGCCGAGCGCCGAGCGCCTTGTGATGTCGGCTAGAGCGCCTAAGACGCCAGCAGGTCGCCCCAGCGTCCTTGCAGATAGGCCGCGTCCACGCGGACACCGTTTATGATGGCGCCCACAGCGACGTCGCGACGATCGTAGCGCTGCTCAAGATCGTCGAAGATCGGATCGGCCTCGGCGGCGCTGATGTGCTCGATGGCCTCGACGTCTTCGTTGATCGACTTGACGTGCTTCTGCAGGTCGCCAAAGAGCAGGTACTGCGACTCGTCCCAGTTGAAGATGGCGAGCTGAGCCAACAGCCCGTTCCCCTTGCTGAACTCCCGCTGCAGTACCTCTTCGACGTGCTTGGGCGTGATCTTGCTCTCGCGGTACCCCTTGAAATGGCGGAAGTAGACCGCCCGGTCGAGGCGCGCGAGTTCCTGCAAGAAGGTGCGCATGGGGATGCCGCGACAGAAGCGGCCGAACAGCCTCGGCGACAGCTTGGAGATGGCGCCGATCGCCTCGGCGCCGTCATCGGCCTTTGCGGCGGCATCGGCAGCGGCGGTCGGATCCTGTGGCAGCGCTTCGGTGGTGGACATCGGCGGCTCCAAGCGGCGTCGGCGCGGATTTGGCGCCAGCGCGTTCAGCGGCGCAGGGGTCCCGCGTCGGGTTGACACCAACGACTAGCGGGCGCGGTAGGTGATGCGGCCCCGGGTCAGGTCGTAGGGAGAGAGCTCCACGGTCACCTTGTCGCCAGGTAGGATGCGGATGAAGTACTTACGCATCTTGCCCGAGACGTGGGCGAGCACCTTGTGGCCGTTCGGTAGCTCGACGCGAAACATAGCGTTTCGCAACGGTTCAATGACCGTGCCTTCGACTACCAGCCCTTCTTCCTTCGACATGCAGACTCCCGAACTCCGCGCTCGCCCGGCGGGCGACGGCGCGGAATCCTACGCGCACCGCGCAAGAACGCAACCACACAACGCGGGCGGCGTGCGAGAAGGTGACGCCGGTTGGCGGTGAGGCTACAGTCGGCGTGACATCAGCCCATTGTCAGGCGACGGCGGCGTGAGCTTGCACAGATGGTCGGCATTCCCTAGTCTGCGGAGGTATCGCTTCGGGGGTAGTACCATGCTGCGCGTCCTCTCCACTGAGCTCCCACCTAGCAACGGTCCGGTCGCGGCTGGCTGGATCCGCCGCGACGGGCCCGGCGCTCGCCAGATTGCGGGCCGCGACACTTGGCCGATGACCGGCGGGTTTCGTGCGTCGTTCTGGGCACTTGCCCTATGCGCTGGCATCGCGGCTTGCTCGGGTGGAGAGAGCGCCGACCCTGACACGGGCGCCAGCGCCGACAGCAACGTTGGCGCCGATGGCGAAGACTCGGCGAGCGGCGAGGTCGCGGACAACGACGCTGGCGGCGACACCGGCCAAGAGGCCGACGCCGACACCGGCTCCACCGACGACGACGGCAGCACCGGCGACGTGAACGACGGCGGCACCGAGCTACAGCCCGGCTCCTTCGGCGCCCCGTGCACCGAGAACAACGACTGCGAACAGAACCACTGCATCGAGACGCCGGAGGGCAAGATCTGCACGACGACGTGCATCACCGAGTGCCCCGGTGCGGGCTACAAGTGCGTCAACACGGGCGGCGCCGACGGCATCGCGCTCTGCGTTCCGGCGCTGGGCAACCTGTGCAACCCCTGCAACTCCAATGGCGAGTGCAAGGTGACAGGGCACGGTGACTCGGCCTGTGTCAGCCACGGCGACGCCGGCGCGTTCTGCGGCATCGCCTGCCAGAAGGACGAGCAATGCCCGGGCGGTTATAGCTGTGATGAATTGGAAGACGTCGCCGGCAACACCGTCAAGCAGTGCGTCGTCACCACCGGCGTCTGCGGCTGCAGCGCCGCGGCGATGAAGAAGGCGCTCTCGACGACTTGCTACAACACGGTCGGCGACGCCAAGTGCGCGGGCACGCGGACCTGCCTTGGCGATGGCAAGCCGGGCGCGCCAGCCGGGGGCGGACTCTCGGCCTGTGTCGCGGCCAAGCCCGAGGCCGAGGTCTGCGACGGCAAAGACAACGACTGCGACGCCGAGACCGACGAGGCGACGTGTGACGACAGCGAGCAGTGCACCGCCGATGAGTGCGACGCCAAGACGGGCTGCAAGAATGTGAACAAGCCTGGCGTGTGCGACGCCGACGGCTCGGCCTGCACCCAGGGTGACACCTGCAAGGACGGCGGGTGCGTCGCGGGCAAGCCCCTGGAATGCAACGACTCGAACGTCTGCACGACCGACAATTGCGAAGCCGTCAAGGGCTGCACATACACGCAGAATTCCGGCGGCTGCAACGCCGACGACAACCCGTGCACGGTCAATGATACCTGCAAGGAGGGTAAGTGCGAGAAGGGCGCCCAGAAGCCCTGCTCCGCCGACTCACCGTGCGTGACCGGCCTGTGCAAGATCAGCTCCGCTGGCGAGTGCACCTACACCGTCACCGAGGGATTTACTTGCAACGACGGCAATGTGTGCACCTCTGACACCAAGTGCGTCGGCGAGGCCTGCGTCGGCAAACCCGTGTCGTGCGACGATCTCAACGCCTGCAGCACGGACTCGTGTGACCCGGTAAAGGGCTGCATGCACGCGCCGATGAGCGGGCCCTGCGAAGATGGCAACGCCTGCACCCAGCTCGATACCTGCGCTGGCGAGGTGTGCAAGGGCTCCCCGGTCGACGTCGCGGTCAAGTGCGGCGACGGCAACCCCTGCACCAGCGACGCCTGTGACCCCAAGACGGGCTGCCAGAACAAGCCGATCGAGGGCGATCCCTGCGAGGACGGCAACACGTGCACCGTCAGCGACGCCTGCGTCAAGGGCACCTGCTTCGCTGGCCCCAACAAGTGCAAGTGCTCGCAGACCAGCGACTGCGCCGCCAGCGAGGACAGCAACGCCTGCAACGGCACGCTAATCTGTGACAAGTCGGCCTCCATCTGGGAGTGCAAGATCGATCCGAACACGGTCGTGGTCTGTGACACCAGCAAGGACGGCGCATGCAAGGTGACCGCCTGCGTGGTCTCGTCTGGCGACTGCAAGACGACCCCGAAGGCCGATGGCACGCCCTGCGACGCCGACGGCAGCGTCTGCACCAAGGCGGATGGCTGCGCCGCGGGCACCTGCACCCCTGGGACCGCCGATCCTTGCGATGACAAGAACCCATGCACCACCGACAGCTGCAACCCGAAGACGGGCTGCGACCAGACCCAGAATCAGGGCCAATGCGACGCCGACGGTAGCGCCTGCACGGTGGACGACGCCTGCAAGCTCGGCAGCTGCGTCGCCGGCAGCGCCAAGGTGTGCGATGACGGCAACCCCTGCACCAAGGACAGCTGCGACGCCGCCAGCGGCTCCTGCAAGGCCGAAAACTTGCAGGCCGGCTGCGACGACGGCAACGGGTGCACGCAGAATGACGTCTGTGGCGCCGGTCAGAGCGGCAAGTGGGCCTGCCAGGGCGGCATCGCCAAGGAATGCAACGATCAGCTCGGCTGCACGGTGGACAGCTGCGAGCCGAAGACTGGCGGCTGTGTCCACACGTCGGCCATCGGCAAGGAGGTCGATTGCTATAGCGGCGACCCCAAGACCAAGGGCGTCGGCATCTGCAAGTCGGGCAAGCAGACCTGCAAGCTCGATGGCAGTTTGACGGCATGCAGCGGCGAGGTCGTGCCCGCGAGCAAGGAAGTATGCGGCAACGGCGGCGACGACACCTGCAACGGCGTCGTCGACGAGGGCTGCGCGCCGACCGGAATCGTCGGCAAGATGACGACAAGCGCGGTGACGGGCAAGGTCGGCCAGTTGGAGCTGCGCGGCAGCGTGGGCGCCAGCATCGCGGCCGGCAAGGCTGAAAATCAGGGCGGTAAGGTGTGGCTGCAGGCGGGCTTCGTCGCTTGGCTGCAGGCGCTGTTGGGCGGCCAATAGGCTGAGAGACGGGCGAGCACCGCTTGCCGCGCTGCGTCGACGGTCAACAGCCTCAGCGCTAGGAGTGTAGAAATGACTTACCAATCAACAGTGTCACGCATGGCCGTAGTCGCGGCGGTGCTCCTCTGGTCGTTCGTGACCAGCGCGTCGCCCAAGACGGTGCTGTTCGAAGGCGCGCTGCGCAGCGCTGGCGGCGGGCCGGCGACCGATGGTGACTACGACCTGACCTTCAGCCTCTATCAAGACAGCAAGTCGCAGGTCGCCTCTTGGACCGAAAATGCCAAAGTCGCTGTCAAGTCCGGCGCTTTCAGCCATGCGCTTGGCAGCGTGACGCCGCTCGACCCCAAGGCGCTGGCAGGCAGCGGCGCGGTTGGGGTCTTGGGCGTCACGATCAGCGCCGAGCCGGAGCTGCCGCGGGTGCCGCTCCACGCCGTGGCCTGGTCGCTGCATGCCGCCCACGCGGAGTCTGCCGGCGCTGTCTCGTGCACCGCCTGCGTCTCGCTGTCGGCCCTCAAGTTCGACGACAACATTGACCTCGGCAGCAGCGGCCTCAAGGCCGCCACGATCACCGCGGGTCAACTGACGGCGCAGACGATTACGGCGCAGACCGTCACTGCCCAGTCTTTCGTCGGTGATGGCAGCAAGCTGTCGGGCATCAAGACGCCCGCCGGCAAGTGCGAGAGCGGCAAGGTCGTCAGCGGCATCAACAGCGACGGCACGCTCGCATGTGTCAGCACCGCCGGCGCCCTGCCCAACGACGGCCTCGACGAGATCAGCAACAAGATGCTGAGCACGCAGTTTGTCGAGACCTTCTCAATGACAGCCAACGAGAAGGGCATGAAGATCCCAGACAACACCGGCGTCGAGGCCATCTCGACGGTCTCGGTGCCCAGCGTCGGCATCGCTGAAGAGTTCTTCAAGATCAACGTGGACATCCAGAACACGGACCTCTCGACGCTCGCGCTCGTGTTGTTGCCGCCGAACGACAAGAAGACCGGCTACATCCTCTGCGACCCCTGCGGCAACAAGAATGAAAAGGCGCTCAAGACCTCTTTTCCGGTGCCGAGCAAGACCGTGACCGGCGACCTGTCGTCGTGGCTCGGCAAGAACCCAGCTGGAACCTGGAACCTCAAGGTCAAGGACACTTCGTACTGCATCTACCAGCTCGACAAGGTCAACTGCGACATCGACACCACCACCGACGGCAAGATCAACGACTGGTCGGTGAGCTTCCAGGTGCTCGCGTCGTCGAAAGTGCAGGTCAACGGCGACCTGATCGTCGCCGGCAAGGTCTACTCAGCCTACAGCGAGCTGCGCGCTGGACCGAGCAACGCGAAGTGCGATGTCAGCGGCGCCGGCCTGATCCGCTTCCAGGGCGGCAAGTTCGAGGGCTGCGACGGCAAGGCGTGGGTCACCATGGGTCGCAACGGCGCCATGTACCGCTACGCCGTGTGGAGCACCCACGACCAGGCGCATGGCTGGTTTGCCAGCGACAACGCGGCCATGTTCGGCGGCGTCCAGCCGAGCGTTTGGGGCGACGGGGGCATGGCGCATCAGCTGTCTTCGACCACCGAGGTGCTGCGGACGTTGTTCAACCGGTCGGGCCCGTCGATCGGCACCGTGCAGAACGCCGTGGTGGAGGCCGTAGAGCACAAGAGCTACAGCAGCACCAACAGCCGCCACGCTGGGGCGGTGTTCCGCGTGCGGAACAACACCAGCAACGACATCAGCTGGACCGTGCACTGGTATCGCACGTCGCATGCCAGCTGGGCCGAGCGCGCCTCGCTGGCGCTCAACGGTCAGAACATCTGGGAGTCGGCTGGCAACAACTACGGCGCGACCTCCGGCGCCGCCAACACCCTGACGATCCCGAAGAGCCGCACCTCGACAGTGATCTTCGTCGTCGGATCGTCGCCGCCATCTGGCGAGTACCGCGGCACCTTCCTCGCCTTCTACAACAACTCCCTGAAGCTGCCTGATGGCCTGGAGTTCGTCGACGACCTCGACAGCAAGGCAGACGGCTGGGATAATTAGCCAGCGCGTTGGGGCGACGCAGGGGCACTAAGGCTTGCGCGGACAGGCGGCGACGCGCGATTGCGGCAGCGTCACCAAGGTTGAGGCGCCGCGCGGCGCCGAGCGCTCGAGCACATAGCGGTGAAGGCAGAGGCCGGTGAGCGGCGACGGCAGCGGCCCAACCACGACGATGAGCGGCGTCTCGCGCCCGACCAGCCGGCCCTTGGCGTCCAGCAGCGGCGTCGGCCCAGGCGGCGCGACGGCGACGTCGAGCACCACGAACGCCGCCGCGGCGGGCTCGAAGGCGGCGCCGAGTCCGTCTATCGGCCACAGCACGGCTCTGCGCTCCGCCAGGCCGAGCGCCTCCAGACGCGTGCGTAGGGCGAGCGCCGCGCCGCCGCGCTGCAGGCTCGGCTCCAGCCGATAGACCTCAGCGCTCTCGCGCATGTGGGCAAATAGCGCCGCGGTGGCGCTCTGCAGGTTGGGCAGCGCAGCGAGGGACGCCGCGGACGCCTCGACACCCGCGGCGTGCCAGCAAGCGCGGAGGGCGATGATGCGTTCGCCGGTCAGCGCGGCGAGTTGTAGGGCCCGGCGGAGTCCCGCGTCTGAGATGCGCCCCTGTTGCTGGTAGCGCGCCTGGAGGTCTGCGTCTTCGCGGTGGGCGTCGAGCGAGGCGCGACAACGATCCAGGGCGGCGTGGTGAAGCGCATGCCGCTCCACCGCCGTGGACGGGCGAGGCGAGAGCTCAGAGTGACGGCGTTCGTTGCGCGCGCTCGGCGCCGGCGGCTGACGACCGGACGTCGCATCCGTCGCGTCGCGCTGCGGCGCGGCACAACCGGCGCAGAAGGCGCAGAAGGCGCAGAAGGAGCAGAGCGCGCGGCGTGCGTAGAGGCCAAAGACTCGCCGCCACAGGTGCGCTGGCGGCCAGATGCGCAGCGGCGGGCTCATGGACTCCGCCGCCAGGCGTCGATGGCCGCCCGGGTCGCATGCAGCCGCGTCGCGCCGCTCTGGAGGGAAGGCTCTATCTGGCTACCCTCATGCCACTCGTTGAAGCTGGTCACCATCACCACGTCCGCGCCGGCAGCGACCTGCCAGTCGTGGCGCCATCGAGCGCCACCGTCTGCTGGCAACGCGAAGCCCGGTGTCCGCACCTTGCGGTCGTCGTAGGCGGGCATCACCGTCGCGACGACGCGCCGACCGCGCAGCCGGCTCGCGAGGGCGACCTGGTCGGTGCCGCCGATGTAGCGCTCGTAGGCTTGGGCTTGGAAGTAGGTGTGGAGCGCGTCTACGCCGTCGAGCAGGGTCGGATCGAGGCTTGTCGCGCAGACGAAGGCCGGCAGGCCAGAGAGCGCCGTGAGCATGCCTTCGCGGCCGAGCTCTTGCTCCAGGCGGACATATGCAAAGAGCGCCGGCTCTCCGTCGATGCGGAGGAAGGCCGGATGGGTGGCGTGGCGCCTCAGCAGCTCGGCGGCGGCGACGCGCAGGCCGTCGCGGCTGTGCGCCTTCTCGAGGTAGGGCGCGAGTCGGAGTCCATGGCGCTCGGCGGCATCGAGCAGCGCATCGAAGTGTGCGCTGTCGGGATCTCCGTCGCCCCACCACGAGATCAGCAGGCCATCCAGCCCGGCCGCCCGCGCCTGTCGCATGTGGCGCTCGATGACCGCTGGGTCGCGGCTGTCGTAGAATCCACCGATCGGGGTGTCGTGGCTCGCGAAGTTGGGCGCCTTGGGATCCCAATGGCGATACTTGGCGGTCGGGCCCTGCGGCGTGCCGTACCAGGCGTAATAGAAGGCCAGCGCCAGTCGCTCAAAGCGTCGCAGCGGGAGGGAGGGGAGCGCGTCGAGGCGCGTGGCGGGCAGCGGCAAGTCGACAGCCGGGGCCGCCCCTGCGGGGGGCGCCGCGGCGACCGCCCGGACCAAGGCGCCGGCGGCGACGGGTGGCGCGCTGCTGGCGATAGGCGGCGCGCTGCTGGTGATGGGCCCGAGATCGCCGTCAGCGATCGCCTCTGCGAGGAGCGCGCCGCGGCCGTCACGCAGCCGCAGCCGGACCTTACCGGCACCGACGACGTGGAGCTGGAAGGCAGGCGCGGCGCCGACGCGCGCGACGTGCAGCCGAGCCCGCAGGGACACCGGCGTGCGGTCACCGGGTGGCTTGCGCCAAGACAGGCCCTCGACAAAAAACTGTCGCGTCGCCGGAGCTTGCAGGCTGCGATCGATCAGCGCGCAGACGAGGCCAGACCACCGCACAACGATCTGGTCGGCGTCGCCATCGATCTCGACCCGCAGCGCGACGCCGCCGCGGCGTGGGTGGCCGGGTCCGTCTTGGTGGGCGGCGAGGGCGACGCCGGCGCAGGCGAGGCCTGTCAGCGTGAGGAGCGCAGGGACCGCGAGCGCGCACCGGCGCAGCGCGCTGGCGAAGGCAGCTTGGCCGCTCTGGCGATGGTCGGCGAGGCGGCGAGAGATGGCGAGGCTCCTCCCTGCGACTCGACCGTCGCGCGCTCACCCCGGGGTCGCGTCCCCGCCAGGGCGCTGGTATGCTGCCAACTCGTTGGCGGCGCCGCCAGTGGCCGGCGCTGCGGGGCGACCGCGGAGTCGCCGAAGTCACCGCTAGCAGCTGGCGGCACGGAGCAACCCCATGCGCGCAATCGCGATTCCCCGTGTTCAAGGTGGACCATTCTGGCCCAGCGGCTGGCCCCTCCGGGTAGCGCTGTGCGCTGGCCTAGGTCTCACGGCCTGCCTCCCCATCGAATCCGGCTCCAGCGACACCGCCGAGCCCGCCGCGCAGGGCGCGGCGCCCAAGGTCGAAGACGCCTTCGCCGCGGCCATGTCCTTGGTCTCGACGGCCCAGCTCTCGGCGCTGCTGCAAGGCGAGACCAACCCCGGCGCCGAGAGCGCCGACGCGGTGGCGGCGCGCATCCGGGGCGCCGTTCAGGCCGGGGCGTGCGTCCAGGTCAGTGGGAGCGGCCCCACCGTGGTCCTGGATTTCGGCGCCGGCTGCGCCCTGCCAGGCGGCGCTTTGGCGCTGGTCGGCAAGGCGACGATCACGGTCAAAGTCGTCGGTACGGGCGCGACGGCGCAGATCGTCCTCGACGTCTTGCTCGACGCTTTCGGCAGCGGCGGCCGTACCGCCAGCGGCGGCGCCACCGTGACAGCCCTCCGCGACGCTGCCGGCCTGACGATGGACATCGCGGCGGCGCTGACGAGCGGCCAGGCGGGCCTCAGCGGCGGCGTCGAGGTCAACCTCGTGTTTCCGGTCGGCGGCGTCGGCGGCAAGAGCGTGATGCGCACCTTGCCGCTGACGACGATCACGTCGGGCTCGGCGAAGATGGGCGTCGAGGCGACGGACGTGACGTTGGCGCGCGGCGACTGCTATCCCTCGGCGGGCTCCATCATCGTCACGTCGGCTGGAGTGAAGGCGACCCTGACCTTCCTCAGCGCGACGGCGACCAGCGGCGTCGCTCAGTTTACGCCGCCGTTGTCGAAGAAGGCAGAGGACATGCAGCTCCCGGGCCTGGGCTGGAAGTGCAAGTGATTCGAGCGTCGCTGCCCTGAGGCCGGGGTGCCGGGCGCTAGAGACGCGATCGATCTGGCGCCGTGGGCGAGACATCGGGCGAGGCATCGGGCGAGGCATCGGGCGCGTCTGGCGAGAGGACGCCGGTAGATTGGTACTTTTCGCCTAATGGGCGCCGAGCCCCCAAGAAGGACGGCAAGAGACCCGGCCAGGGACAACGGGTCGCGGCACGCGATCTTCGGCCCGTCGGTCGCTGTCTGCGCTGTCCCCGCGGTGGGCGAAGGGGGTTCGGCGCCACACCGCCCGTGCGTCGGCGCTCGGGGGCGCAGCCGCGGTTCGCTGGGCGCCCGTGTCGCGCACCACGCCAAGCGGACGCCCCTCTCGGCCAGATCCGCTGCCGCGGGGCTCGCTTGGGTCTGGCCCCACCGCACGTTCGGGCCGTCCTGCGTCCGCGCTCGCCGGCGGCGCTCTTGACGAGGCCCCTAAGGCCAGCCGATCTCGACGGTCCCATCGGCGACGACAGCCATCGCCTCAGCGCCGCTCACGGTGGGTACCACGGCTCGAAGGTTGCCCTGACCACCGATCAGGGTCATTCCGTCGAAATCGACGACGACGCCGCCGCCGAGCTGCAGACGTCCGGCGTAGCGCAGGTGCACTTCGGCCGGGCGCTCGCCGGTCGCAGCCAAGATCTGGGCCTGGCGCACCTGCACGGCGACTCGGCTGTCGCCCTGTTTCGTCGCGCCGCGGCCACCGCCGTCGTCGTGGTAGACCGTGTAGCGGATGACGTCGCGCCCGTTGGCGAGCACAAGCACGCGCAGCTCGAAGACCTGCGGCTGCGGGCGCTCCGCCGAGGCCGGAACCACCACGCGCAGCATCGCCCGGTTGCGCTGCTGGCCTCCGGCGGCGGCGACCCGCGCTTGGGCGTCCTCGATGGTGGAGCCCTCAAGCGCATCGCTCTTTCGATCGCTGAAGAAGTCCGCGCACGGTCGGCCGACGGCGCCTTGGCCGGCGAGGCCCCGCGCTGCAACGGCAGCCAATCGCGGCGCGGCAGCCTGGGCCGGTTGGACCCCGTCTCGGCGCTGAGGGCGTGGCCTGCCACCTTGGTCGGCTTCGGCGCCAGCGTCCGCGTCCATGGCCGCTACCGCCGCCGGGCGAGGCTCAAGCGATCGCGGTGGGCGGCGTGCCTCGACGGGTGTCCCGACGCGCCCGTCGCCACGCAAGAACCCCTCGCGAATCGTATGCTCGACCAACGGGCGCACGGCTTTGGACATGGGGAGCCCTCCCGGTCGTTACTGCCTATGAGGGTAGTCCCAACGTCGCGAGCCGGCGCGAGAACCGTCGCTAGGCGTCCAAGCGGCGCCAAAAGCTCGCCAACTCGGGCCACAGCTTGGCCATCGCCGCTTTGCCGACGACTCCGCCGACGTGGCTCCCGCTGAGCTCGAGGCTCGCCTTGTCGTCGCTGCCGATCAGCTCGAGCAGGGCGCGGCAGCTGTCGGCGGTGGCGATGTGGTCATCGCGAAAGACCACGCACAGCGTCGGTGCCCGCAGCCGGCGGAGGTCGACCGCAGCGCCGCCGAGGCTCAGTGTCCCTCGCGCCAGGCCGTCGTTACGATAGATGTGCTCGATATACTGTCGGAAGAACGCGCCCGGCAGCCCTACGTTGTCGTTGGCCCAGGCTTCCATCGCGAGGTAGCCGTCGAGGAACTCGGGGCGATGGGCGCGGTCGACGAGGTGCACGGCCTTCGACAGGTTCAGCGTCGGCCGCAGGAGCTGAAACGCGCCCTGCAGGAGCCAGGGCGGCACCACGCCGTAGGCCTGCACCAGGGCGCCAAGGTCGAGGCTGTCGGTCGCCGCCCATGCGCGGAGCAAGCCTGGGTCGCCGCGAAAGCGAATTGGCGCCGCGATGGCGACCATGCTGGCCGCTGTCTCGGGCCGGCGGGCGGCGAGCATGGCCGTGAACATGCCGCCCATGCAGTAGCCGACGAGGTGGACGCCCTGCCCTCGCGGTGCGTCCCCGTCCGGTGTCTGCGGTGGCCCAGCGGCAGTGGTCCGGGCGCGGTGGTGGTCGATGCAGGCCGCGACGGCGCGGCGCAGCAGGCCGTCGACGATGGCGTCGAGGTCCTGGTCGGCGTCCTCGGGGCCTGGAGCGCCCCAGTCGACGCAATAGACCGCAAAACCGCGATCGACCAGCCACTCGACCAGCGACTTGCCTGGCATCAGGTCGAGGATGTAGTGGCGGTTGATCAGCGACGGCACCAGCAGCACCGGTCGCCCTTGCGGTGGCGCGCTGGCGCTAGGGCGGTACGCCCACAGCTTGGCCTTGTTTTGCTGCCAGACGACGTCTGCTGCGGTGGCGCCGACCCGCGGCGGCGTCTTGGCCGGCAGACTCCAGAGAGCGAGGAGGCGCTGGACGTGGCGGCTCGAGATCACTGGTACAGCTCCTCGAACCGGGCGCCGTAACGCTCCTGGATCTGCTTGCGCCGCAGCTTGAGGGTCGCGGTGAGCGTGCCGTCCTCGACGGTGAGCGGGTGGTCGAAGGCCACGAACCGCTTGATGGTCATGTAGCTGTCGAGCTCGGCGTTGACGGCGTCGACGCGCGCTTGCAGCAGCCCTTGCACCTTGGCCGCCGCTGCCTCGGCATCGAGCCCGGCGCAGAGGCGCCCAACTTCTGCGGGGTTGAGCCAGAACCCGGCGACCAGGTAGCGCTTTCCATCGCCGTACGCCATCACCTGGGCGATCAGCGGGTCGTCGGCGAAGCGCAGCTCGATGTTGGCGGGCGGCACGTTCTTGCCGCCGGCGGTGACGAGGATCTCCTTCTTGCGGCCGATGATCTGCAAGAAGCCGTCCTCGGTGAAGCGCCCAAGGTCGCCGGTGAGCAGCCAGCCCTCGGCATCAAAGGTGCTGGCGGTCGCGGCGGGATCCTTGTGATACCCCTCGAAGATTGAAGGGCCCCGCGCCAGGATCTCTCCGTCTACCGCCAGCTTGACCTCGACGCTCGGCAGGACGCGGCCGACGCTGTCAAAACGAAAGGCGTCTGGGCGGTTCAGGGTGAGGGTTGGGCTGGCCTCGGTCAGGCCATAACCCTCGAGGATCAGCAGGCCGTGGCGGTGAAAGAGCTCTTTGACGCTGCGATCGAGCCCGGCGCCGCCCGAGAGGCAAAAGCGCAGCCGGTCGCCGACCAGGGCGCGCAGGCGCTCGCCGATGGCGGCCTCGTCGGGGCCCGCCTGCAGCGCTCCCTGGCCCAGCTTCTCCCAGTAGGCCGGCACGGACCTGAACACGTGCGGCCTCACCACCGGCAGCAACTGCAGGACGTCAAGCGGCGTGGCCAGGGTCGAGCAGAAGCCGAGCGTATTGCCGAGGCATGCCTCGCCGAAGCCGAACACGTGCGACATGGGCAACCAGAGCAGGTCATGGTCGCCGTCTTCAAGGAGCGGCGCGTTGCATTGGATCCAATCGCGCCCGTGGATCGCGACGATGAGGTGGGTCAGCGGCACGCCCTGGGGTCTGCCGGTGGGGCCGGAGGTGTAGAGCAGGATGCCCGGTCGATCGAGCTGCAGGCCCTGCAGGCCCCTCTCGAACGCGCCCGGATCGCGCAGATCGACGGCGTCGCCCTCGGCCAGCGCGGCGTCAAAGCCCTGGCTGTGGCCGCGCAGCCACGCGACGCCCGCCGCCAGGCCTGCGTCGGCCTTCGCTGCCGCGTCGCCGTCCAAACGGTCGAGTGCGCGGCGCAGATCTGCGTCGTCACCGAGCCAGATCACATGACGCAGGCGAGGCACGGCCGGTAGCGCCCTCCCGACGCGCTCGAGCAGGGCGACGCCGTCGACGAAGAGGACCGTGACGTCGCCGTGATCGAGCTGATAGCCGAGGCCATCGACCGTCGTGCTCGGATAGACCGGCACCATGGCGCTGCTTTGCGCCTGGATGGCCAGGGCCGCGACCATCCACTCGACGCGGTTGCTGGCGAACACGGCGGCCCGCTCGTCGGCGCCAAGCCCGCGGGCGCGCAGGGTGCAGGCCAGCGCGCGGAGCGCGGCGGCGAAGTCGGACCAGCGCCAAGTCACGGCGTCCGGCTGCACGCCGAGGCGAAAGCGGACGCGATCGGCGCGCGCCGACAGGGTGCGAAAGACGGCCTGCGGCGCCGCCTCCAGGAGCAGGTGTGGCGTTGGATCCATCGGCTACTCCTGGTTCGGCTTGCCGCGGCGTCGCGGCGGGCGGCGGGGAGCGGAGGTGTCACCACCGCCGACGCCGGTCGCCGTGCGCGGGACCATGCCAGTGGCCGGCGCTGGGGCCGGCTGGCCGCCTCCTCTCTCTGCAAGTAAGGCGGCGAGATCAGCTCGCAGGGCGCACAGCTCCGCGGTCTGCGCCTCCAGCCGCGCCTCGACGCGCAGCACGGCGGCGTGGGCACGCAACACATCGTCGGCAGCTGCGAGGCCCTGGGAGCGCAGGGCGTCCTGCTGTCGCTCGCGCAGCAGCCGCGTCGTACGCCACAGCGCGCTCAACGCATGCCCCGCCGGCTCCAACAGCCACCTGCTGCGCAGCAACGCGTCAAAGGCGCGCGAGGTCGCGGCGTCGGCCTTGGTGAAGGCGGCGATTCCGCGATCCCACAGCCCGTCGAAGTCGCCAGGGCCGCTGGCGCCAGCTTCAGGGTGGGCGGCCGCGGCCCCCGCCTTGGACGTGCCGCCCTGCCCTGCCCGCTGCTCGCTCGCCGCCTTGGTCATCGCCCCCTCGCTGCCGGACTGCCCGCCTTGGTGGCGTCTCGCGCTGTGCCGGGCCCGCGCTGCGCCCATCCCCTCTCCATTTGCGCCTGGAGTCTAGCGGTCAAGGCCGCAGCAGTCGGCGCTCGAGCAGCGCCCCACCGCCATCCAGCGTCGCCCGCCCGAGCTCGCCCATGCACTCGAACATCCAAGAGATCTGCGTGCGGCGCGCTGTCGGTCCGAGCAGCGAGCGCACCTCGACCTCGGTGCGGACGCGCAGGGTCGGGCCGGCGGAGAAGTCCGGCAGCTCCAAGCGGCCGCCAGCCGTCGCGCGCACCTGCCAAGCGTCGATGCCCTGCCAGGGCAGACCGTCAAGCGTGCCGCTGGTGGCGATGGTGGCGGTCCAGGCGTCGCCTGCGCGCAGCGGCGTCCGCAGGACGGGCAGCGGCGCTTCGTAGCGGATCAGCGTGCGGCCACGCGCCGGGTTGGCGGTGGCGCTGACGATCGCGAGCAGCCACAGACCGGCGGCGTCCTGCTTGTAGAGGCCAAGCAGGGTCTGGTCGCCATTGAGCGGCATCGCGAGGTCGGCGCCGAGGTCAGGCCACTCCGCAGCCCACCAGCCGGCGCCACCGTCGGCCACGGCCATCTCCTGCTCGACGCCGTCGCGCTGGTCACGCCAGTCGACGACGCGTCGCCCGGCGCTGTCAACGACGCCTTCGAGGTCGGGCATCTGGGCCAGCGGCGCGGCGGCCACGAGCACCCTGGCCTTGGCGCCGACGTAGCCACGCGCCTCAGCGGCGCTCAGGGTGCCGTCGAGGTCGGGCAGGCAGAGGGAGAGCGGGCCCATCGCGGGCCCCGAGGCGCCGGCGTCTGCCCCGGGATCGGCGGCGCAAGCGGCGACGCCAACCACCGACGCGGCGCAGCCCCATGCGAGCAGCCGACGCCCCAGCGACGACCAACGCCGCGGCGCGTCCCCCTGCCTGAAGTCGTCGCGTCGTGCCTGCACCGCCACCGCCATCGCCACGCCTCTAGAACGCAAATCCGAGGAAGAGCCTAGACATCCAAGCCGGCTGCGCTGCAGCGCCGGTGAAGGCGTTGTCGAACCCGGCGCCCGGCAACAACACCGCTGTCTGCCACTCGATGAGCAGCCCGCGCAAGGTCAGAGAGAGCGTCGGATCCAGCTCGACGCCGAGCTCGCGAGCCCCCGACGGCGTCGAGTTAGGCTGCAGGGCAAAGGTCGCCACCGCCGCGAGGTCGGCGACGACGCAGGTGTCACCGCCGTGCCAGGCGCGCGCCCAGCGCACATGCGGCCGAATCCAGGCAGCGTCAGTGACGGTACCGACGATCTCGCGAAAGAGCAGGCGGTCGATGCGCGCATCTGGGTGCAGGCGAAAGTTGTCGAGGCGGCGATCGCGTGGCGGAGCAGCCTGGGCGCCGTCGAGGTCGCCGGGCAGCGGCCTGGCTCCGGCGATCGGCTGCCGGACGCCGAATCCCGGCGCTGGGTCGCCGCTGGCGGCGCCGCCGTCGACGCCGAACGACAGGCCCTCCAGCTCAGCGCCGTAGCGGCTCTCCAGCGCGATGGCCCACTGCAGCGACTCCACCGGGTCGCGCAGCTCGACGCCGGGCAGCAGCGAGGCCTGGCCGATGCGTCCCGAGAGCACGGCGGCCTCCAGCTCGACGCGCAAGCTCCGCCGCTGCAGGCGCAGCCACAGGTCCAAGGCAGTCGCGGCAGCGTCGCGCCGCACGATCTGACCGGCGTCGAGCGGGGTCGCGCTGGCCTCGACGACGCCCTCCTGCTCGAGCCAATGCCGAGGTACGTCGAGCGACTGCTTGCGGTGGCTTGCGATGACGCCGCCTTCCACCGTGGTGCGGCCGGCGCCCTGACGACGGGCGCGGATCTCGGGGCCGAGCGCGTGGACCGCGGCGAAGGTCCAGGTGCGCACGTCATCGGCCGGATCGAGGTCGAGCGCCGCGCTGCCGTTGGGGCGCGGCTGCGTAGGGCCAATGGCCGTGAAGTCATAGGCGATGGCCCAGACCAAGCCCAAGGCCGGCACCGCGAGGGCGACGCGGTCGGCGGCGTCTCCGCGATCGCAGTCGTGGCAGTCGCCGCCGTGGGTCAGCAGGCCGAGCCCCCAGTGCGACCCCATCCGACCGGCAGCCAAGACGCCAAAGGGCAGCAGCGCCTCGGCCCAGAGGCGGCGCAGCGTCAGGGGCGCCGCGGGCGGGCGCTGGCCGATGCTGGCGGTGGGCGGACCGGCGGGCGCGCCGCCGAGGGCGACGTTGTCGAGCAGATCGAGCCGGCCGCGCACCGTCACCATCCCGCGCGGCGCGTAGGCGGCGAGGTCAAGGCGCAGCCGCATGTCGGCGTGGGTCAGCAGCGGCTCGGCGCCGTTGGCGAGCGGGCTCGGAAACAACGGCTGGCCGGAAGGGCCGACGCCGTGGTCGAGGTCGAGGTTCGACAGCAGCTCCAGGCGCGTCCGCAGCAGACCGGCGGCGGCAAATCCGGCCTCGTCGCGATCCCAGAGGCCCTGACCCAAGCTGGAGAAGGTCTCTTGGCTGCGGGTGACGGGCGTGGTCGGCAGGGCGGCCTCGACGCGCCGAGCCGGCAGCGCGGCCAGCCCGAACATGGCCGACAGCAGCAGGACCGCGACGGCGGAGCGGCCTCGCCGTGGAACGCGCCGCGCCTCGGTCCGCGCGGCGGCACAGCGCCGGCTCACGCCCGCTCCAGGCTGAGAAACGCCAACAGGTCGCGGGTGCTCTCTGCCGTGGCCTCGAGCATCGGAAAGTGCCCGCAGCGGGGATAGACGCGCAGCTGACCCGCCGGCAGCAGCCGCAGCAGCCGCTCGCCATAGCGGAGCGGCGTCACGCGGTCCTCGCGACCCCAGAGCAGCAGGACCGGCGCGGCGATCTTGGCGTAGCCGGGCTCGGCGGCGCGCAGACGCTGGCCGCGGACGGCGGCGAGGTGGGCGGCGGTGGTGCCAGGGCGCTCGATGCCGGCCAGCGCGTGGTCGACGAGCTGCTGCGGCACGCGCTCGGGTGCATAAAACGCCAGCTGGAGTCGGTCCTCGGCGCGCTGCTGGTAGATGAGGGCAAAGAGGGCCTCGCCGATGGCAGGCGCCCTGGCCCAGAGGAAGAAAGGCGGCAGCTGCGCCTCGAAGACCCAGGCGTCGTAGAGCGCGATGCGCTCTACGCGCTCGGGCGCCAAGCGGGCCAGCGCCAAGGCCACCGCGCTGCCCCAGCTATGGGCGACCAGCTGCACCTTCGTCACGCCGCGGGCGTCGAGGAGCGCCAGGGCGAGCCTCGCCTGCTCCTCGGGCGAGTAGTCGCCGGCGGGGCGGGCGGAGTAGCCGAAGCCCTTGAGGTCAAGCGCCAACACCCGCCGCTGGCGCCGCAGCGCGAGCCGCACCCCCGCCCAGGTGTCGAGGCTCGCCGCAAAACCGTGCAACAGCAGCGCCGGCGTCGCGGAGTCGCCGGTGGCGCCAGCGTCGGCGAGCGGCGGATCGTCGACAAAGCGCGTCTTCACGCCGCGGAGGGCGATCCAGCGTGCGTCGGCAGGGGCGTCGGCGGGGATCGCGTCGTGATGGGCGAGGCAGCCGCTGACCGAGAGGAGGCTCAGCGCGACCAGACGCCGCAGCGTGGGCCGAGTCGCCGCGACGCCACGAGGGGCCAAGGGCGCCTCGCGTCGGAGGGGTCGGGGGGCGGTGCGGGGCAGGCCAAGGACCACGACGGCTCCGGCGCCGCCCGACCGTCGGCGACGAAAAGGACGGCTATGGTCGACAAGGCCCGCGGTGGTGTCAAGGTCGCATGTTGCAGCGCAACATCGCCTGGCGCACTGAACGCAACTGCCGCTTTGCGACCATGGCCTTGCGTTCTGCTGCGCTGCGGTGGCACGTTGTATGCCGCGCCGCCCGTGCGCGCCCTCGCACCGAGCGGCGCCGGCCGCGCCTCTGGGAGCAGGCATGGCAGCGCAGGTCCAGCCGCGGCTCATCACCATCAAGAAGTACGGCAATCGCCGCCTCTACGACACCGACACCTCGCGCTACATCACGCTGGAGGAGCTAGCCGAGCGGATCTGCGCCGGTGACGAGGTGCGGGTCGTCGACGCCCGCACGGCCGAGGACCTAACCCAGGCGACGCTGGTGCAGATCGTGCTCGAGAGCCGAGGCGCCGGTCGAATGTTGCCGACGCCGCTGCTGATTGAGCTCATTCGGCTCGGTGATGGCGCGCTCGCCGAGTTCCTCGGCACCTGGATGCTCTGGGCCTTTGAGGGCTTCGCCTCGATGCGTCGGGCGGCGGACAAGGCGCAGCGCTTCGGCGGCGGCGGCGGCATGGCGTCGCTGCCGTGGCTTGGCATGATGCCCGGCCTGAGCGCATGGTCCGGCCTCGGCGCCGGGGTGTGGCGCGGCGCCCGCGGCCGCAAGGCCGGCGCTGGCGAAAACAGCTGGCGGCGCGGCGGTGGCAAGATGCCCGACGCCGACAGCGACGACACACGGCCGGGCACCGCCTCGACGGACGCCAGCGACCACGTCCACGCGGTCGAGCCCCACGGTGGCGCCCGCCACGCCGACCTCGCCGACCACGCCGACCACGCCGACCTCGCCGACCTCGCCGACCACGCCGACCACGCCGGCCACGACGGCCCTGTCGGCGTCGACGACCGCGACGATCGCGACGGGCTCGCCCGCACGCGCTCGGTCGTGCCAGGATCCGGCGGCGCGATGGCGGAGCTCGCCGCCCTGCGCCGCGAGCTGGACGCCTTG
>SXNM01000010.1 GCA_005777155.1 Pseudomonadota bacterium | reverse complement strand
GACCGACGCCGCGCTCGGTTCGCCGGCGCCGAGGCCGCGGGCGCCGGCGAGGCGGCAGCCGAGGAAGTCGCAGTCCTGCAGATCGGCGCCCTCCAGCTCGGCGCCGAGCAGGTCGGCGAAACGTAGGTCGGCGCCGCGGAGGTCGGCGAAGCGCAAATCGGCGCCGCGTAAGTCGCTGCAGCGCAGATCCGCGGCCTGGAGGCGGGCGCCGCGCAGCTGGGCCTCGAAGAGCCGCGCGCCCTCCAATTCGGCGTGGCGGAGGTCGGCGTCGCGCAGATCTGCGCTCTCCAACTCGGCCTCGACGAGGTTGGCGTCGCGCAGGTCGAGCGGCGCCGCGTCAGGCGGCCCCGACCCCAGGTGCGCCGCTGGCCAGCGCGGCCTTGGGGCGCTCCGAGCGCGGCGGGACGGTCCTTCGCCTGCCGAGGACGACATCAGAGGCAGACCACTCCGAACTGGCACTTCTTGCCGGCCGGGCAAGTGCCGCCAGGCCCGCAGAAGGTCGGCAGCCCGCCACCACCGCCTCCGCCGCCGCCGGGCAACTGGAAAGGCAAGCAAATGGACTGGAAGCAAGAGTTGCCTTCAGGGCAGTCGCTGGCGTCCTTGCACTGCCCGGGCTGCGGGATGGGCTGATCGCTGGCGAAGCAGAAGCCAAACGTGCAGGACTTGCCGTCGGGGCAATCGGCGGAGCTGCTGCACGCCTTGTTGACGCAGATGGCGATGAGGCACTGCTTGCCTTCGCCGCAGTCGACGTCGTTGGTACAGAGCGGTGGGATGCCGGGGATCTGCGGTACGCAGACGCCCGCGGCGCAGGTCAGCTTCAGGCCGCCGATGGGGATCTTCGGGCAATCAGAGGCCTGCTTGCACTCGACCGTCGGGATCACGCTCGGAATACACAAGCCTTTGAAGCACTTCTGGTTCTTGTTGCAGGCGGCGTCGCTCTCGCAGCCCTTGGGCACGCAGAGCTTGGCGATGCACTGCTGCTTCGCCGGGCACTGCTCGTCGATCGTGCAGCCCGACACCGGGAGCTGACCCGGCAAGCACTCGCCCCACAAGCACTTCTTGCCGCCGAGGCAGTCAGAGTCGGCCTTGCAGGCGTCGGGGGCGCAGGCCGAGAACTGACAGACGAAGCCGGCCGGGCAGGTCTTGGTGTCCTCGCAGAAGTTCGCCGGGATGACCGCCGGCGGCAGGCACTTGCCCAGGTAGCAGAAGGTGCCGCCCGGGCAGCTCGCCGTGGTCTGGCACGACTGCGGCTGTAGGCAGAGCGGCGCGTAGCAGAAGGTGCCGGCGGGACAGTCGGCCTGGACTTTGCACAGCGGCTCGCTGTCGCAGGCGTCGCCGGCGCCGTCGCCGTCGCTGTCTTTCTGGTTGGCGTTGGCGACGAAGGGACAGTTGTCAAAGGCGTTCTTGCGTCCATCGCCGTCGATGTCGGCGTCACAGGCGTCGCCGATGCCATCGCCGTCCTGGTCCTTCTGATCGCCGTTCTTGACCTTCTTGCAGTTGTCCTTGTCGTCGTCGATCCCGTCGCCGTCCTTGTCGTTGTCGAGGTCGCAGACATCGCCGACGCCGTCGCCGTCTTCATCGGCTTGCGCAGGATTGGCGAGCAACGGACAATTGTCCTTCAAATTGGCGACTTGATCACCATCGGCGTCAGCGTCGCAGCCGTCGCCGACACCGTCACCGTCGAGGTCGCCCTGGGTCGGGTTGGCGAAGTCTGGACAATTGTCCACGGGGTCGAGGACGCCATCCTTGTCGCTGTCCTTCTGCGTGCTGTCGACGGGATCGCAGGCGTCGCCGAGGCCGTCGCCGTCGAGATCGACCTGATCGAAGTTGGGGACCAGGATACAGTTGTCCTTCTTGTTCACGATCTTGTCGCCGTCGGCGTCGGCGTCACAGGCGTCGCCGAGGCCGTCGCCGTCGAGATCGGACTGATCGGGGTTGTTGACGTCGTAGCAGTTGTCGGTGTCGTTGCCGATGCCATCGCCGTCGAGGTCAGAGTCGCACTTGTCGCCGGCGCCATCGCCGTCGGTGTCGAGCTGGTCGAGGTTTTTCCAGTCCGGGCAGTTGTCGGCGCCATCGGGGATGCCGTCGCCGTCGCTGTCGATTGGCGGGCCGATGTCGACGCTGACGTCGATGCTGTCGAAGCTCGGGCCGCCGTCGTCTGTGTCGACCTCGGGCGTCACCTCGTCGGTGTCGGCATCGGGGGCCAGCTCTGGCTCGACGTCGGGTGCGACGTCAGGCGCCAGCTCCTCCGCGCCGCTGTCGGCGATGTCCGTCGTCGGCTCTACGTCCTGTGGCGTGGTGTCGAGGCTACCGGCGTCTACGGCTCCGGGGCTGCCAGCGTCGCTCGCCCAGGGAGGCGGGCTCTCGCCTGGCTTCTCGCCTTGGAGCAAGACGCGAAAGGTGTGGTAGATCGGTGGGTCGGCCTTGGCGTCGGCCGGGTGGAGCGCGACGGCGCCACCCTCAGACTCGGCCCAGACGAAGTAGAAAAGCCGCGTGCCGCGCGGATGGGGCGGGATGGCGCCGCGGTAGACGTCGCCGTCGCTAGCCTTCATGGGCGCCCAGGCGAAGGCCGCCTGGTTTTGCGGCGCGTAATAGAGCCGCGCCCGCGATACGCCGTTGCCGGCGCGGATCGTGGCCCAGACCTCGTAGGGCGCGTCGTCGCGCTCTGTGTCCTGCAGCTGGGTCACCTGGCGGATCTGCGGCGCGCCATCATCGCCCGAGCAGGCGGTCAGGAGCGCGAGCCCGAGGCAACCGATGGCGTGGCGCAGGCGTGGAGGAGCGCTGTCGGACTGGGCACGCAGTCGCGACTGAGGCGCCCCAGCCTGGCGCTCACTTCGGCTCCACACCCCCACGATTGGGGTCTGCGAGCGGGCCGCGAATCGGCGAGGTCGGGGCGAGTCTTGCAGGTTGGGACGCGGCTGCATCTGGCCCTCCAGGCGACAGGGATGAGGAGGGTAGCACAAGAAACGCACGATCGCAGCCGCAACTTAGGAGGGCGTCGCCGCGGTCGCTACGGCCGGTCCAGGGACGCCGAGGCGCGCTTTACGCACCAACGCCTCAGCGTGCTGCCAGCCCGTGTCCTCCGCCGACGCCGCGGCGCCGGGTGCCGACGCCTCAGGCTCGCCGGCGCCGAGCATCCGCGCCAGCTCGCGCAGCCTCCCCTCGCGGTCGAGCATCTGGACGCGGCTCTCGGTGCGGCCTTCGCGCTCGAGCTTGCTGACGTGCAGGTGGTGGTCGGCGGCGGCGGCGACCTGTGGCAGGTGGCTGATGACCAAGAGCTGCTGGTGTAGCGACACCTCGGCGAGGAAGCGTCCGAGCGCGACGCCCGTGGACCCGGAGAGGCCGGCGTCGACCTCGTCGTAGACGGCCGTCGGGGCGCCGGCGCTGCGGCTGGCGGCGCGCTCCAGGCCGAGCAGGACGCGCGACAGCTCGCCGCCGCTGGCGACCTCGACGAGGCCTTGCGCTGGCTCGCCAGGGTTGGACTGCAGCAGGAAGCGGGCGCGCTCTTGGCCGTCGGGGCCGGGCTCGCCGTCGTCTTCGGGCCGCAGCTCGACGGTGAAGCGCGCCTTGGACATGCCCAGCTCGGCCAGCACCGCCTCGACGTCGCGCTGCAGCGCCGAAGCGGCCGTGGCGCGCGCCGCCGAAAGCGCCTGCGCCGCCGCCATGACCTCGGCCTTCAAGCCTGGCAGCTGGGCCTGCAGGGTCTGGAGCTGAGAGGCGCTGGCGCTGCCCTGCTCCAGCTCCGCCTCGATGGCCGCCTGGCGCTGCAGGAGCGCCGCCTCACTGCCGCCGTACTTGCGCAGCAGCCCGATCAGCCGGTCCATGCGGGCCTCGGCCTTGGACAGTCGCTCGGGATCGCGGCGCACCGAATCTGCCCAGCGGCCGAGGTCGCTGGCGGCGTCGTCGATGAGGGCTAGGATGTCGCGGAATCGCCCCGAAAAATCGGCGAGGGCCGGGTCGTCGCGTCGGGCCCGCTCCAGCTCGCGTGGCAGCCCGGCGAGGGTGTCACGCGCGCCGCCGTCGCCGGTCAGCGCCGCCTCTGCCTGCGCGCCGACGCGCAACAGCGACTCCGCGGCGCGCAGCCGCCTCACTTCGGCCTCCAACGCCGCCAGCTCGCCCGGATTCATGGCCGCCTGTGCCAGCTCATCTGCGCAGAACTGCAAGTAATCGCGACGCTCTTCGGCGGCACGCTGCTGCTCGATCAGCGCGCTCAGGCTGGCGCGGCAGGCGGCGTAGTCGGTGTAGCGGCGCTGGTAGGCGGCGGCGTCGGCCTGGAGGCCGCCAGCGCGGTCGAGGATCTGCAGGTGCGCGCGGCGGTCGAGCAGCCGGTTCTGCTGGTGCTGCGTCGCGAGGTCCACCAGCGGCCCGACGACAGCGCGCAGGTCGGCGCTGCTCGCCATGCGCCCCTGAATCCAGGCCTTGCGGGTGCCGTTGCGGCCAATCGTCCGACGGACCAAGACGGCGCCATCCTCCGGTTCGAGGCCACGCTCTCGCAACGCCGCGAGCACCAGCGGATCGTCGACGCCGTCGAATCGCGCCTCCAGCTCCGCCAGCTCGGCGCCAGCGCGCACTACGCGCTCATGGCCGCGGCCGCCGAGCAGCAGACCGAGGGCGTCGATGAGGAGCGACTTGCCCGCGCCGGTCTCGCCGGTGATGACGGTCAGGCCAGGCCCAAGCTCCAGGTCGACGCTGGCTGCGATGGCAAAGTCGCGCAGGCGCAGGGCGGTCAGCATCTTAGCCCTCCTCGTAGGCGGCCCGGGCCGCCTGTAGGCGCTGGCAGAGGGTCAAGCGCAGCGCGGCGGGGGCAATGACGTGGGCGCGCTCGCCGAATGAGAGCAGCCAGCTCTCCAGGTCGGGCGTCAGCGGCAGCTGCCAAGCGATCTCGACGCTGCCGTCGGCGAGATCGGTGACGCGCTGGCTGCTGTGCCAGCACCGTTCGCGGGCGTAGCGAGCAGCAGGGCCGACGAAGCGCACCCGCACGGTGTGCACCTCGCCGCCGGTGAACAGTCCGAAGCTACTTGAGAAGTGCGCGGCCGGGTCGTAGCCGGCGGGCATGGTCGCCGCCTCGCCGCGCATTCGTTCGGCGTGCAGGGCGCGGTGCAGGGCAAAGACCTGAGGCTTGTCGCGCCCTTCGGAGATGGCGACGAGGTAGAGCCGGCCGCGAAAGTAGGCGAGCGTCAAGGGGTCGAGGCGGAGCTGCCGCTCGCCACCTTCCGAGCCCGCGTAGTCCATGCGCAGCCGTTGGCCGCGCTCCAGTGCGCTCAGCACCTCGTTGAGGACGTCGTCGAAGCGCTCGCTGCCGGCCTCAATCGGTGGCGCGTCGGGGAGCGCGTAGTATTTCCGCGAGAAGTCGAGGGTGTGGGCGTCACCGAGGCGCGCGCTGACCTTATCAAAGGCGCTGGCCATCGCCGCGCCAAGCTCGGTGCCACGGGCAAACGCCAACATGGAGCGCCCGAGGTGCAAGGCCATGAGCTCACCGCGGGTGAAGCTCACCGTGCTGGCAGGTCCGGCGGGCAAGAGCGCCCAGCGCTTGCGGCCTTCGGGGTCGACTGAGCGCACCTCGACGAGGTGATCCTCTTGCAGCAGGCCGAGGTCGCGGTTGAGGGTGCGACGGGTGACGCCGGTCTGCGCCTCCAGCTCGCCGATGGTGATGCCGGCGCGGGCGTTGGCGAGCGCCTGGTAGATGCGTAGCAGCCGCAGGGCCTGGCTGTAGGCACGCCGGGTGCGATCGGCGCCGCCTTCCTCGGCGTCGTCGTCCTGCGCTAGCTCTTGTCGTGCCATGGCTCGCTCCGCGGCGGCGCGATGGCGCGCGCGCCGACTACCCCACCATAGAGAGGGTCGCTCCCCGGCTGCGAGTGGCGCGCGCCCGTCAGCGCTTGCCCTTTGGCGGGGCGGCGGGCTTGGGCGGGGCGGCGACGCGCGGTGCGGGTTGACTCGCTGCGCCGTCGTCGTCGTCGTCGTCGTCGTCAAACGCGTCGTCGTCGTCATCGTCGCTGTCGTCGTCCACGCCGTCGCTGTCGCCTTCGTCATCGAGCTCGTCGTCGTCGTCGTCGAACGCGCCGTCGAGCCCGCTCAGGTCATTGCCGTCGTCGTCGTCGTCGTCGCGTCCGCGCAGGTAGGCGGCCTCAGCCTCGGCGTCCCACGGGCTCTCGTCGAGGTCAACGAAGGCGACGGTCGCTGGCACGAACTCGGAGTCGGTCGTGCGATCGGCGCGGCGTTGGCTGCGACCGACGAACTGCAGGCGCAGCGGCGTGCCGCCGAGGTCAAAACGCTCGCGCAGGCTGTTGATCAGGAAGCGCTCATAGCTCGGCGACACCGCGTCCGGGTTGTTGACCTGGATCTGCAGCCGCGGCGGCCGCGTCGCGGTCTGGGCGCCGAAGTACAGCTTCAGTCGCTTGTTTTGGTAGACCGGCGGCTGACGGATTTTCTGGGCCTCGGCGATCCAGCGGTTGATCGCCGAAGTCGGCAGGATACGGTTGAAGGACTCGTAGGCCCGCAGCGCCGCCTCCATGACCTTGTCGACCCGCTGGCCAGTCAGCGCGCTGATGAACACCCGCGGGGCGAACGCCAGGGCCGGGAGCTGCTCCTGGAGGTCCACCTCGTAGGCCTTCATGGTGCGGTGGTCTTTGTCCACGGCGTCCCACTTGTTGATCACGAGGCAACACGCTCGGTTGCGGCGCTCGACCAGGCTGGCGATCCGGGCGTCCTGATCGGCCAGCGGCTGGCTGGCGTCCAGCACCAGCAAGGCGACGTGGCAGCGCTCGATGGCGTGGACGCTGCGGCTCGCCGAGTAGCCTTCGACGGCGTTGTCGATGCGCGACTTGCGGCGGAGGCCGGCGGTGTCGACGAGCGTGTACTTCTGGCCCCTCCACTCGAGCTCAACGTCGATGGCGTCGCGGGTGGTGCCGGCGACAGCGGTGGCCAGCATCCGCTGCTTGCCGATCAGGGCGTTGATCAGCGTCGACTTACCGACGTTGGGACGACCGACGATGGCGAGGCGAACGCCCCGCACCCGACCGCCGCGCGGCGCACCGGACTTCGGCCTGTGTGCGCCATCGCCGTCGCCGTCGATGTCGGCGTCGTCGTCGTCCGCGCCCGCCGCCTCGACGTCGTCGTCCTCGGCCTCCTCGTCGGTCTGGACCGATGCGCCGTGAAGCGGTCCGAGCCCGTCGAGCGCGACGCCGATGGCGTCCTCCAGGTCGCCGATGCCGCGGCCATGCTCGGCCGAGATGGCGACGAGGTTCTGGACTCCGAGGCTCCAGAAGTTGTTGGCCTCGACGTCGAGCCTGTCGCTGTCGCACTTATTGACCACAACGATGACCGGCTTGTCCGTACGGCGGAGCAGCTCCCCCACCACCTCGTCGGCGGTCGTCACATCGTCGCGCACGCTGGTGAGCCAGACGATGACGTCGGCCTCGGCGATGGCGACCGACGCCGAGCTGCGAATCGCCGCCAAGATCTCGTCGTCCTCGCCGGGCACAAAGCCGCCGGTGTCGACGAGCACGACGTCGCGGTTGCCCAGCTCTGTCGCGGCGTAGTGGCGGTCGCGGGTGACGCCGGGCGCGTCGTGGGTGATGGCCTGCCGCCGGCCTACCAAGCGGTTGAAGAGCGTCGACTTGCCGACGTTGGGCCGGCCAACGATCGCGACGAGGGGCTTACGCATTAACCTTCTCCCCAATCGCCGTCATAGGCCGTGCCGGCAGCAAAGCTGCCTGCAGCTTCAGCGCCCTCGCCATAGCCGAGGCGCCGCAGGGCGTCGAGGCGGCTGGTCCACTCGGCCTCGACCTTGACGTACACCTCAAGGTAGACGCGGCGCTGCAGCATCGCCTCCATCTCGGCGCGTGCCCTGGTCGCGATCTCGCGCATACGCAGGCCACCCTTGCCGAGCACGATGCCCTTCTGAGTCGACCGCTCGACGCAGACCGTCGCCAAGATGTGGATCGGATCGCCCGACTCGTCGAAGCGCTCGATGACCACCGCCACCTGGTACGGCAGCTCCTCTTGCAGCGCCATGAAGAGCGCCTCGCGCAGCAGCTCGCCGCACAAGAAGCGCTCGCTGCGGTCCGTCAGCAGCTCTGGGTCAACCAGCAGCGGGCCCTCGGGCAACGCCGGCGCCACCACCTGCAGCAGGGTGTCGAGCCCCTCGCCGCGGCGGGCACAGACCGGCACCACCGCGATGACGCCGGGTAGCGCGCCATAGACCGCCACCAGCGGCAAGACCTCGCCGGGCCGTACGAGATCGCGCTTGTTGAGCACGACCACGATCTGATGGCCATGGCGCTGCAGGCGCTCGACGATGGCCCGGTCGCCGCGGTGACAGAGCTGCAGCGCTTGCTCAGCGCTCGGTGGCTGCACGACGCCCTTGGCGTCGCGCGGCAAGGCCATGGAGCGCAGCACCTGCAGCGTCTTCTTGGCGTCGATGACCAGCAGCGCGACGTCGACGGCGTCCATGGCCTCGATGGCGACGCCGACCATCGCCCGGTTGAGCAGGGCGCCCTTCTTGGCGAGGTGGATGCCGGGCGTATCGACCAGCACCGCCTGCATGTCCGGCCGAGTCAGGTAGCCTCGGATCAGGTCGCGCGTCGTCTGCGGCTTGGGGCTGGTGATCGCGAGCTTTTCGCCGAGCAGCGCGTTGAGCAGCGTCGACTTGCCGGCGTTGGGGCGACCGACCAGCGTCACCACGCCGCTGCGGTGTCCGGCTGGCGCCGGGCCCCAGGCCGCTGGCAGCCGCCCGGGCTCGCCGAGCAGCAAGGGGCCGAGGTCCTCCGCCAACACCTCGAGTCCGAGGCTCGCCGCGCCGGCGAGGAAGGTGGCGAAGCACAAGGGATGCAGCAGTGGAGCGCGTACGTCGCCATCCCACTCTTCGCGCGTGGGATCCG
>SXNM01000069.1 GCA_005777155.1 Pseudomonadota bacterium | reverse complement strand
GCAGCTCGGCGCCAAAGGCCGCGCCATGGATGAGGCCGCAGGCGAGCGCCAACGCCGCCCCTACCGCTGCCCCGCCGCGCTGGAGGGCCCTCCGCGGCAATGGATCGGCGGCCAAATTTCCGGCGTCTGCCGCCGACGACCGCGCCGCGATGAGCCCTGCGCCGACCAGCGTCGCGCCGATGGCGGCCTCGACCCAAGGTATCGGCGGCCAAGCGGCGGCGATGGCCCACGCCATCGTCACCATGTGGCCCACCGAGAAGCCCGCCACCGCCCACAGCAGCCCAGAGAGCCGACGCGCCGCCAACGCCAGCGCCACGAGCATCAGGAGGTGGTCCGCCCCGGCGGCCATGTGCAGGGCGCCGAGCTCGGCCCAAGCCGACAGCAGCGGCCAGGGCGGCAGCCTACGCCAGACAGGCACGCCCTGGCCCGGCGCTGGCAGCCGCGAGGCATCGACGGGATCGCCTGGCCGAAAGGCCGGCACCGCAGCCGACTCCTCGTCGTCGTCGTGGCCGACGTGGCGCCCGCCCTGGCGCCCGCCGTGTCCGCTGCCCGCATCGTTGGCGGCGCCCTTGCGCGGGGGTGTCGCCAGCCCTGGTCGCAGGGGCACCTCCAGCTCCGCAAGCCGCGGTGGCAGCAGCAGGCGCCGGTCCGCTTCGCCGCCGACCCGCAGGCTGATGTACAGAGTGGCGCGCGTCCGCACCCGGTCGTAGGCGACGCGCTGCAGCAACAAGGTATCCAGCGGCGCCTGACAGCGGGCGCGCAGGGCAAACGCCCGCATCTGCGGTCGGTCGTTGAGCTGCAGCTCGGCGGGCTCAAGCGGCGCCACTTGGCAGCCCGGCATGGCGAAGCCCTCGGCCAGCCGCGCGGCGAAGGCCGCGGCGGACCCATCGCCCGACTGGCCAGCCGCCGCGAGGGCGTCGAACGTGGCGGCGACCCGGCCAGCGTCGAGAAACCAGGTCAAGGTCCACTCGCGGCGATCGGTGGTCTGCAGATCGCAGTAGAGGGCCTCGGCAATCTCATCGATCAGGTGCGCGTCAGCCGGCGTCGGCGCCCAGGCGAGCCCCAACACCAGAGCCCAATGTGCCGCCCAGCGCGCCGGAGGTCCCGCCTTCGCCGCGCCCGGTACCCAGGATCCCCGCGCTGTCCACGCGACCCCATCTGTCACCTCCTGCCTCCTCCTTCCCTGGACGCGGGCGCCAGCGGTCGTACACTGCCGTTGATCGCCCCGACGAGGCCAAGAGGAGAGCATGCGGTCTATTCAGGCATACATCCATAGGGTCGTGGCGCGGGCCCGGCGCCGATCGCTGTCCATCGGCATGGCGCTGGCTTGTCTCGCCGCCTCACAGGGCTGCGGCGACTCCGACGCCGACGGCGGCGGGGACGCACCGCTCCGCCTGCCGAGCGCCGACGACACCGACGGCGGAGGCTTCACGTTTGGCACCGACGACGCTGACGGCGCGATGGACCCGCGCGGCGGTGACGCCGAGGACGCGACGCCGATGCCCGGTGACGCTGACCCCAACGCAGACACCGCCGCCGATACCGCCGCCGATACCGCCGCCGACCCAGACAGCGCGAGGGCGCCTGACATCCTAGACGCCGACGGCCCGACGCCGATCGTCGACTGCGCCGGCTTCTGCGGCCTCTTCCTAGAGAAAAACGCCTGCCACTGCCACCACGCCTGCCTCGGCAGCGCCGACGCCTGCTGCGGCGGCGACGGCGGTTACCTCGGCGCCTGCGCTTGCCTCGGCAACGCCGACTGCGACGACGGCGACCCGTGCACGACCGACAGCTGCCAGCAAAAGGGGGCACAGAAGCTCTGCATGAACCTGCCCTTCGCCGGCTGCTGCGGTGCCGACACCGAGTGCGCTGGCGGCGACGGCATCTGCGCTTTCGCCAAGTGCATCGACGGCACCTGCAGCCTCCAGCCGAAGCCCTGCGACGACGGCGTGGACTGCACGTTAGACAGCTGCGATCCCAAGACTGGCGAGTGCCAGCACAAGCTCTCGGCCTCGAGCTGCCACATCGACGGCGGCTGTTGGAAGGCCGGCGACGCCAAGCCGGGCACCGGCGGCTGTCAGCGCTGCAAGCCGGACGTCAATGCAAGTGCGTGGAGCCCTGAGCCGAACAAGTGCTTCATCGACGGCGAGTGCGTCGCGGCCGGCGCCAAGGCCAGCGCCGCCGAACAGGAGTGCCGCACCTGCCAGCCCGCGACCAGCAAGGACACCTGGACCATCGCCAGCGGCCAGTGCCACATCGACGGCGTCTGCCTCGCCGCCGGCGCCAGTGGTCAAGCCGGGTCCTGCCAGGTCTGCAATGCCTCTCAGAGCCAGACGACCTGGAGCGGCAAGCCCGGGACCTGCGCCGTCGAGGGAGCTTGCTACGACAAGGGCGCCGTCAGCCCAGCCGGCCCGTGCGCCACCTGTCAGCCCGAGAAGTCGACCTCGGCGTTTACGGTCGCCGCCGACGCCTGCCTGCTCGATGGCGCCTGCGTCGCCAAGGGCGCCAGCAAGCCTGGCTCCGGCGGCTGCGAGGTCTGCGACCCAGGCACGCCGACGAAGTGGAAGGCCAACCTCGGCAAGGCCTGCGACGACGGCAACACCTGCACCAAGGAGGACGTCTGCACGAGCCAGCTGACCTGCCAAGGCAAGGCGACGACGGCCTTTTGCTGCAAGGCCGACGCCGAGTGCGCCACGCAGGTCCAGCCAGGGCCGTGCCAGAAGGCGATCTGCAAGGGCGACGGCAGCTGCGCCATCGCACCCAACCCGCTCTGCTGCAGCCAGGGCGTCTGCTGCGACGTCGCCGCGCAAGAGATGTTGCCAAAGGGCACCCTCTGCTACTCCGACAGCAAGAGCGTGGAGTACAAGTGCGAGTCCAATCAGGGGTACGTCCGCAAGGTCGGCTACGGCTGCACTGGAGAGCACGAGAGCAAATGCAGCTCAGCGGTCAAGGGCTATGGCGCCTGGGAGCCGATGTCGAATGTCGTCTGCGAAGCAGGCAAGAGCTGCCACACCAGCGGCGTCACCTCTCCAGTCTGCAAGTAGCGGCTCTACGGTCGCACGGCGCGCCCCGTGAGGCCCTCCGCAGAGACCACCGGGAGCCTCTAGAACTTGACTCATCCCGCGCGGGTCTGGCACCCTATCTGCGGCGGTGAAAGTCCAAGGTCGAGGGCGGCGGTGCGCTGGGCCCTCGATTTAGCTGTGCCGCGTGAGCCCGTTCGGACGCGCGTGGCTTCGGCTCTGAGTGAGAGGGAGCAATGAAAGGTCATTTGGCTGTGCAACACGGGGCGTCTCTGAAGCTCCAATCCTCTCGGCTAGCGGTAACCTTCGCGTGGCTCGCCGCCCTAGCGATCGGGTGTGGCGACGGCGACACCACGGTAGAGGGTGAGGACGCCACGGTCGCCGAGACGGACAGTACGGGAGCCGAAACCGGCGTGGGCAGCGACGTCGCCAACGACACTGTCGGCGTCGAGACCACCCCAGGCGACTCTGTCGACGACGGCTCCGAGATCTCGCTCTCTTGCCCAGGCGGCCCCGGCTGCGAGTGCAAAGAAAACGACGCCTGCTTCTCTGGTCACTGCATCAACGCCGGCAAGGCCACCAAAGTCTGCGCCCAGAAGTGCGACGACGGGGCCTGTCCAGAGGGCGAGGCCTGTGTCGAGATCCCCGGATCAGGCAGCACCGTCGACAAAGTCTGCGTGCCGAAGTTCGCCACCCACTGCGCGCCTTGCACGGCCAACGACGCCTGCAGCGGGCTCGGCGCACTTAACGCCGCCTGCATCCAGCGCGGCAACGACGGCGCCTTCTGCGGCAATGGCTGCACCAGTACCGTGGACTGCCCACAAGGCTCACTCTGCGAGACGGCGACCGACGTCACCGGCAAGTCTGCGAAATACTGCGTCCTGCCCCAGGGTCAGGTCTGCGGCTGCTCCCCGGGCGCCATCGCGACAGGCGCCACGACGACTTGCTACGTGCCCCACAGCAACGGCGGCGCCTGCGCTGGCAGTCGCACCTGCCTGCCTGCCGGCGCGCCGGGCGCCCCCGAGGGCGGTGGCCTCACCGCCTGCGACGCACCCAGCGCCTCGACCGAGACCTGCGACAGCGTCGACAACGACTGCAACGGCAAGACCGACGACAGCACCTGCAACGACAGCAACCTCTGCACGACCGACGTTTGCAACGGCAATAAGGGCTGTTCGCACAACGACAACACCGGCGCGGCGTGCGACGCCGACGGCTCCATCTGCTCCGAGAAGGACACCTGCGACGCAGGCAACTGCAAGGCTGGCAGCGCCAAGGTCTGCTCCGACGGAAACCCCTGCACCACCGACAGCTGCGATGCCAAGCTCGGCTGCCAGACCACGCCAGCCAGCGGCGACCCCTGCAACGCCGACGATAACCCCTGCACCGTCGCCGACCAGTGCAAGACCGGCGTGTGCATCGCCGGCAGCGCCAAGGCCTGTGACTCCGGTGACACCTGCATGCTCGGCAAGTGCAACTTGACCGACGGCAAGTGCGCGTACAGCAACAAGAACGGCCAGCCATGCAACGACGGCAACCCCTGCACCTCCAACGAGCTGTGCCAGCAGGAGACCTGCAAAGGCGGCGCGGTCAACTGCGACGACGGCAGCCCCTGCACCGCAGACAGCTGCGATCCGGCGACCGGATGCCTCCACAAGGCTGCGGCCGGCCCCTGCAACGACGCCGACAGCTGCACCCAGAAGGACAACTGCGCGGCCGGCAAGTGCGTCGGCGTCGCGGTCGACGTCACGGCGACCTGCAACGACAACGACGCCTGCACCACCGACAGCTGCGAGCCCAAGGCCGGCTGCGTCAACACGACCAAGATCTCCGGCCCCTGCGACGACGGCAACGTGTGCACGCTCAACGACAGCTGCCAGAACGGCAAGTGCATCTCCGGCTCGAACAACTGCGGCTGCGAGGGCGACAAGGACTGCGCGGCCAAGGAAGACGGCAACCTCTGCAACGGCACGCTCTACTGCGACATCAGCGCCAAGCCCTTCCAGTGCAAGATCAAGGCGTCGACCGTCGTGGCCTGTGACGCCAGCCTCAACGGCGAGTGCCAGCAGAACGCCTGCAACGCCGCGACCGGCAAGTGCGCCATCACCCAGGCTACGGACGGCAAGCCCTGCAACTCCGACAGCTCGGTGTGCACCAAGGACGACCAGTGCAAGACCGGCTCTTGCCAGACCGGCGCGCTGGTCGGCTGCGACGACAAGAACCCCTGCACAGACGACGCCTGCGACCCCAAGTCTGGCTGCACCTTCACGCCCAACACGACGCCCTGCGACGCCGACGGCGACGCCTGCACCGTCCTCGACACCTGCGCCAGCGGCACCTGCGTCCCCGGCAAGGGCAAGGACTGCGATGACAAGGAGTTCTGCACCGACGACCTCTGCGAGAAGGCGTCCGGCAAGTGCGCCAACAAGCCACGCGTCGACAAGTGCGACGACGCCAACCTCTGCACCACAGACGACGCCTGCGGGGTCGAGCCCACCACCAAGCTCTACACCTGCGTGGGCGGCAAGAGCCTCGACTGCAACGACAAGAACCCGTGCACTTCGGACCAGTGTGACGCGCTCAAGGGCTGCAGCTTTACCCCCGTCGGCGATGGCGCCAACTGCGAGGATGGCAACGCCTGCACGGCTGGCGACAGCTGTAGCAAGGGCAAGTGCACCGGCCAGCCGATCGACCCCAAGATCAAGTGCGACGACTCGAACCCGTGCACCATCGACATCTGCGACGCCGACAAGGGCTGCATCCACAACGCCGACGACGTCGCGATCTGCGACGACGGCAACGCTTGCACCAAGAACGACTTCTGCAAGGACAGCAAGTGCGCGGCCGGCGTCAACACCTGCGGCTGCAACGCCGATCTCGACTGCGCAAGCAAGGAAGACGGCAATCTCTGCAACGGCACCTTGTACTGCGACAAGTCGGCGCAGCCGTTCCAGTGCAAGGTCAACCCAGGCACCATCGTCAACTGCGACGTCTCGCTCAATTCGACGTGTCAGCAGAACGCGTGCAGCCCGACCAGCGGCAAGTGCGGCATCAACAAAGAGAAAGATGGCACGCCCTGCAAGGCTGACGACAACGTCTGCACCACCACGGACGCCTGCACCGACGGCCTCTGCAAGCCCGGCCCGCTGCTGACCTGCGACGACAAGAGCGCCTGCACCTCCGACGCCTGCGATCCAAAGGCTGGCTGCGTCGCGACCCCGCTCTCGGGCCCCTGCAACGACGACGACGCCTGCACAGAGCTCGACTCCTGCCAAGGCGGCGTCTGCAAGGGCGCACTGTTCAACGACAAGGTCAAGTGCGATGACGACAACGACTGCACGCTAGACGTCTGTGACAGCAAGGCCGGTTGCCAAAACAAGCAGCTCGACGGCAAGAGCTGCGACGACGGCAACAACTGCACTCAGAACGACGCCTGCGTCACCGGCAAGTGCAAGGGCGGCGCCAACACCTGCGGCTGCGAGAAAGACTCCGACTGCGCCGCCAAGGAGGACGGCAACGCCTGCAATGGCACGCTCTTCTGTGACAAAGACAAGCAGTGCAAGATCAACCCCGTCACCGTGATCGCCTGCGACACCTCGACCGACAACTTCTGCAAGAAGACCGACTGCGATGTGAAGCTCGGCAAGTGCATCGCCGCGCTCAAGTCCGATGGCGCTTCTTGCGACGCCGACCAGTCGCTCTGCACCACCCAGGACGCCTGCGCCGCTGGCGCCTGCAAGCCAGGAAAGGCCTTGGTCTGCGACGACAAGAACCCGTGCACGGCCGACTCGTGTGATCCCAAGCTCGCCTGTGTCCACACGGCGCAGGGCGGAGACTGCAACGCCGACGACGACGCTTGCACCGCGGGCGACGCCTGCCAGTCTGGCAAGTGCGTGGCGGGCAAGCAGACCGTCTGCGACGACAAGAACCCCTGCACAGCCGACAGCTGCGACACGGCCACAGGCAAGTGCGGCGCCAAGGATCTCATCCAGTCGTGCAGCGACGACAACGCCTGCACCTCGGGCGACAACTGCGGCAAGAACGCCAGCGGCGCTTGGGCCTGTATCGCTGGCAAGACGCTGACCTGCGACGACGGCAACATCTGCACCGAGGACAGCTGCAGCACCACCAAGGGCTGCGCGAACAACGTCAACACCAGCCTGTCGGACGCCTGCTACAGCCACGACGCCAAGACACGCGGCAAGGGCGAGTGCAAGGACGGTATTCAGCTCTGTCAGGCCAACGGCACGCTGGGCGCCTGCAAGGGCGACAAGGGCCCGACCGAAGAGATCTGTGACGGCAAGGACAACGACTGCGACTCCGTGATCGACGAGGGCTGCGCTCCGACAGCCTTCGTCGCGCGCCACGGCAACGTCTCGATGTCGAGCGGCGGCGAAAAGAATTCAGTCCAGGCACTGATCGGCTTCAGCAGCGTCGCGGGCAGCGCCCCGGCGCAGCAGGGCGCCAAGACTGGAGCCAACTTCGGCTTCTTCGCGTGGATCCTGTCCTTGTTTGGCAAGTAAGGCGTGGGGATCCGGCGACGCTCGCGTCGTCGGAGGCGGGCAGCAGCGAGGCTGCGTGGCTCGACGAGGCAGGTTCGGTTTCCGCGACAGGGACCGGCCGAGTGGCAAGGAAATCGAGCGGAATTTCGGCTTTCAAGGAGTCTTCTACATGCAACTCAAGATCTGGATCGCGACCCTCGCGACCGCCCTCAGTCTCCCCGCGGCGGCCTTCGCGGCGCTGCCGACGACCTCGCTCGTCGACGGCGTCCTGACCTCCACCGGCGGCTCGCCGGCGGCGGACGGCGACTACGATGTGACATTCGCCATCTACGGCGAAAGCCAAGGCGGCAACGCTGCGTGGTCGGAGACATCCAAGGTCAAGGTCGCCGGCGGCCGCTTCACCCAGGCCCTCGGCAGCGCCAAGCCGATCGACCTCGCCAAGCTGCTGCCGCTCGCCGGGCACTTCCTCGGCGTCAAGGTCGGCAGCGACCCGGAGCTGCCGCGGCAGGCGGTGCACGCCTCGTTGACGAGCCTGGTCGCCAATACGGCGCTGTCTGTGACCTGCGACGGCTGCGTTGGCTCGAACCACGTCGCCAACGGCAGCATCGCCGCGGCCAAGGTGGGCTTCAACTACGCCGGCGCGGCGACCAAGGGCGGCGCGGCGGTGGACCTCGACTGCACGGGCTGCGTCGGCGTGGCCGAGCTGACCTTCGACAGCGACGTCGACCTCGGCGGCAACTCGCTCAAGGCCAAGAACGGCACCTTCAGCGGCGACGTGACGGCGAAGAGCGTGACGGCGGCGGCCTTCGTCGGCGACGGCAGCAAGCTGACCGGCATCAACACGCCGGCGGGCGAGTGCAAGGTGGCGGGCGAGGTGGTGAAGGGCATCAACGCCGACGGCACGCTGAAGTGCGTGGCGTCGCTCGACCCGAGCGCGCTGCCGAAGGACGGGCTCAACGAGATCTCGAACGACCTGCTGAGCAACCAGTTCGAGGACACGATCGCTGGCGCTGGCGCCGTGAAGATCCCGGACAACACCGGCGCTGACGCCAACGCGATGCTGGACTTCCCAGACATCGGCGTGAGCCAGGACTTCGAGCTGTATGTCGAGGTCGCCAACACCGACCTGTCGACGCTGGCGCTGACGGTGCTGCCGCCGGACGACAAGAAGACGGGCTGGAAGCTCTGCGACCCCTGCGGCAAGAAGGACGAGAAGGACTTCAAGGTGACGTTCAACAGCAAGAACAAGCCGGCGAGCGGTGACCTGTTGAAGTGGATCGGCGCCAACCCAAAGGGCACCTGGAACCTGAAGGCGCTCGATACGGCGTTCTGCCTGCCGCAGGTGCCCGGCAACGGGCCGCTGTGTGACGCCAACGGCAAGACCGACGGCTCGATCGTCAAGTGGCACATCAAGATCAAGACGCTGTCGAGCAAGAAGGTGAACCTGAACGGCGACGTCTACATCGCCGGCAAGCTCTGGGGCAAGGACAACGGCCACGGCAATCCGGGGGGTCAGCTCCACATCGCCAACGCCTACGTCAAGCTGGCCGACGCCAAGCCGACCTGTGACGCCGCCGCGGTGGGCACGCTGCGCTGGGATGCCAAGCTCGGCATGCAGGTGTGCGACGCCAACATCGACAAGGCAGACAAAGTCATCGGCCATGTCTGGCGCCCGAACCTGTCGGTTCCGGTGATGTGGTCGGGTGGCTGCACCAGCCATCCGGCCGGTCACTCCGGCTGGTACGACTACTGCACCAACGCGACGGAGTGGAACACCGCGCAGGACTACCTCACGATCGACGGTAACGCGACTGTGAAGGTGAAGATCTCGGGCTACTACCGGATTCACAGCTGGGGCATCTCGCACGGCTGCGGCTACAAGCACGTCCAGCTCGTCATCAATGGCACGAGCCGCTACTACACGCACGAGCACAACCACGATCACAGCTGGCACCACCTCCAGGTCGATCAGGTGTGGCCCCTCAAGGCCGGCGAGGAGTTCTACGTGACGTACTACTCCGGCAGCTGCAACCCCCATCCTTTCCACAGCTGGAACGCGAACGGCCACTACAGCCGCTACCAGATCACCTACACGGGCCCGCTGTCGAAGTAGCGAACCCTGGTAGCCTTTGGCACCGACGGCGGCGCCGAAGCGGACTCCCAGCAAGCGTTGGAGCGAAAGACCATGCGATACCTGAGCCGTGGCCTCCGGGCGACCCTCCTGGCTTCTCTCCTCTGGGCGACGCCGGCGCTCGCCGCGCTGCCGACGACGTCGCTCGTCGATGGCGTGTTGACCTCCACTGGCGGCTCGCCGGCGGCGGACGGCGACTATGATCTCGCCTTCGCCATCTACGAGGCCAACAGTGGCGGCACGGCGACGTGGACGGAGACGGCGAAGGTGAAGGTGACGGGCGGCCGTTTCACGCACGCGCTCGGCTCGGCGACCCCGCTCGATCTGCCGAAGGTCGCGGCCCTCAAGGAGCAGTGGCTGGGCCTGAAGGTCGGCGCCGACGCAGAGCTGCCGCGCCAGCGCATCCACGCGTCGCTCATGGCGCTGGTGGCGAGTGAGGCGGGCAAGCTGAGCTGCCAAGGCTGCATTGGCTCCGATCACCTCGCTAACGGCAGCGTGGCTGCGGCAAAGGTGGGCTTTAACTACGCGGGCTCCGCGACCAAGGGCGGCGCCGCGGTGGACGTCGATTGCAGTGGCTGCGTCAATGTCAGCGACCTGAAGTTCGACGGCGACGTCGATCTCGCAGGTAACTCATTCAAGGCCAAGAACGGCACCTTCTCCGGGACCGTGGCGGCCACGGAGTTCGTCGGCGACGGCAGCAAGCTCACCGGCCTGAAGACGCCGGCCGGTGAATGCAAGGTGGCCGGCGAGGTGGTGAAGGGCATCAACTCCGATGGCAGCCTGAAGTGCGTGGCGTCGCTCGACCCAAGCGCGCTGCCCAAGGATGGCCTCAACGAGATCTCCAACAACTTGCTCAGCAATCAGTTCGACGACGTCATCGTCG
>SXNM01000068.1 GCA_005777155.1 Pseudomonadota bacterium | reverse complement strand
GGGCGGCTGGCCTCCCTGCGGCTGCGCGCCGGCGGCGGCGCCGCCTGGGTCGCCGTCGATGACGCCGGGCTGATGCTGGCGCTCGCCCGCCTCGCGGCGCGGCAAGGGCCGGTGCGGCTGCTTGGCCGCTGGCACGTCCTCGGTCGGCGCCTCGGGTCAGAGGGGCGCCTGCTGAGCGCCGGACCCGGAGCCCGACGCCGCGACGTGCTGCAGTTCTGCACCCACCGACGGCTGGCCTCGCTCGGACCCGCTGGGCAGCCTCACCTCGTCGTCGGCGCTGACCAGGCGCCGGTGCGCCGCGGCGGGCAAGAGCCCTGGACCGTCGATTGGCGGCCGAGCCTTGACGAGCTGGCGGCCATGGTCATCGCCTCGGGCGCGCGCCAGGTGGTCGCGCTCGGGGCCGGCGCGGCGGCGTTGGCCGGGCGCCTGGCGCCGCGAGGGATCGCGGTGCACGCGGTGAACGCGCCGCACCAGCTGAGCTTGTGGTAGACTTTGGCCCGCGGCGGCTACACCGCCTCGCCTCGCCGCCCGGAGGACGCTGATGTCCCGCGCCGTCTCTGCCGACCTCGCCTCACGGACCCCGCCTCTGGCGCAAGCTGCGGCGGCGGCGCTGGCCTCCTCGAGCGACCGCCACCCGGCGAAGGCAAAGGCCGAAAGCGGCGACCGCGAGCCAGGCGCCGGCGCTGCGAGGTCTGCCGGGGTCGGCGTCGTGTTCAACCCCCACAGCAAGAAGAACCGGGCCCGGCCGGAGCGCTTCGACGCCCTGCAGCGCCTAGTGGGCGATCGCGGGGCAGTCCGGCGGACCCGCGATGTCGACGAGGTCGCCTCGGTGGCCGCCGAATTCCTCCGCGACGGCATCGACATCTGGGTCGCTGACGGCGGCGACGGCGCCTTCCATTGGCTGCTCAACGCGGCGGTGGCGGCGTCTGCTGCGACCGACCGACCGATGCCGCTGCTGATGCCCACCCGCAGCGGCACCATCGATTTCTTGGCCAAGAAAGTCGGCCTGCAGGGCAGCGCTGAAGATCTGCTGGCGGCCCTGCTCAGCGACCTGCGCCGCGGCCAGGCGCCGGCCACCATCCGGCTCGACAGCCTGCGACTACGCGGCGCGCTGCGTGCGGGCGGCGGCTTCGATCGCCGGGGCTTTGCTTGCGCCGCCGCCGGCGTCGGCCAGCGCTTTTTTGAGCGCTTTTACGCCAACGGCGATCCCTCGGCGCGTGGAGTGGTCACCGTGGTCAGCCGCATCTTGGCCTCGGCCAGCCTCACCGCGCCCGGCCTTTCGGCGCTGCCGGCGTCGCTGGTGCCGCGTGGCTGGCTGGGCGACAGCGAAGATCCGCGCGCCCTCGGCGCCGCCGTCTTCGCGCCGCAGCCGCTTCGCGTCGAGGTCGATGGCGAGGTGCTGCCATTCGCCGAGTACCGGGCCATCAACGTCGGCGCCATTGACATCGATCTAGCTGGGGTCTTTCGCTTTTTTCCGTTTGCCGCCGAAGAGGGCGTGCTGCACGGGCTCATCGGCAACCCGGGCGTGTCCGAGGTCATACGCTTGATGCCGGCGATGGCGCGCGGCAAGCCCCTGGTTTCGCCCAACATCGTCGATCGTCGGCTGCAGACCCTGCGGATGACGGCGCCGGCGGAGACCACCATCGATCCCGTCATCGACGGCGAGCTCTTCTTCGGCCTCAGCGCCTTGGAAATCAGCCTCGGCGCGCAGGTGGCGATCGCGCTCCCAGGTGGCGCTGCGGGATGACGTACGCCGAGCGCCGCGCTCAAAGCCGTGGCGAAAGTTTGTCGACACACTCCTTCGCGGTTACAGTTGGCAACAGTCGGTCCCCCCTTGCGCTGCGGCGCAAGGGGTCGCCGCGCGGAGTTAGCCCCCAAGATGACCGCGCCGAGCTCAGTTGACATTGAAGCCGACGCAAGGTGGCACGCCGCCAAGGCGGCCGGACTTCCCGGCAAGACCCCGCTGGGACAGGTCTGCCCCCGCGCGGTGCACTCGGCCTTCTTGCTGGCGCCGCGTCGGCTGGCTCCGCTCGCGGCCCTGTGTGCGCTATTCGCCGCGACAGGCTGCCTGCCGCCGCCCATCGACGACCTCGACATCATCGGCTTCGACTCCGCCGCCGATGGCAAGGTCGCCGCCGACGGCGACGCAGCCACCGCCGACGCTGGCGCCAAGGACGGCGCGGAGGTCGAGGACGGCGTTGAAGCCGCAGACGGCGCAGCGGAGGACGTAGATGGCGTCGACGCCGCTGCCGAGGTCAGCGCGACCCAAGACATCGCCGTGGCGTTGCCCAAAGGCTGCACGGCCGACAGCGACTGCGCGCCCCTGGAGGTCAAGGCCTGCCTAGTCGCGACCTGCGCCATCGCGACCGGCAAGTGCAGCGTGGCGCCGGCGAGCAACGGCGCGACCTGCGAGAACGGCAACCCGTGCCAAGTCGACGCCACGTGCAAGGCCGGCGAGTGCACCGGCAACGCCAAGGACTGCGACGACGCCAACAGCTGCACCAACGACGCCTGCTTGGTCGCCAAGGGCTGCGTCCAGGTGGCGAACCACAACAAGTGCGACGACGGCGACAAGTGCACGGTCGGCGACTACTGCCATCAGGGCTCCTGCCAGGGCGCGCCCAAGAAGTGCGTCGGCGACGAGTGCGCCAACGCGCAGTGCAACGCGGCGACGGGGGAGTGCAACAAGACGCCCAAGAGCAAGGGGGCGCCCTGCGACGACGGCGACTCGTGCACCGTCGACGATGTCTGCGTCGGCATCGCCTGCGAGGGAGACCCGAAGAACTGCGACGATGGTGACCCCTGCACTGAGGATTATTGTCCGTTGAACATCGGCGCCGGCTGTCTCTGGGTCAAAATCGCCGGACCGACCACGGGTTGCCAGGACGGCGATCCGTGCAAGGTCGCGGGCTGCGTCGAGGGCAAGTGCGTCAAGGGCGTCAAGCCCTGCGTCGACAAGGACCCCTGCACCGCCGACACCTGCAAGGCCGGCACCTGCGCCTATCAGAAGCAGCTCTCCGGGCCCTGCGAGGATGGCGATCCCTGCACGATCGACGATCTCTGCCTCCAGGGCCAGTGCAAGCAGGGGACGGCGCGCGACTGCACCGACAGCAACCCCTGCACCGACGACAGCTGCCAATTCCTCGTCGGCTGCGCCTGGCAACCCAACTTCGCCAAGTGCAACGACGGCTCCGCCTGCACCGCAGAAGACACGTGCACGGCCGGCGCCTGCAAGGGCAAGCTGACGGCCGCGGCCAAGGCCTGCGACGACGCCAACTCCTGCACCGACGACGCCTGTACACCCGCCACCGGCAAGTGCCAGTCAACGCCGCTCGCAGACGGCGCGACGTGTCCGAGCGGTGCGTGCAAGGCCGGCAGCTGCCAAGGGGGCGGGCCATGAGCCAGCAGCGACTCGGAAGGCCAGCTGGCGGCCTAGGCAGGGCTCGAGACCTCGCGTTTGGCGCTCTGGCGCTGGTCGTCGCCCTCGCCTGGCTCGGGTTGGCGGCGCCTGGCTGCATGCCCGAACGCCGCGCGGACGAGAAAGACGCCAGCGCGGCCGTCGATAGCGCCGCCGCCGCCGCCGCCGATGTCGCCGCCGACGCGGGAGACGCCGGCAAGGACCAAGCGGGTGACGCCGCCGGCGCCGGCGATGGCAGCACCGACCCCGCGCCGCTGCCGGTCGGCTGTCAGAGCGACTTCGAGTGCGCCGACCTCGTCGACCTGCCCTGTCGCGTCGGCGTCTGTAACCTGGAGACGGGCTTCTGCAAGGTGGTCGACGAGATCAGCGGCACGCCCTGCAATCCCAATGACTGCATGCCCGACGCCACCTGCCTCTCCGGCGAGTGCAGCGGCACCGTCACCGACTGCGACGACGACGATCCCTGCACCGACGATGACTGCCAGCCCATCGGTGGCTGCGTCCACCCCGACAACGCGGCGCCTTGCGACGACGGCGACGCTTGCACGGGCGGCGACGCCTGCGACGCCGGCACATGCAAGGGCCAGCCCCTGGTCTGCCAGGGCGGCAAGCCGCCGTGCTTGGTCGCCAGCTGTAGCAAGGACAAGGGCTGTGTTGTCGAGCCTGCCGAGCTCGCCAAGGGCGCGACCGTCACCTGCAGCGACGAATTCGCCTGCACGACCACCGATCACTGTCAGGGCGGCGAATGCGTCGGGGTCCCGCTGGTCTGCAAGGACGACGGCAACCCCTGCACACTCGAAGGTTGCGTGCCGTCTGAGGGCAAGTGCGTCAGCACGCCTCCACCGCCCTCGCCGACCTGGGCCTGCAGCGACAATAACCCTTGCACGATTGAAGACATCTGCCAGGGCACGGACTGCAAGGGCAAGGTGAAGGATTGTTCTGACGGCAACGCCTGCTCGGTCGACGGCTGCGACCCGAAGATCGGCTGCACCTACGTCCAGGCGCAGAAGGGCGTGGTTTGCGACGACGGCAAGCTGTGCACCGACCTCGACAGCTGCGACGGCAGCGGCGGCAGCGGCGGCTGCAAGGGCGCGGCAAAAGTCTGCGACGACGGCAACCTCTGCACCGTCGACGCCTGCAGCGAGGGCAAGGGCTGTAGCCACGTCGCGCCCCAGGGCAGCCTCGCTTGCTCCGACGGCGATCCATGCACCGACGGCGACGCCTGCGTCGATTTGGTCTGCAAGGGCCAGAGCGCGAAGTGCGACGACGGCGACCCTTGCACCAGCGATGACTGCGGCCCGGCCGGCTGCACCTACACTGTGCTGAAAAACGGCACGGCCTGCGCCGGCGGCCAGTGTTGGGGCGGCGGCTGCGTCGTCGCCAAGTGCGGCAACGGCGCCTGCGAATACAATGAGTCGACCGCGCTCTGTGCTGGCGACTGCCCCGAGGGTGGCGGCGTCTGCGATCCCAAGGACGCCACATGCGTCAACGACTGCGTCGCCAGCAAGTGTGGCGCTCCCACCACGGCCTGCGACGCCGACCTCGGGTGCAAGGCCCTCCTCGCCTGCGCCGGCGCCTGTGCCGACGCCGCGTGCGCCTACGCCTGCATCGCCAAGGCGCCGCCGACCTCGGTCTCGCTGTGGCGGGCGCTGCGGCTGTGCCAGAGCAGCAAGTGCCTCAAGAACGGCTGGTCCGGCAAGAACTGCAAGGCCAACGAGCCGCAATTCGTCTCGTGCGTGCAGAGCTGTCAGGCGGCGGTCTGCGTCGTCGAAGAGGCCACGTGCTTCGCCAGCGCGGGCTGCAAGGCCATCGCTGACTGCGCCGACCTCTGCACAGACGGTACGGCCAGCTGCGTCAAGGCCTGCTTCGCGAATGGCTCGGCCGAAGACGTCTCCGTCTACGACACGTTGACGGTGTGCATGAACTTGAAGTGCCTCTGACGGCGCTTTGCCTCGACAGGCGCGACCGCGGCCCAAAGCCGTCGTCCAGCCCGCGCGCTGGCCCTGCGACTAGCCGCCGATGATGACACCGATGCGCTCGCCTGTCTCACTGCGGCCAGTCGCCAGCGGCACCAGCGCCTCGAAGTTCGGCAGCAGGTAGTCGGCGCCGAGGCCGAAGACCGACCGCGGCTCGCCGAACGGGCTGATCATGGCGCAGCGAACCTCGGCGTTGCGTGCGGTCTGCAGATCGACGCGGCTGCTGCCGACGAGCAGGCACTCCTCGCGCCGGGCCTGCCAGTTGTCCAAGATCGCCAACAGGCCGCCGGCGTCGGGCTTGCGCGGCAGCTCGAGATCGCCGCCTACGACGTAGTCGACGACGTCGATGTAGCCCTGGTGCACGAGCAGCCTGACGGAGCTCTGCGTCGGCTTGTTGGTCAGCACGGCGCAGCGGGCGCCGCGGGCAGAGAGGGCGGCGAGGGCGGCCTGGGCGCCTGGGGCGGCGAGCGCCAGCGCCAACAGGTCGCGCTCGTAGGCGGCGCGAAAGAGCGCCACGGCGGCGCTGAGGTCGCCATCTGTCAGGGGCTCGCCGGTCATCAGGACCGCGGAGCGGAGCAGCGCGCGCAGGCCGTGGCCGGTGATGCGCGACACGGTCGATGCCTCTAGCCGGCGCCGGCCGAGGCCGTCCAGCACCTCATCGAGGCCTCGGATGAGCGCAGGGCTGGTGTCGACCAGCGTGCCGTCGAGGTCAAAGACGAGGTAGGGAAACCGCATCGCCGCGCGCTCCACGGGCCGCCGAGCCCAGCGCCTGCCAGCATCGCAGCGCCGCGCGCGCTTGCCAAGCAGTCGCTGCCGCGAGACCCGACCGATCGACGACGACCCAAGCCAGTCGCGGGTGTAGCGTCGGCATCGGTCGTAGGCTCATGGGCATGACCACCAGGTGAGACGCCCATCCCTACTCGCGGGTTCCTGCTCTTGGCGCGCCCAGAGCGTCAGCGCCTGGCGGTCTTCGATCGGACTTGTAGGCGCCCGACGTCCACAGATCGACGTCGCGCGCTCGCCCTCGGCCAGCTGCGGACTCCGAGCGCCCAGAGCCAGAGGCTCAACAGTGCGGGTTGTCGCCGGGCTCACGGTCCACATCCGTCGTCACCTAGTCACAGTTCACAAGCCAAGCCGCAAGAACCACACGTCTTGCACCCCTCCCCCCGGCACCTGCGCCGACCAGGTGCCCAGCTGCACCGCGCCTGCGACCGTCCCGGCCGCCCACACCGATGTCGCGGTCACTGCCAGGGTGGTCGCGGCGCCAGCGCTCAGCGTCGCCCGCCGGAGCTCGACGCCGTCGGCGCCAAGGCGAACGATCTCTGTGCTGCCTTGGGCGATATACGCGACGCCGCCATCCGGGAGGCCCACCGCGATCGTCCATGGCCCGGCCATGTTGAATTCCGGCGCTTTCAGCGTCAGCGTCGCGGCGAGCTGGCCAGCGGGCGTTCAGCGCGTCCACGTCGGCGCGGCCGGCAGCGTCGGCGCAAAGCCCTTGGCGCCACCCACCATGCCGAGGCCGACGACGCCGCCGTCTGCGTGTACGACCAGCGCGCTCGGCGGCGACACGCTGGGGCCGAGCCAGGTCCAGAGCGCTGCGCCCGCCGCGTCAACCACGCGCAGGTCGATCTTGCCGTCGGCCCGCCGGAATGCGAACGCCGTGCGCCCCTTCGGCCCAGCGCCGCCGACATGCTCGGTCGAGGCCGGCAGCGCAACGACCCAGGCGATGGCGCCATCGCCGTTGACGCGCATCAGGTAATGCTGGGCCACCGCGACGCCGCCGAGCGTGGTGGTGGCGCCGACCTTGCCGAAGAGGGTCGCGCCGTCGTCGCCGCCGCCGACGAGCTTGGCATCGATCGCCAGGAACTTCGCCCACATCGGCTTGCCGTCCGCCGAGAGGCGCGCGACCACCGTGTCCTCCTCACCGCTGCGCTTCGCGCTCAGACCGCCGATCAGAGCGTCTGCGCCTTCGATTCGCGCCGCGACCAGCGCGCCTCCCTGCCCATCTGCGGCGAGGCCGCTCGCTTGGTCAGCGCCTGGACCGCCGACCGTCACGGCCCAGGCCGTCTGGCCCGCCGCCGAACGCCTGCCGACGACGACATCGTGAAATCCGGCGCCGGCGAGCGGTCCCGTGCCGTAGTCAGCGCTGCCCGGTCCCGCGGGCTGGCCTTAGGTCTGCGCCAAAAACACCACGCCGTCGCTGGCGGGCGCGATCGACAAGACCGCCTCCTGCCCGGCGCCGCCGACGGCGCTCAGGTGCTCGACGCCGGGCTTGTCGAGGCGGGCGACCACGGCGCCATCGATCGACTTGGCGATGACGCAATCGCCGACGCCGACGCAATCGCCCGACCAGCCGTAGAACGCCGCGCCGGCCTCGGCCTTGGCCGTGAGCGTCACCGGCTGCGCCTCGGCGAAGTCGGCGGCGCAGGCGCCAGGGCAGTCGATGCCCGGCGGGTCGGAGGTCACGCGCCCTTGGCCTGTGCCCGTGAGCTGGACGGTGACGACATGTGACGGGGCGTCCTCCGGGCTCGCCTCGGGGCACGGGCCCAGCGCCTCGAGGACCGCGCGGGCGGCGGCGGAGGGGCTGCTGAGGCGGTGCAGGGCGACGTTCTCGCCTTGGCTCAGCGGTGAGGGCAGCGAGGTGCCGGCGAGGCGCAGCGGGCCGTAGATCGCCGCCGCGGCGAACACGCGGTCGTCGGCGTCGCGCGCCATCGCGATGGGGTGGAGCGAGACGCCCGGCACCTCAGTATCGGCCTCGATCGAGCGGGTCAGCAGGCGCACGCCGCAGCGCGAATAGGCCACGTAGGTGGGTTGTTGCAGGACCGCGGCGGCCTCGCCGTGCTGGCCGAGCGCGCCGCCGAGCACACCGCCGCCGTAGAGCAGGCCGTGAGCGTCGACGACGCCGGCGCTGGCGATCTGCGGCCCCGGGCCGGCAAAGACGTCTGCCCAGCGCACATCGCCCTCCGGCGAGAGCCCGACCACGAAGGCGTCGGCGGCGCCGAGGTCAGGCGCCGTCTCGTGGGTCACGCCCGCGAGCTTGAGGCTGCCGCGAAAGGCGCCGAAAATCGCCGCCTCGCCGCTCGGGCCGGTGACGACGTCGGCGATCGTCTCGCCATACGCCAGCTTTGACGCAAAGAGCCGCTGCAGCGTCGGATGGCCCGCGGCGTCGAGGCGCCAGACCGCCAGCGCCTCGTCCTTGCCGAGGCCCCCGGACCTGGCCTGCGCCGTGCCGACCAGCCACATCCGGCCCTGGACGTCGCGGGTCGCGCGCTGCACCAGCGCCCAATGGCTAGGATTCGCGACGGTCGCGACCGATACCAGCGCGCCCTTGGCGTCGAGGCGGGCCAGCCAGGTCATGGAGCCGCCCTGCTCGCCGACCGACTGCCCGGCGATGGCGCCGACGCCGATGACCCGACCGCAGACGCTGGCGCCGCTGCCGGCGTCGGCGACCATATCGCGCACATCGCCAGGAAAACCTGCGCTGGCACCGACGACGACGCGGCTCGGCCCTGCGCCGTCGGCCGCGAAGCGCCGCAGCGCGAAGAGCTCCCCAGACGCCTTGGCGGCCGGCGTGTACGCGGCAGCGCTGAGGACGACGACGTCGCCATCGGCGCCAGGGAGGGCGCGCAGCTGCCGGCCAGCGTCGCCCTCCTTGGCGACCTCGTAGTCGACCCAAGCGTGGTCGAGATCGGCGAGGTCGATGCCGGCCGAGAAGGCGCTGGTGGCATAGCAGCAGGGGGCGCCAGCGCTGGCGGGATCGCCAAACGCCGTGCCCTCGCCGACGTAGCTGCCGCCGACGAAGAGCTGGCCGGGCTTGGAGAAGACCGAGAGCACCCGCGGCCGCTCGTTGGGTTTGGAGAGCAGCACGATGTCCCAATCGACCTGCAGCGCGTCGTCCAAGGGTGAGGGCGGCGCGAGCAGGCCGTAGACGCGGCGCCACGGGCGAATCTTGCCGCCTGCGAGTGGATCGGCGAGTCCTACGCGCCACGGATCGCTGGCAGAGGGCACGCGGGCGTAGGGGCCGGGAGGCGGGCCGTCGCTGCGCCAGGTAGGTGTCAGCTGCACGGCGCCGGCGGTGACGACCAGCGTACCCCGCTCGGCCAGACGCGCGTGGCCGAGCGTGTCGGCGCGATAGACGCCATAGGCCAGCGCGCCCTCCGCGACCTCCGACCAGGCCTCCTGCCGATCGCCGACGTAGAGCATCCGCCACGGCGCCGCCTCAGCGCGCCACCAATCGCGCAGGCCAGCGGCAGAGACCGCGCCAGCGACGACGGGTCCGGCGAAATGCGAATTGCGGTTGTCGCGCCCGCCGCGAGGCCAGGCACCGGCGGCGAGCCCCGAGGTCGGCGTCCAGACGCTGCCGACCAAGGCCTGAAAGGGTGGATATTGGTTGGCCCAGATCCCAGTGACGAAGAGGTCGCCGCCTGGCCCGGCGAGCAGCGGCCCCGAGAAGCCGTTCATCGATAGGCGAAACGAGTGACCGAGGCGGCCATCGGCGCGCAGGCCGCGCACTTCGGTGCTGCCGCTGTCGAGGTCATTGCGGTGCGTGTCCTCGGCGAACCAGATCCAACCGTCGTTGGTGAGGATCGGCGCCGAGCTGCTGCGACCGATGGCGAAGTCCCAGCGCCGCGTGCCGTCGAGGCCGAGGCCAACGATCGCCCGGCCCTCGCCAACGCGGCCGACGCCGACGGCGAGACTGACGCCGAGGGCGGCGACGCCGACGTCTTTGAGGGTCTGTAGCGGCGCCCCCTCGGCGCTCCAGACCTCCGTGCGCTGCTCGCCGAACGCCAGCCAGAGCTGGCCCTTGGCGTCGACGAGCAGGCCCGGCGGCTGCGCGCCCGGCAGCGGCTGGTGCCAGAGGATGGCGCCGTCGAGCGCCAAGGCGCTCAGGTGCAAGCCGAGCGCCGGCGTCTGCCCGGGCCGATCGCCGCTGATGGCGATGACGCGGCCGCCGCCGGTGACCAGGGCCGGTGCCACCAGCGCCCGCCCCTGCAGCCGCGGATCGACGAAAAGCGCCGCCTGGCTGCTACCATCGGCGGCGATGACCGCCAGCCCTAGGACTCCGCCGGCGAGGACCGCGCCGTCGCCAGCGACGTCGACCGCGCGCCGCGCACGACCCGGCCGGTCTTGGCGTCCTGGTGCTCGCTGTAGGCGACGCCGGCGCTGTTGTTGCCGACGATCAGCGAGCCGTCGCTGCCCAGCGCCCCAGGTGTCGTGAAGTCGGTACCGATCTGGACCAAAAACTCCGGTTGCCGCGACATCTCGCGCGGCTCGTCGCAGGCGCCGAGGGCCCAGACGAGCCCTAACCAATAAGGCAAGGCGAGAGCACGCTCGGACCGCGGTGCGCGTTCACCAGCCGCGGTGCCTGCTCCCGCCGCCATCGCGCCCCTCCCCCGCCGCCACGCCAGCCCTCTCCCCCAGCGCGACTGACCCCTCTCCCGCCGGCCGCGCCGCGGACCAGAGACGCCTGGACGACCAGGAAGATCTCTCATGGCTAACCCCTGTCGGCAAGCCCATTCGTCTGCCCTCAGCCAGATCTGGACTATTCTGCTCCCCTCGCCTAGTCAGACACCGACGGGGTAGGAAATCCCTGTCAAACGCCACCAGAAACTGACCCACCCTTTGCCAGTAAAACTGACCCACCCCGCACGATGCAAGAGCGCAGCGAGTGCGAGCACGCGGGGCCGCGCGACGCCACCGCGGCGCCTTCGGCCTTCGCTGCCGCGCAGGTGGGAGAAACACGAGGTTTCCAACGCTTGCGGGTCGCGGGCGTCCTGCGCTGGCGCAGCTCGGCGCTGAGGATCGCGACGCGTCAGGCCTTGGCTACGTCTGCTCGGCCGCTACCGAGCTCTCGGTGCGACAATGCCCGATTCGTCAAGGGTGATCGCACCCCTTTCGATGAACGGGCGCTGTTGAGCTCCGCAACGGCAACAGAGGCGGGGGCGAGGAGCAACCGCTTAGATTTACTTATTTCTTGACGAGACCCGACAGCATCGTCAGGCGGCCCTGCCTCTCAAAAGAGCGCCTAGCGTTGGCGACACAAGCCGCCGATTGATAGGCCTCGTACTTGTAGCAGCCCTCAAACAACCAGTACCGGATGGTGTCCGCGCTTTGGGTCCACGACGCCGCGAGGGCTTGGGCGGGCTCCGACTTGCTGTCGAGCGCCGCGAATCCGAGGTCGATGGCCTCGACCCACGGCGCGACCGCTTGCCACTTGTCGCCCAGGCTGATGTGAAAGTCGAAAATCGGCTCGCTGCCGCCAACTTCGCCGCTCTCCTGGGGTGTCGCGTCGATGGTCGACCAGGCGCTGCTGCCGGGCGGTGCCTGCTTCTCAAGGACCTGACCCCAACTGTGGATCGGCAGCGGCGTACTGTCGTCTATTGTGCCGATCATATTCCGCCACTGGCCTGGGCGCTGGTACACCTCGTTCCACAGGTGAAAATTCCACACCGCCGGGTTGCCCTTGGCGTCGACCGCGGTCGTCCTACAGGCGTTCGGACCGGGCTGGGCCAGTGCGGTGCCTTCAGCGATGGCCTGTTGCCGGCTGTGCGCCGAGTCCAGGTTGGTCATGGGCCGCGTCGGGATGCCGATGGAGCGGCTCATGGACGCCAAGACCCCGGAAAATACCCAGCATTGTCCGTATTTGACTGGCTGGCCGCCCTTCTTGCCGAAGATCTCCGTTGAGCCCGTCCATTGCCAAGGCTGCTTGCCGTCTGCATCGCTGGCCCATCGCACGATGCCGCCCTTGCGGACCAGCTCGGCGAGGGCCTTGGCCAACGGGAGTGGCTCGCGCCGCTGGTCCAGCGGCAGCGCATCGACGGCAGCCAACGTAGTGGTCCAGACCGCGGCCGCACCTGGCGTGCCATCCCACAGCAAAGTCGCACCTTCTGCGGTCGGCGCCGTCATGGGTTCCGTCCGCACGTCCAGCACGCCGTAGACGTCTTCGGGCGACGCCGTCTCTGGCAAGCTCTCTGGCAAATTCGGGCGGTATGGGTTGAAGAGCAGGTTGGCCGTGCAGCTGGACTCGCCAGCAAGGAACGGAGAATCGTAGTGGCGGACCCGCAACGCCCAGCTGCCGACCGCCGTGTCGCCGGGCAGGGCGATGCTGCCTCGCTGGACCAGCGCCGGCCGACCGTCGGCCAGTTTTCCCAGCGCCGGCGCGCCGATGGGTGCAACGCCGAGACCAAACAGCGTCAATTTCGGCCCCGGGTGGTTGAAATCGACCAGCAAATCGGCGAAGTCCTCAGGCTGCGGCGCCATTTCGGCCGGCAACGCCACCTCGACCAGCAGCGCTTGGCCGCGGCGCACCGGCGTCGGCCCGCCCGCGACCTGCTCGTAGCCCAGGGTGCGGTGCGCTTTCGCGTTCTCGGCCAGCACGGAGAGCGCAAAAGGCAACGTCGGCGCTGGTAACGGCACGACGACGCTGCGTTCGCCAGTCGCCGATTCGGCGAGGCCCGCCAGCGGGAGGCCGTCGAAGCCGGGCCGGTACTGCAAGGAGCCATTGGGCAGAATGTCGATGCGCTCGGTCTTGCCGTGCGCCTTGGCGGCGAACACCAGCCTTCTGCCCTGGATCGCCGGAAAATCCGCCCGTCGCCAGCACCGGTCCAGCGCCCTGGCCCTTGACGTCGGCATGGAGGCCGCCCGAGCCGCCGCGCAGGAGGATCTTGCCAGCGACCGCCGTGCCCGCGCTGGCATCGAGTAAGACCGGCGCGCCGAAGGTGGCCATCACCCTGCCTGTGCGCTGGTGGCCCCCTGCAAACGAATCGCCGACGAAGTGCAGCACGCCGCCTTTGGCCAGCGGTGCGCCAGACTTCGGATCCACGGGCCCGAGCACCTCAACTGCGAGCGACTTTGGCAGCTGTGCGGCGCTGGTCGCGACCGCCGTGACCACCAAGCGCATGGACGGAAAGTCATAGTGTACGAGCAGCCCTTCGCTCCAGGCCTGCCGGTTGGGGCCCTTGTCCACCCGCACGCGCACCGGCCGCTTGGCGCCCTCGACGCGCAAAGTCAGCCAGCCGTCGATGGCGGTCTCTGGCAGCTGCAAGGCCAGCGACGCCGTCGCCTGGACATTGAGGCGGGGCAGCACCAGAGATCCGCCGCGCTGCAGCTGCAGCTGTGCAACCTCGGGCAGGGCCTCGTCGGCATCCCAGCCGTCCGACGCCAAGAGCAGCACGCCGTCCGATGCCCCGCCCTGACCGGCGAGCACCCCTTGCAGCGCGGCGTCTGTGCGCAACGCGACGCTGGTCTGCGAATCGCCTTGCAAAGCCAGCGCTTCGATGCCCGCAGCCCCATCGTGCCAGGTCGTTGGCGTCCCCTTTCCCGTAGGCGCGTCGGCTTTTGTCAGCCCGGCCGCTGGGGTCGCGGACGCCGCAGCTGCGCCGCCAACGAGCACGACGAGCGCCACCGCAGCGGCGAGGGCCTCCCGACACAGGACGGAAGATTCGGAGAATCGCATGTTTTTGCTCTGAAGCGCCTGCGCTTGTGCGGGCGGTTGGGCCAACCGACTAGCGATTGGGTCCTTTGCTGCGGGCTGCCGCGGTCGGTGTCAGATTCGGTACGGGGTCACGGCGCGTTTCGTGTGGGTTGCGGCCCGCGGACGATTCGTTCGGGTCACCAGTCGTCGTCCAAGGCTCACGGGCACGTGCTGGCCTTGTAAGCGCACTTGCCGGTCTGGCAGGAGTCGCCGGTCGTGCACGCCTTGCCATCGCTGCACGGTGCGCCCGAAGGCGCGAACTCGTGGTAGCAGTTGCCGCTGTTGGTGTAGCACTTATCGTAGGTGCACTGGTTGTCGTCGTTGCAGTCCTTGTTGATGCCGACGCAAAGCCCCAACGCGGCGCACTTGTCGCCCGTCGTACAAGCTGAACCGTCGCTGCACGTGCCGTTGAGGTCGAAGGTCAAGTAGGTGCACTGCCCCGCCTTCTGTCCGCTATTGTAGCAAGCACCCTTTGTGCATTGCTTGCCGTCGTCGCAGACTTTGGGCGTTCCTTCGCACTTGCCCAGATTGCACTTGTAGTTGTTGCAGGGGACGGTGCCGGTGCAAACGCTGGCGTCGTCTGGGGTAAAGGTGCAAGCGCCCGTGGCGATGTCGCAACTGTCTTTGGTGCAAGGGTTCGAGTCATTGCAAACCAGCGGCCCGATGACACAGCTGCCGGCCGAGCAGGTATAAGCCTTGCACTTTTCGGTCCCGGTGCACTTCAACGTGTTGTCGTTGACTACCGCGCAGTTGCCCGTGGCGGCAACGCAGGAGTCCTTGGTGCACGGTTTGCCGTCGTCGCAGACCTTGGGCGTGACCACACACTTGCCGGCCACGCACTTGTCGCCTGTCGTGCAAGCCAGTCCGTCGGTGCACGACGCCGAGTCGTCGTTGGTGACCGTGCAGTCCCCGCTCAGCGTGTTGCAGCTGTCGGTGGTGCAGGGGAGCTTATCGTCACAGACCTTAGGCGTCGCGATACATGCGCCGAGCTTGCACTTGTCGGCGGTGCAGGCGTTGCCGTCGGTACACGGCGCAAGATCGTCGTTGACGTGCTTGCAGCTGTCGGTCTTCACGTCACAAGCGTCCTTGGTGCAAGCGTTCTTGTCGTCGCAGACCTTCGCGACCGAGCTGCACTGGCCGCTCGCGCAGGTGTCTGTGGTGCATGGCTTGCCGTCGCTGCAGGCCGCGAGGTCGTCATTCTGGACTGCGCACGTGCCAGCGGAGATGTCGCAGCTGTTTTTGGTGCAGGGGTTCTTGTCGTCGCAAGCGGCGTCGTTGGTGCAGCCTTTGCAGCCGGCGATCGCCGTCCCGGTGCATTTGCCCGCCGAGCATTTGTCCGTCGTGCAGGGATTGCCATCGGTGCAGGCGGCGGCGTCGTCGGGCGCGACCTAGCAGGCTCCGGTCGCTGCGTTGCAACTGTCTTTGGTGCACGGGTTCTTGTCGTCACACACCACCGCCGCCGAAGCGCATTGCCCATCGGCGCACTTGTCTGTGGTGCAGGCGACGCCGTCGGTGCAGGGCAAAGAGTTGTCCGCGGCGCTCTCGCAACCCACGTTGGCGTTGCAGCTGTCTTTGGTGCAGGGGTTCTTGTCGTCGCACACCACCACCGTCGAAGCGCATTGCCTATCGGCGCACTTGTCTGCGGTGCACGCGTTGCCGTCGGTGCAGGGCAAGGAGCTGTCGGAAGCGTACTCGCAGCCGGCGTTGGCGTTGCAGCTGTCTTTGGTGCAGGGGTTCTTGTCGTCGCACACCACCGCCTTGCCGGCGCACGCCTTGTCGGCGCAGGCGTCGCCGGTGGAGCAAGCGTTGAGGTCGTCGCAGGTCACCGCGTTGGCCGCCTGGACGCAGGACCCGGTGGTCGCGGAGCAGCTGTCGTCGCTGCAGGCGTTGCCGTCGTCGCAATTCGTCGGCGTAAATGCGCAGCTACCCTCCGCGCACAGATCGGCCGTGCAGGCGTTGCTGTCGTCGCAGAGCGCGGCTTCGTCCGTCTGACCGTCGCAGTTGTCGTCCTTGCCATTGCACGACTCGGCGGCTGCACATGCGTCCGGACCGGCAGCGTCGGGCGCCGAGGCGTCCACCGGCTGCGGTGCATCGGCCGCTGCGTCGCCTGATAGGGTGTCGGTCATGGCGTCAGCGGTGGGCGGCACGTCGCCCTCGACGCCATCTGCCGGGCCCAGCTCGTCGCCCGCACTGTCGGCGGTGGCATCGTCCGCAGGTTCGGTGTCGACTGGCCCAGCGTCGCTGCCGCCGGCATCAAGGTTGTCAGCGTCTGCTGGTTCCGTGCCGCCCGAATCGACCTCCGGCGCGGTGACGGGGGAGTCGCTGCCATCGAACGCGCCCTCCGAGTCATCGACGCCTGAACGCGATCCGTCTGGCGGCCCGGCGGCCCCGTCGGACGCTGCTGCGGTCTCGTCATCGGTCGCGGCGCCAGCCGCCGCCGCGTCGGCCCCGCCGGCCGTATCGGCCGCACCTGAAGCGCCGCCCGACGCTGGATCGGCGGCACAGGCAGCCGCGCCGTAGCAGGCGAGCACCACGACCAGCAGTCGCAGTGGACCCCCTGAACCGATTGAAATGCTCGCCATTACGCCCTCGCACGAACGGCGCAAGGATGGCGCCGTCGCGGCCAGATTGGCAGTTGCGCGTCGCGCTGCCACCCTACGCTGTTCAGACGCCCCCTCGCTCGGCCGCCGCAGACGACGACGTCGCCGCTGCCCTGTCGCGGTCGCCGCTGTCCTTGTCGTCGAACTCGCCACGCGTTAGCTTGCCCGGCACCTACCTGAGGGCCCAGGGTGGGCGCTCGGCGCGGCTGCAGCGGGGAGTGGTCAGTATGGCAGCACCCGAGCGCAGCACGCGGCCAGCCATCGGGCGACCCGCAGCGCGCCGGCTGGTCGCCAGCGTGACGTCGCTGGCGATCGCGGCGGCCCTCTGGCCTGCCGTCACGCTGGCACAGGCCGCCGCAGGCGCGCTGCCACCGCCGCCGCCGCTGCTCGTGCCCGATCAGGGCGGCCGGGCCCTGCTGAATGGTGAGCCCGCTCCGGCCCCTGGCGCCCGCTTGCCGTCGCTGACGCCGCAGGTCAAGCGCCCTGTCGAGCCCCCGGCGCGCAAGGAGCGCGTCGGCCCTACCGCCCCGCCGCCTGCCGCGCCGCCTCCACGCCCGGAGCCGCCACCGATCGAGGCGCTTCCTGCGCTGATGGTGTTGCTGGACGCCGGCGCCGTCGCCATGCCCGACTCGGCGTTGAAGGGCCTCGGCTACATCGGCTTCGCCAGCGTCCGCGGCGCCGCGGTCGACGTCTCGGTGTTGTGGCCAACCTCGCCGCGCCATGCCTTTGGTGCCCGCGTCGGTGTCGGCGTGCCCTTGATGCCCGCCCGCAACTGGTGGGGCGACGGCAGCGCGGTGACCTACATCGACATCGACGCCATCGCGCTCGATCTCGCCTTCACCTACGCCTACTGGCGCCCGCTGGTCGGCCGCCTCTCTCTCATCGGTCGCGCTGGGCTCGGCCTCGCCATCCCCGTCGGTGACGTCAGCCGCGTCGAGGTGCTGCCTGGCTGCCAAGCTGGCGCCGAGGCGCGCTGCCCGCACTGGCGACAGGCCGGTCGCCTCTCAGATTCGACGCCGGCGGCGCTGCCGTCGCTGCAGCTGAGCGGCGGCTTGGCCTTTGAGCTCAGCGGCGGCCTGCACGTCCGAGCTGAGGCCGGCGTGCGAGGGCTGCCGTGGGTCGGCATCGGGCTCGGGTTGCGGCGCTAATCGCCAGGCGTGGCACCGACCCGGGGCCCGAAAGACCGGCGTCGCCTAGGGGGCGCAGACTCCGGCGTGGTCGGGCCAAGCGGGGCTGCCGAGCTCATAGCACTGCAGGCCCTTCGGGCAGGCCTGCTTGCTGGTGTTACAGAGGTGCAGGCACTTCTTGTCGACCATGTCGCAGCTCATTGGGGTGGCGCCGTCCTTGCCGCAAGGGGGGGACGAGGCCTGAGGGTCGCAGGGCTGGTTGAGGCCGAGCGTGCCGGCCTTGAGGCAACTGGTGACGCCCTTGCTGTCGACGTAGCAGCCGTCGCCCTCCTGACAGCCCTGCCAAGTGCGCGGGCTGCACGGACCGCTGCCGGTGTCAGCGGCGTCGGTCGTGTCGGCGGTGTCGGCGGTGCTTGCCGTGTCGGCGGTGTCGGCCGTCGCAGCGTCACCGCCGGCGCTGTCGCCGCTTGCGTCCGTGCCACCGCCCGATGAGGCGAGGCAGCTCGGGGTCACGCCTAGCGGCTGGCAGAAGCCGCAGACGCAGGCGTCGCCGGTCGTGCAGTCCGCTGTGGTGGTGCAGGCGTAGCGGGCGTCGCTCTGCTTGGGATCGAGGCCGCTGCCGCAGCCGATCGCCGCCAATGCGAGCAGCGCCAGCATCACGGTCAATGCCCCGCGCCACGGCCCCGGCGCAGTCGCCGCTGCCCCCTCGCCGCGCTGAGCGTGGTTCATCGCCATCAGAAGCCCCCGCCGACGAGCAAGAGCCCGCCGCCCGGCAGCGGCTGCAGCGCCGCGCTCGGCACCCCAGCTCGGTCGCGGGCAAACCACAGCCAAGCGCCGGCGCCGACGCTGGCGACGCCGAGGCCGACGAGGACGTGGCCGCGCGTGAGCAGGCCGTCGTGGTCGCTGCGGGCGCGGTCGACCTCGACCTGCGTCACGCCAGGATAGAAGGTGATGCCGCCCTCGACGCGACGCGACGCCGCCAACCTATCCTCGATGGCGTTGGCCACGCTGTTGGCCGAAGTGTGGCTGGCGATACCGAGGATGGCGAGCACCACGCCGCCGCCGAGCAACGACACGCCGGCGATCTCGCGGCCGGTCCAGCCAGGGCTCGTTGGTGGGGCCGCGGGACCGGCCGGCAAAGGCAGGTCGAGGGGAGGCGGTTGCTTGCTGTTTTGCTGCTCCTGCTGCTGCTG